>JAUIBC010000023.1 GCA_030427555.1 Gammaproteobacteria bacterium | reverse complement strand
TCTTGGGTTAATTCTTTTTCGGGGTGGGTATATAGATAAGCTTTTTTTACATTTAAAACATGGCATAATAATGATTCACAATCGATAAGGCTCGTTGTACTAGTTGATTTAAGTAATAGGTTGGCTTGGTTAATCGCTTGTTTAATTTTGGTCATTTACTTAGCTCAGCGAGCAGTTCTGCATGGTGTTCTTGTTTTAATGGGTCTATTACTAAGTTTAAGTCGCCTGCCATAACTTCTGTTAATTGGTAAATTGTTAAGTTTATGCGGTGATCTGTTAATCTGCCTTGTGGGAAGTTATAAGTTCTAATTCTTTCTGATCTGTCTCCGCTTCCTACAAGAGATTTACGAGTTTGTGCTTGTTCTTGTTTTTGTTTGTTTTGCTCAGCATTTAATAACCTAGTTTTTAATAATGCCATGGCTTTAGCACGATTTTTATGTTGAGAACGCTCATCTTGGCATTCGACTACTACGCCAGTTGGGATATGGGTAATGCGAATGGCGGAGTCTGTTTTATTAACATGCTGGCCGCCAGCACCTGATGCGCGAAAGGTATCTATGCGTAGATCTTCTGTATTTATATCTACATCATCTATTGATTCAACTTCAGGTAAAATTGCAACAGTGCAGGCTGATGTGTGTACTCTGCCCTGTGACTCTGTGGTTGGAACACGTTGTACACGATGTGCTCCTGATTCAAATTTTAAATTAGCGTATACATTGTGTCCTGATATTAGCGCTATTATTTCTTTAAAGCCACCATGCTCACCATGACTTGCATTAATTATTTCAACGTTCCATCCTTTAGTTTCAGCATATCTACTATACATTCTAAATAAATCACCGGCAAATATAGCTGCTTCATCACCGCCAGTTCCGGCTCTTACTTCTAAATAAATGTTGCGCTCATCATCAGGGTCTTTGGGAATTAAATGTTTTTGTAATATTATTTCTATAGTATTAAGCTTATCTTTTGCGCTATTAATTTCCTCTTCTGCCATCTCTGCGAGATCTTTATCATCTCCAGTAATTAATTCTTCGAGTTCATGTAAATCTGCACAAGCTTTATTGTAATCAGCATAACTATGGGCAACTGGTTCAAGTTGTGCGTATTCTTTGGATAATGCTTTAAATTTATTTTGATCAGCAATAATATCTGCTTCTGCAAGTAAGCGTTCTATTTCTTGAAAACGCTCGAGCATGGTTTGTAATTTTATAGTGAGAGATTCTTTCATATTTATTGTTTTTTTGAAAAATAGTTAATTAATTCTTGAAGACTATTTTGGTTATCCGCCGCAATTTGACGCAAGCCTATTTTAGGAAAATGTGTAAGTTTATTGGTTAGTCTTCTTCCAAACTCATTTAATACTTCATAAGGGCATTTGCCGTTAGATATTTTATTTAAGGCGCGTTGTAGTTCTAGATGAGATAATTTTTGCATGTGTTGTTGATAACCGTGAATAACGTGACTTGCTTGCTTAGTATTATTCCAGTTTATGTAGTTATTAATTTCTTTCTCTATCATGTCTTCAGCTAAAACTGCGGCTTTTTGTCGCTCATGGATGCTACTTGCAACAACATCTTGTAAATTATCTATATTGTATAAATATACGTTAGGTATGGTTGTAACGTCAGCTTCTATATCTCTTGGCACTGCTAGGTCTAAGAGAAACATTGGCTTATTATTACGTTTTACAAGGGCGTTGTTTATCATATCCTTATTAATAAAAGGTAACGGGCAGCTTGTTGCGGATATTATTACATCTGCGTTAGCCAAATGCTCACTGAAATTAATGATAGGTACAGTTTTTCCTTGTAATTCAGCAGATAATATTTCAGCTTTTTCTTGGGTTCTACTGGTTACGATAAATTTACGTACCCCAGATTGATATAAATATTTTGCGACTAAAGCCGATGTATCGCCTGAACCAATAATAAATACGTTTAAATTTGCGTAATTTTGAAAAAAATTCCCAACCAATTGTGCAGCAGCATAGGCTATTGATATAGGATTTTTTCCAATGCCACTGGTTGAGCGGATTTTTTTACAGGCTTGAAAAACATATTGGAAAATAGAGTCCAAATTGCTTCCAATTGTACCAGCTTGACTTGCTAAACTATAAGCTTTTTTTATTTGGCCAAGAATCTGTGGCTCACCGAGCATCATTGAGTCTAATCCGCTACCAACACGGAGTAAATGCTTAATCGCGCTTTCTTCGGTATGTGAATAGAAATAAGATGATGCTTCATTTATGGGAATATCTTTCTCAGTGGATATCCACGGGATAATAATTTTAGGATCTGTAGTATTACAGTAAATCTCAGTACGGTTACATGTAAATAATACGGCAGCTTCATCAACATCCAGATCGTCAGTAAAACGATGTAAAATGTTGCTATCATTACTAGCAGCAAGTGCAAATTTTTCACGTATATTTAAAGGTGCGGTTTTATGATTTAAACCACATACGACAAACACCATCTGTATAGTGCCAAAAAATTATAGGGATTTGCGTAATTGTATACCTAAGAGGCCTTAAAATGCAATATTTTAGGCGATATGACGCTAATTTCTGCCTAAAAAATTCAAGAAATTAATTTTATTGACGAAAATAATATTGTAACGGCAAGTTCCAACTTTAATTGTCAAAAGAGGAGTATTTTTATGGAAATTATTTTTCATGGCAGGCATGATAGTAATCAAGCGACCGAGAATTTAACTGGTATTATTGAGATGTTAAAGAAGCGTTATAAAATTGGCGCTTTTCGTGAGATGCATTTGTCGATTACATTAGTTGATTCTACAGGTGAGGATGTTGAGCTCGTCGACAGTGAAACGGATGAAGCGTTTCGAGTCATGGAAGTTTATCAGCAATATAAGCATGTTCCGAAGAGAAAAGGTCGCCCAGATTTAAAGTTGGTGGTAAATAAGGGAGATTAGATATGCCAGGTCCGGAATTTGTGCAACAAGCTTTTAAGTCTGCTTTGCTTGGAGGTGAAAGTAATTTAGATAACGTTTCTGATTTAACCTTGGAGGCTACAAAGTTTAAAGATCGTTTTCAATCACTAGTAGTACCTAATAATCTAAGTAACGCAGCATTCATCGCTGGAGCTAGTCTTGCAACAGTTGCGGCTTTAGGCACTGCATATTATTTAATAAAAACCCATATAGATAGTGCTGATGACGAACGTCAAGGATTTATTGATTCGGTTGATGCGAACGTTGTTTCATTTTTTATACCTGATGCCAAAGATCAACGCCGTGATTGTTCTAAGTATATTGCGGCTTTTATTACAGAAATAGAGAAAAATCCAACTTTATATAAATTTTCTGGATTACTAAAAAAAACTATTGATAAAGGAGATAAAAAAGGGACGAAATTTAGTGCTTTTTCAGTATCTTCTTTGCCTTTTGGAGTGAATTTTGATCAGCCTCGAGAAGATGGCGATAATGTTGATGAAGCAACGCAAGCTATAAATTTTTTATTAGGAGGAGAGTTTCTTGATTTACTTGATAAAGTAAAAGGTAATATTAAACATAATTTTATTAACGATTCTAAATTATTCGTAGATGCGCATGATCATATTCAAGATCTTAATGCCACACGTCTAATCGCAATTACTCTGGCTAATATATCTATTAATCTGATTCAAGGTGTAAATCCGCAGACTAAACAGCCATTTACAACGGATGAATTATATACATTATGTGGCGAATTTAAAGCTTTATTACTTAAGTTAAAACTAGGCATAAGAGATGAAGTTCATGCATTTAAAGATGATTTATGCGAAGCGCATAAGTTGCAAAGATTTATCGATCGCTTAGAAGAACGAATTGATTTTTTACAAAGATCTTATAAAGATAAATTAAGGAATGATTTAAACCTTAGTGATGTTATAAATAGTGGCTATTCAGTTATTCAAAATACAACTAGAACGATACGTAGGTTACTTTATCCCGATGGTAGATTAGAAAATCCAGCAATGTTTTTTTCAAAATTAATTGATTTGAATATTGAGATTAAGAAAAATCCAGAATTGCTGCCAAAATTTATTAAAAAATTAAATATGCGTGAAGATGATAATTTTTTGCGCATGGAGCTAAATCCAACTCCATCCACAGTAATTGACCTTCTTGCAATTTATGCAAGTCATTATCGAGATGCTAGGAAAGAGGCTTTAAATAAATTTAAATCATCCGATAGCGATTTTGTAGAAACTTTAAAATATTTTGATGAAAATTACATTGAGTATATTGAAGATTTAATAAACGCTTATGGTCTTTTTAATCACCATAATAAGGATTTTAATTCAGCTCGAGAATATCTGGTTTGTTTTATCTCATTAATGCTTGAGGCACATAATGTAACTTTACTTGATAAAAAGGAAGGTTTTCTAA
Organism: Gammaproteobacteria bacterium; assembly: GCA_030427555.1. Taxonomy (GTDB): domain Bacteria; phylum Pseudomonadota; class Gammaproteobacteria; order Legionellales; family Legionellaceae; genus 2-12-FULL-35-11. The sequence continues at coordinate 15,947 of JAUIBC010000023.1, read as the reverse complement.
GTTCAAATGAACAAGCATTACAGTTTTTACGAGAGGCTCTTGCAGATGAAGCCCATTATAGCTTTAAATATATCTTAGATGATGGTTTATCAAAAAACTTACGCAATTATTTGCGTGATCAAATAAATTTAGTTATTACAATTAGACAGTTAAGTTTAATGACAACTCTAACAGAAATTAATTCTGGTTATTTACAACTTCCCAAGTTTCAGGCTTTTGTTAAAGAAAAATTACAGAAACTTCAAGAATATAAGGAAAAATTTATTGATTCAAAGGATGATTTAATTGAGGTCTCAGTACAAAATAATACGGTTAGAAGCTTAATTTTCAGTGAAATAAATCATGAAGTCCCAAATAAATTTACTAATTTAGTAGATCTTTGTAACCACTTTGATACAAACATTAAGAGGGCTATCGAACAGATTTATAGTAAAAAATTTAAAGAAAGATTGATAGTTAATGAAACATCTTTAATGACTAAGATAGAAACATACGACTTAGATCCAGATTCTGTGAAACTTTATAGCACTTTGCAAAATGTCGATGTGTTGCAAGCTTTGACTCTAAAATTACCAACCAAAGCTGAGGAATCAGATATTATTTCTGAAAAAGATAGTATTACCTCAACAGGCTCAAATGCTAATTATGCTCCTTTCCAATTAAAAGTTTTGAATGCTATTGGTATTGTTAGTGGTGCATTGTTAGTTATTGGTTTAGTAACATTATTATTAATGATTTATGGACCTAGTTCTTTGTCTAGTTTTCTGCAATTATCTGCTACAGCGTTATCAGCATTAATAATAACAGGGTTTGCTAGTAGTGCTGTTGGTGGAGTTGGTTTAGCAACTAGCTATTTTGCCTCAAGTTTCTTTAAGAAACCAAATTGCTTAATACCAGTTAAGGATGATGATTATATACCGCTTAGTAAGGAAAGATTAAATGCACACTTATCTAAGGCGTGTTGACACAGAATGGCATTTGGTTAAGTAAAGACGAAATAATAAGCAACCATTTTTCTTATCCGGGATTTTTTGAGATAAAATATATCTAATAGATTATAAAATACAAATAAGTTTTATTTGTTGCTATAATTATATTATTATATTACATATAGCAAAATAAAATGACTAAATATAAATTTTTAGAATCTAATCATAGAAAAATGCTTAGCGTTTTAGGTATTCTTGATTATTATGCATTTAAGGATTTAAAAGAGGAAGAGTTTAAGTCAATACAAGATGAATTAACATTGCCATGGTTAACAGAAATACAAGATTACAAGTATGAAAAAATTTCTTTGCAAAAGATACTTACCGTTAAAGAACTTTTAAAGGAAACTCAAGAAAATGAAATAAATGAAATAAATGAAATAAATGAAATAAATGAAATAAATGAAATAAATGAAATAAATGAAATAAATGAAAAAATATATTTTTTCTATAATTTTATTTCGAACAATGTATCAAGAAAAGTAATATTGAGAGATCACGATAGGGTTCCATTTTTGCTTGCTGATGGGCAAACAAATGCTGAGTTAATTAGCGAAATATTTGGTATAGCTGACAAAGCGGATGAGAAACTATGTTATACCCAAGGCGATTACATGGGTGGCGCATATGCAGATATTTTATTATCCTATTCTCTTGAGTATCAGAAAAATCTTATCAATTATCAAAGCGATAATAAAGTATATGATTCGACATTACGTTTTGGTTATCTAAATAATGGCGTTGCTTGTGGTTTTAGTATAAAAAGGGTTGGTGATAATCCTCCTGTATATTTTATTTCTCATATTAAAAATTGTAATGCTAAATCGATAGATGATAGAAAAGTAACCGTATTTTATACAAGTGATTTTTTTTCAAAAATAAACCTACCTGAACCTGATTTTGATGCACCAGCCTTATCTGTCAATGACAATCCACAAGAATATACTTTATTAGAAGGTGAAAGATATAATTTATTACAAAAGGATGTAGAGTCAGGAGGTTTATTACAAGAATTAAAAAAAGTTTTGGAATCTGAATCTGCTTATAATTTTGTATCCGAGCTTTTTGATGAAAAAGGTGAAATTTTACCAGAAAAGTTAAATAGATCTGTAGGTGATATGTCAAATGATATGTTTAATTTAGCTGATAGAACTCAAAAAAAATGGTTTTATAATAAGATATTAGATATATCTAAAGTTAATAATTATAAGAAAGATTTAAGCTTTGAAAGTATTTTTGAAGATCCAATAGATTACAGTGAGTTAGAGAAAAAAAGTTTCTTAGAAAAACGTTTTCGAAATCGTTTAATTGATATTATTAATTCGGTGGATCCAGATGCGAAAAATAACGCTCAAGTTGAGTATTTAAAATACATATCAGATTTTTATACAGATCCTAATTTAATGTTTGCTTTACGAGAAGAACCTGAGTTTTATATTGATATTTATCCTAGTTTAATGGAACTCTTCGAAGAGCAAGATTTTAAAAAAGATATTAAGGGTAATTTACTTAAATTTTTAGATGACATGAAAAAGTCAGGAAAAACTGACAAAGAGTGCGCCTGCCTTTATATAGTATATTTAGAGTATGTGCGAACAACAGTAAGTAGCAAAAGAGAACAAGCAAGAATAAGAGAAAAAATAGATAATATTGTTGATAATATATTCTTATTTGCAGATGAGTCTGCCGAGATATCCGATGTAGAAAGTAATATTGATAAAGCTATCAAAAAAGTAATGCAAGAAGGTGCTATACTAAATTTTGATCCACAGGGCCGATTGTTAATAGACCTTGAAAATTGTCTTGTTAGTTTAGATATTTCAAAGCATCCTGATTTACAAAGTGCGTATTTAAATTCTTTTACAGAAAAACTTAATAATAAAGGTATTTCTAATGATGCAGTAGCATATATTAAAGATCAGGTTAATAATTTACCAAGCAAAAACAGCATAATATTTTTACAACAAGAAATGCATTTTCAATTATCTTTAGCGCTTGAAGTTTATAAGAAACAATTTTCTACTATAAAAAATGACCATACTATATCTCCTGAAACAATGAGATTAGTAAATGATCTTGTTATGCAAGCATTTGCAGATGGCTTAATTGCTGCCACTGAAAATGGCACTAAGCCTATAAATATAGCAATTTTAAATTCCATATTAGATAAGCAACGCGCAAAAATTGCTCCTCTAGCACATGACTTTTTGTTAGCAGAGATAACACCTAAATTTCAATTAAATTTAAAGAAATTCGATCTTAATAAGGCTCGTAAAGATGCAGAGATAACTCCGGCAACAGCAAAAAAAGTTTTGCACATTGATTATAATTTAAATACCGCAACCGAAATAGAAGGTTCTGAATACGCATCACATGAACGCAAAAAAGGAGAAAATTTTGCTCATCGCGGGGTTAAATCTTATCGTATTGATGAGTCTGGAGTTAGATATCGATTAGAAGGATTACAAGTACGTACACCTTCTTTAGCTGTGAAAACAGGTTTGTCTGAGAAGATGTATATTGAAGATACAAAAGTTAAAATTAATAAATTAGCTACGCAATACAACTTAACCAAACCTTTTACCTATAATTTGTTTACAGCAATGCAGCATAGACTTGATGATGCTTTGCAAAAAAACCTGCAAACCCAAAGTGCTAGACATATTATTCTTGGCGCTCATGCATATAATCGTAACGTTGCTAAAGATAGAACAGGTAATTTTTGTTTAGTGCAAGCTATCTCAGTAAATGGTTTTGGTAAGCCACTTGGTTATTATAATTTTGGTATAAGTACAGCTTTACCAAATGAGGCGACTTTATTAGCAGAGATGGCTCTTTGTTATAACATTGGTGATAAAGATATATTGGATAAATATAAAGAATTTTTATTACCACCGGAGCCAAAAGGTATTTTGGCACGGATTGCTAATTTTTTTAAATCTCCGTATTTTATAAAGTCTACAGAAGGTAAAGCTTTACGCGTTGATATTGCCAAGCAAAAACTTACTTGGCAAGGCTCAAGAGACGTTTATGTATCTAATACTACGGATCTTGTACGGACAAGTTTGCAAAAAGTTATGGCATACGATTTACATTTCAGCCACAATTATGCAAAGTTAGTGCAAGCACTATCTATTTTTATCGAAGATGTATCGATATTGGGCTGTAAAAGTGGTAATGAGCGTACTCCTATAATTATGGAGCGCGAGCAATTATTAAAAAAAATCGATATGCCAAAAGATTTGCAAGAAGCATTTGTTGCGGTCGCAAAAGCTAATACTAAAGAAGAGACCATAGATGCTTTAGATGTTTTAAATCTTGCGATTAATAAACATTATAATGCAGAAAACTTATATGGTGCGAGCGCAATGATACCTCTAGTCGATCAAGGTGCCGGACATAAAATTTCAGCAAAAAAAGGTTTGTCGTATAATTCTAATAACACAGAATATGAAGTTATTACTAATTTAAAACAAAAAAAAGTAAGAAAATTGCAAGCCCATAATGGTTTGCCAGATTATATGAAAGACGCGGTAATTAGATATAATCCTGAAAAATCCTTAATAATATCGGCAGGGGAAGGCACTGATTCTTTTATAGATACTTATTCTAAAGTTCCGAAAGAGTTACCACCAGTTATTCATTTAGATAATTTGCATGAGAAGAAACCAGAGGTGAATAGTCATGTTGATACGGACAGCCCCAAAACTTCTCCAAGAAGCGATAGCCCCGATTTAACTGATCGAGAGGATGATAGCTTTGAAGAAGCAAGCCCTAATAAAAGAAATAACCCATAGGATTTTCCTAAAAGTTATTGTGATAATGGCCTTATATGTGCAGATTGCTTAGATTGAAGATCTTCAAAAAAATCTTGGCTTTCTTTAGAAAGATTTTCTAATTTAGTTTTTGTTACGTTAAGAACGCTAAGATTACTATCACAGTCTAAAACGAAGCATTGTTTTTTGCCTTCATTATTAATAGCTATTAATTCAACTTTATTATTTTCATCTATTGCGGCTAAATATACTTTAACTTTTTCGTTATAAATGCAATTCTTTAGTTTTTTCGTATCATCAGTTGTATTGTTTCCCTGCTCTTGCAAATATGTTTTTATGGACAAATTAAAAAACATATCTTCACCGCGATTTTCATCTGTAGTTATAATTTTTCCCATTTATTATCTTTGTAATATAGTTACATGTATTAACTAAATAGTTGATGGTTTTTACAAAGTCAATTAATTATAAGTATCAAAAACTGTATTGCCACACTTCGTTCGCAAAGACGGCATATTTAGACCAGTTTTAAAAAGTTGCCAAAGTCCAGAAATGTATAATCTCAGGAAATATAGTAATAAGGATTTGGAAGTTTAAAGGTTTTCTTTGCGTACCCACCTGCTAAGTCACTTATTTGATCGCCAATAGATGCAATTATTATATATCCTTCATGTTCTAATTTAGCTCTAGTGTCTGTTTTATATTTTTGAATAGAATTTTTTTTGTAGCTCGCTGGTCTAGTATATACGGCAGCAAATTTAGTATATCCAGCCTGTTTTAAATTACGCAATGTTGCTTGATAAGCGTAAGAACTTCGTCCTGTTATGAAAAATACGGATATTTTATTTTTAATTGCATTATTATATAAAGATAGAATAGGCTCAATGGCTGGGGCATTTGCTTTTAATATTTCTTCGCGTGCGGCAACAGGATTGTAACAAAAATTTCTTTTTGCCATATTTTTGTAATATGAAAGGCTGGTTTCGTCTATGTCTAAAACAATGGCTAATTTTTGGGGATTGCTGCTATTACTATTTTCTTTTACTTGTTGGTTAATATAAGCATTTGCTTCGTCTGCAACTTTAGAAATATCTTTAATATATTGTCCGGAATTATAATAATATTGTAACTCTTTACGCAGACTATGAATATTATTAGGTTCTGCAAAAGATTTACTGGTTATGAAGATTGTACATAAGATTGCAAAAAAAATATGATTTAACAGACGATAAGATTTCATAATTTTTCCAAGGGCAGTTTAGTTTCGGGCGAAATTATATCATAAACTAAGCTTTTTGTAAGAAAAAAATATCATGAATTGTATAAATACTAACTACTTATATCAATTAAATTAAACACATATTATAATCTAGTACTTATTTAGTACTAGATTGTTTTGGTGAGGAATGTTATGCTGCGCATCAGTAAATTAGCAGACTACGGAACCGTGATTATGGCTTATCTTGCTAAGAATTCAGATAAGCTTGCAAGTGCGCGAGATATTGCTGAAAATACGCGCTTGGCTATTCCGACCGTTAGTAAATTACTAAAAAAGTTAAGTCAGGCAAATTTATTGGTTTCTGTACGTGGTGCGAATGGCGGTTATAAATTATGTAAAGAGGCCAGTGATATTTCTTTGGCTGATGTAATTTATGCGTTAGAAGATACTCGTGGCTTAACTGAGTGTAGTGATGTTTCTAGTGGTTGTGTATTACAGAGTATGTGTTTAATGCAAAATAATTGGAAGTTAGTAAGTCAGGCAATTTATGCCGCTTTAAGTAGTGTTAGCCTTGCCGACTTGCAGAGTAATTGTTTGCAAATAGATTATAAATTTGGAGTTAGTTGTGGCAAAAAATAACGAACAACTTAGTTCTTTGCTAGACCAAGATTATAAACATGGGTTTACAACTGATATTGAAGTTGAGACTTTTCCCAAAGGCCTTAATGAAGATATTATAAGACGTTTATCTGCGATTAAAAAAGAGCCTGAGTTTTTATTAGAGTGGCGCTTAAAGGCTTTTGAGCATTGGCAAACTATGCCTCATCCACATTGGTCAAGTGTGCATTTTCCTGCCATTGATTATCAAGATATTGCTTATTATTCTGCTCCTAAAGATTTGAAAGATGGGCCTAAAAGTTTAGATGAAGTTGATCCAGAACTTCTTGCAACTTATGAAAAATTAGGTATTCCTCTGCATGAACAAGAAATGCTTGCCGGTGTTGCGGTTGACGCAGTTTTTGATAGTGTCTCAGTTGCAACAACATTTAAAGCCAAGCTTGCTGAAAAAGGTATTATCTTTTGTTCTTTTTCTGAAGCGGTACGCGAGTATCCGGAATTAATTAAAAAGTACTTAGGAACAGTTGTTCCATACCGCGATAATTTTTACGCAGCACTTAATTCAGCTGTATTTAGTGATGGATCTTTCGTCTATATTCCGAAAGGGGTGCGTTGCCCAATGGAGTTATCCACCTATTTTCGTATAAATGCGGCATCAACCGGGCAATTTGAAAGGACTTTAATTGTTGCTGATGAAGATAGTTATGTATCATACCTAGAAGGTTGCACAGCACCTATGCGAGATGAAAATCAATTGCACGCCGCGGTTGTAGAATTAGTTGCGTTAGATAGAGCACAAATAAAATATTCAACTGTACAAAATTGGTATCCAGGCGATAAAAACGGTAAGGGCGGTATTTATAATTTTGTAACTAAGCGCGGTGCTTGTCGTGGTAAATCGTCCAAAATATCTTGGACACAAATTGAGACTGGTTCTGCTATTACTTGGAAATATCCTAGTGTAATCCTGCAAGGCGATGATTCAGTTGGAGAATTTTATTCAGTCGCTGTTACTAATAATTATCAGCAAGCAGATACTGGCACAAAAATGATTCATATTGGAAAGAATACAAAATCAACTATTATCTCTAAAGGGATAAGTGCTGGAAAATCGCATAATGCTTATCGTGGTTTGGTGCGGGTAGCACCAACTGCTATTAATGCGCGTAATTATTCACAATGTGATTCTTTGTTAATGGGTAACTCTTGTTCTGCTCATACTTATCCATATATTGAAGCAAAACATGCCTCGGCACAAATTGAGCATGAGGCTAGTACTTCAAAAATTAGTGAAGAACAGCTGTTTTATTGTCAGCAGCGCGGTATTGATACCGAAAATGCAGTGTCAATGATTGTAAATGGTTTTTGTAAACAAGTATTAAAGGAATTACCAATGGAGTTTGCAGTTGAAGCAACAAAACTTTTAGGTATTAGTCTTGAAGGGGCGGTAGGTTAATTATGTTAAGTATTAAAAATTTACATGTATCAGTCGATGGTAATCCTATTCTAAAAGGGATTAATTTAGAAGTTAATCCAGGAGAAGTCCATGCTATTATGGGACCAAATGGTTCTGGGAAAAGCACGTTATCGAAAGTTTTAGCTGGTCATCCGGCTTATGAAATAACCAAAGGTTCAATCGATTATAAAAGCAATGATTTATCTCCTTTAGGCCCAGACGAACGAGCAAAAGCAGGGATTTTCATGTCTTTTCAATACCCTGTTGAAATCCCTGGTGTTACGAATATAAGTTTTTTAAAGTCGGCAGTAAATGCTGTTTCTGAAGGTCAAGGTCGTAAGCCTTTAGATGCAGTTGAGTTTTTAAGCTTTATTCGTAAAAAATGTAAAATGTTAGATATGGATGAAAGTTTCCTCTATCGCGGGATTAATGAAGGTTTCTCTGGTGGAGAGAAAAAGCGTAACGAAATTTTACAAATGTTAGCTTTGGACCCGTCACTTGCAATATTAGATGAAACAGATTCAGGATTAGATATTGATGCGTTACGCATTATTGCAACAGGGGTAAATGCTATGCGCAATGCTGATCGCGCTATAGTTTTAGTAACCCATTATCAACGTTTGTTAAATTATATAGAGCCGGATTTTATTCATGTATTAGCGCATGGCAAGATTATAAAGTCTGGGGATAAATCTTTAGCTCTAGAGTTAGAGGATAAGGGATATAGTTGGATTGAAGCGGTGGAGCAACCATGAATTCAGTAGTTCAGTATTATAAGCAAATTGCTGAAAAAGCTTTTGCAGATAATCCTTGGCTTTTACAAATGCAAACGCAAGCATTGCAAGATTTGGAGAGTTTGAATTTTCCTGATCGTCATAACGAAGACTGGAAATATAGTCCTTTAGATGAGTTTATAAAGCATAAGTTTAAGGTTAAAAAGACTGGTAAACATGCTTTTGAGGTTATTGCAACTGGCAGGCAAATTGATGCGCCAATAGGTATTAAAATACCATATGTTAATGGGGAAGTTATAGGATTAGCTGATATTCAGGCTAAATTTCCACCAGGAGTTATAATTGAGACTATAACTAATGCATTGTTGAAATATCCAGATATTGTTAAACAATATTTGAATAAGGTTTTAGTTTCTAGTCATGGTATGCATGCTCTTAATTCGGCAATGCTTAAGTATGGATTATTTATTTATGTGCCGCAAAATGTTAATTTACCAGAGCCAATTTTATTAACACATGTAAATACCGAAGATAACACAGCGGTATTTTTGCGCCATCTGATTGTTGCTGAGCAAGGTAGTTTAGTTAAAATTATTGAAGATTATCAGGGTACACAAGAAGATAATTATTTTACTAATGTTATTACCGAAATAGTGCTTGGTGAGAATGCTAATGTTGAACATTATAAAGTGCAGCGCGAAGGTTTAAGATCTTTTCACTTTGGTCATGTCGAGGTGAATCAATTGGCAAATAGTCAGTTTGTAAGTCATCTATTAAATATAGGCGGTCATTGGTCTCGTTCTGATATAAGTGTTAATTTAATTGCGAAGAATGCTAAGTGTATTTTAAACGGGGTGTATATGCCAATTAATGAACAGCATATGGATCATAAAACGTATGTAAATCATGCCGTTGCCAATTGCTATAGCGAACAAGATTATAGAGGGATAGCTGCAGATAAAGCACAGGCTGTGTTTAATGGCAAAATTTATGTTGCCAAAGATGCAGTTGCAACTGAAGCTAGGCAACAAAATAAAAATTTATTGTTGTCTAATTTGGCGCAAATCTATACCAAACCACAATTAGAAATTTTTGCTGATGATGTAGTATGCACTCATGGTGCGACAGTTGGTCAGCTAGATGAGAATGCATTGTTTTATTTTGCTAGCAGAGGGATTGCTGAGCTTGAGGCAAAACGTTATTTATTGCACGCCTTTGCGGATAATAATATAACTAAAGTTGAGGATAAGGCGTTATCTAATTGGATGAGATCTTTATTAGAACAACAAATGAGGTAATTAAATGAAAGAACAAAAGGCTTTACCGGAGTTTGATGTAAATGCGGTTAGAGAAGATTTTCCTATCTTAAAGCAGCAAATAAATGGTGCTAATTTAATTTACTTAGATAATGCCGCAACAGCGCAGAAACCTCGCCAAGTAATAGATGCGGTAAGTAATTATTATGCGATGCATAATGCTAATGTGCATCGTGGGGTACATAGTTTAAGTGTTAGAGCTACCGATTTATATGAGAAGGCGCGTTATAATTTTCATAGTTTTATTAATGCTAATAATAAGAATGAATGTATCTTTGTAAGTGGGGCGACTGAGGCGATTAATTTAGTCGCATCAAGTTTTGTAGCACCACAAATTCTGCCTAATGAAGAGATATTAGTGACTCAAATGGAGCATCATTCGAATATTGTCCCTTGGCAAATGGTATGTGCTAATACTGGGGCTAAGCTTGAAGTTGCGCCAATTTCTTTGGATGGTGAAATATTACTAGAAGATTTTGCTAAGAAGCTTTCGAATAATACTAAGTTTGTTGCTATAAGTCATGTATCTAATGCTATCGGTACTATTAATCCAGTTAAGAAAATGATAGAAATGGCGCACGAGCATGGTGCTTTTGTATTATTAGACGGAGCTCAAGCTGTGCCACATATTCCTGTGGACGTGCAAGATTTGGGTTGTGACTTTTATGTTTTTTCAGGGCATAAAATGTATGCCCCAACTGGAATAGGGGGGCTTTGGGGGCGTGAAGAGCTTTTAAATGATATGCCTCCTTATAAAGGTGGTGGTGAGATGATTTCGTTTGTCAGTTTCGAAAAAACTGAGTATGCTCCTATACCGCATAAATTTGAAGCTGGGACACCAAATATTGCTGGAGTAATTGGGTTAGATGCTGCAATTAGTTATTTACTTAACTTAGGTTTAGATAAAATTATTGCATATGAAAGTTATTTATTAAATTATGCAACTAACAAACTAAATGAATTGGAAGGATTTAAAATTATCGGTAAGACCGATTGGAAAGTACCAGTTATTTCATTTGTGCATAATAAAATTCATGCTCATGATCTAGGTACTATTTTAGATAATGAAGGTATTGCAGTGCGTGCTGGTCATCATTGCGCTATGCCACTTATGGATTTTTATGATGTTCCAGCAACCGCGCGTATGTCTTTATCTTTTTATAATACAACTCAAGAAATAGATAAATGCATTGATACTTTGCAAAAAGCAGTAGAGATATTTTTATGACAGATTTGCATGAGCTTTATCAAGAAGTAATTATTGATCACAATCGTAATCCTAGAAATCATCATTCCATGGATTGTTCTACTAACAGCGCAAATGGGTTTAACCCGTTGTGTGGTGATAAATTGACAGTGTATCTAAAAATAAAAGATAACATTATTCAGGATATTAGTTTTGTAGGTAATGGATGTGCTATTTCTCAAGCCTCAGCATCTTTAATGACAGATGCTTTAATGGGTAAATCAGTGGAAGATGCGCACGAAATATTTCAAAAATTTCATGCTATGGTGACTACGGATGATAATAGTGGATCTTTAGATATTGATAAATTAGTAGTGCTTGCTGGTGTTCGTGAGTTTCCGGCTAGAGTTAAATGTGCAACTCTAGCTTGGCATACTATGCAAGCAGCTTTAGATAATGATACTAAAATTATTGTGACCGAGTGAGATAATAATTATGCTTGGAATATCGAAAAAGAAAAAAGCTGAGAAATTAAAAGAAGCAGTAATAGCCGCGCTGCGTGAGGTGTATGACCCTGAGATTCCCGTAAATATTTATGATTTGGGTTTAATTTATGATGTTATTATTGATGAAAATCAGCATGTAGATATTAAAATGACTCTGACATCTCCTGGTTGTCCTGTTGCACAAACGTTTCCTGGTACTGTTGAACGAGCTGTTAATGAGGTTGATGGGATAAATGATTGTACAGTAGAGCTCGTTTGGGAGCCGCCTTGGGATCAAGATAGAATGTCAGAAGCAGCAAAGCTTGAGCTTGGTATGTTTTGAGAAATTATGATGCATTGGCAGCCATCAGCAACAATTCCTAACCTTAAATTACGTGCAAAAATATTAGCAGATGTTCGGCATTTTTTTGATGAACGCGGATATTTGGAAGTTGAAACTCCAATTATGTCGCAATATGGGGTTAGTGATGTTTATTTGGAAAATATAAAAGCCACTTTTCGAGGCAAAGAATATTTTTTACAGACTTCTCCAGAATATCATATGAAAAGGCTATTGGCTGCTGGTAGTGGGCCTATTTATCAAATTTTCCGGGCTTTTCGTGATGATGAATTAGGGCGTTGGCATAATCCTGAGTTTACTTTGTTAGAATGGTATAAATTAGGTTCTGATTATAATTTATTAATTGATGAAGTAGATGTATTTTTACAGAAAATTTTAGCTTGTAATCCGGCTGTCAAAATTACTTACCAAAAGGCTTTTCTTAAAGCATGTGACATAGATCCCTTTACAGCGAATATTTCAGAGCTTAGTTCTTGTTTGCATAAATTTAATTTAAATAATGTCTTGGATGATGATGAGCAAGATATTGATCAATATTTGTTTTTGCTGATGACTCATGTAGTCGAGCCATTTATTGCAAATTTAACAATGCCGGTTATTATTCATGATTTTCCAGAGTCTCAAGCGTCTCTTGCTAGAGTTGTTGATGGTGTTGCTTTACGTTTTGAAGTTTATTACCGTGGAATAGAGCTTGCTAATGGCTTCTCTGAACTTACTGATGCGCATGCGCAGCGCAAAAGATTTATTGAAGATAATGCTAAGCGTTTGACAAAAGGATTCAGAGAAGTAGCGTTTGATGAGAATTTTTTGCAAGCGTTAAACTATGGTTTGCCAGAATGCAGTGGTGTTGCATTAGGAATTGACCGTTTATTAGCATTATCTTTAGAAAAAGATACAATAGCAAGTGTATTAACCTTTGCTATTGATAGAGCTTAGAAATTTATCTACTTTCTGAAAGTGATCTTCCCATGATGGGATCTTAAAATTTTGTAAACGTTTTACTTGTTTGTTTCTTTGTTTACTATTTGTATTCGCATATTCAAGTATAGTATTTTCCCATTTATGGCCATCAAGTGGATCTATATATTCTGGGATATCCCCAGCTATTTCTTTAAACACGGCCAAATCGCTAGCTATTACAGGGGTCTTTAAGGCCAATGCCTCGATCAATGGTAAGCCATATCCTTCGGTAAATGATGGAAATAATAGAGCTTGGCTATGTTTTATATAGTTACTTAATTGTGCATCTTGGCAATTAGAGATTTCTGTTACTACTTTTTTTAAAGTAGGGCTACGATCTAGCAAATCAAAAACTTGTTCGCATTCCCATCCTCTTTTGCCAATTATAAATAACTTCGGGGTTGTTTCAGGACTGTTTTCAGCGAGTTTTCGAAAAATCTGTAAAATTAATAAATGGTTTTTGCGTGCTTCAATCGTGCTTAACATTACAAAATATGGTTTTGTTCGCGCTTGGCTGGTATTTTCGTTAGTTAAAAGTTTAAGATCAGGGGCAAGTTTTGCAACAATTATCGGTAATTTTCTGTAATTGTTTTTATCACAATATATATTAACTTTATCTAAGGTATCTTGTGAATTTACAATTATACCATCGCCATATTTTAAGACATAATTTAATTTATTTTGATGGCGGATATCTTCACCAACGCTACAGTATTCTGGATAGTATATTGGAATTAAATCGTGGATAAAAAATACTGGCTTTAAATTATATTTAATTAGCATTTTAATATAGTTTTTTTGATTTATGCCTATATGACCTGTATTTAATAAAATACTTCTTGGGAGTATTTTTTGGTTAAATAGGTTCTTTAAAAACATAGTTTTTAATGGCAATTTATAATGTGGATTTATTAGCCAGGCAAATATCTTTTTTGAGTCTTTTAAAGGTAGGATTATATTAAATCCACAATAGCGAAATAGGGCTTGGGCTTGATTCTGATAATGGTTAACATAGGCGATACTAACTCTATCAATACCGGTTAATGTTTGTTTTTTTAAAGTGCGGCGGGTTAAACGAGTTACATCTAGTATAATATGCATGATTTTAGTTAATACATTTTTGCAGCCAGTTTAGCATATACTCTTTAACCTCAAAAGGGGCTTGGTCGATACTTTGCATGCAGACGAAGCTAATTTTAGGATCATTTGTTGCTTTAGTTAGGCGTGCACGGATTTTTTTGAAAGAGTGTGTTGCTCCATTTACCATAATTGCTTGTTGGTTTTTATCATTAATTGTACGCTTATTCTTTAAATCTAGATGCACTATTAGTGGTATGCTTGATATGTGCTGAGGGTCGCGGAAAGGTTTGCGTGCATTTTCTTCAAGCATATTAGGGGCTGATTTGATGTAGTTATTAAAAGTAGTTTTATTAAGAGCAAATGGGGCGTGTTCTAGCAAGTAAAATTTTTTCCTAAAACCAGCAAGTTTAGCTGCTTTTTCTTGCCAAGATCGATGAGGATTAGTTTTGGGTCGTGGTGCTTGTAAATTAAATATTTTACTGAAAAATAATTTAATTTTATAACTAGTTTTTTGTTTAGCTTGGACTTTCCATTTTCCTCTTAATTTTATGTGGTCATTGTCAAAGAAGTCTTCTGGCTTAAGAGGTCTTGTTATAAAAAAATCATCATTTAAGTAAATAAAGTTCGTTGATAGATTTGGTATATTCCAAATTAACCATTCAACACTCAAACTATTAAATATTGGGGTAGTGATGTTTTGTGCTTTTAATAACTCATTTTGATCTATTATGTGAATTTTTTTAGTTAAGTTTGTGTCTTTGATGTTTTTAAGAGCAGTAGGTATTTGTTGATTAGTTATTAGATAAATATTCCTAAGCCATGGAGCATTTCGGTTTAAGCAAGATAGACAATAGAATATCTCATTTACTTGCTTAACTCTTGTTGGTTCAATTACTTTTTTATGGTTAAAATTATTAGCTTGGCAAAATTTTTGGAGTTTTTCTTGGTATTGTGGGTCATCACCATCTACCCAAGATATAACAGCATCTATAGGCTTCACTTACTTCTTAACTCCAGTTTTTAATCACTATTTTAATTGTTAAATTTTTTCCAGTTATTTTAACTTTTTTAGGTAACGTTACGCCAAGGTTATTTTTGGTATATTGACTATAGGTAATGGTAAAACCATTTTGTTTTATTATTTCGTTATTATTATAACTATCTTTTTTGCTATAGCTAACTTCACCTGGGGCAGGTATGCCCCTTACCCAGTAATATAGATTTTTTACTGGCAAATGTATATTTGTTTTTTTCTTAAGCAATTCAGCATCGCTATTGGCTTTTATTATTTTATTACCTTCTTGGTAAGTAACAGTTGAGCCATGCTTACTAATAATTACTGTTTTTCCACCTAGTGGCCCACTTAGGCGGATCGTATAATAATTAGGTCCTTGTTGGCTCCAGTTTAGGCTGGCATTCCAGCCTTTGCCATTATTGTTGACGGCAATTGCTCCTGTTAGTTTAAAGGAAGATGGTATTGCTTTTGGTTTACTTTTTTCTGTTGTTTTAGCTTTCTCTTCTTTGGCTCCTTTAGGAGTAACTTCTTCTGGGTGAAGATACTTTGCGCAAGAAGAAATTGCGATGCAAAAGATTATTAGAATCAGTTTTTTTATTTGTTGCATTAATATATCCCAAAGTTATAGATATCTAATGAAACAGGACTTACGAAAAAATTCTAATTTAGCTTTGACCTCTAAGTTTTTCGTAAGTCCTGTTAAAATCAATTATCATTTAACATACGCGAGCTTGTGAAAATATGCAAGTGAT
>JAUIBC010000135.1 GCA_030427555.1 Gammaproteobacteria bacterium | reverse complement strand
ATGCCTTGTTACGAAACAGATACAAGCTCTTCGCCTGCGGGTCTAGCTTCATTGCCTCAACCACCAGCAATGACAATCCATCTATAGATTTACGCATATCAATCGCTTTGTGATATATGAATATCTGAGGGTGGGCACACAAACTCCAAAATTTACACCTCAACTTTGGTTGTTAAATAAATAAAAAAGAACTTCTACCCTTACAACTGCAAAAAACACCTTTAAATTCTACCCAATATGGTTATCATTAGAATCTAACTAATTATTTTATTTATAAAACTACCTTGCAAAATGGCATTAATTAACAAAACTATATATCCAGTTATCCCAAAAGACTTATCTCAAAAAGTGATTGCACAGCATTATACTTTATGTAAAGCGGAGGTAGAGTTCACCATTAACAAGACCTTAACCGCTAATAACCAAGTATATTTTGCAATATTGTTTAAAACATACCAAAATCTGGGATACTTTATTGAGCTACATAAGGTTCCTCCTGATGTTGTCTCACAAATCGCATTATCTATTAACATTGCAGCGCCATCGGATTATGATCTCTTTTGTTACGACAAAGATAGAATAAAGGAAAAACACACTACATATGTAAGATCATATTTTAAAAGTCAGATCGCAACCAGTAAAATTGTGGCCGATATAGCCACAAAAGTCGCAAACTCTAAGAGCAATCTTATTGATATAATCAATGGTACCATAGAAGAGCTACTTGCTACGTTATATGAATTGCCAAATTTTTTTGTTTTGGAAAAACAGTGCACGAGAGCCAGAAGAACTGTTAATGCAGGATTTTGTGAGCTAATGTACAGAAGAATTACTAGAACACAAGAACGGCATATAAAGAATAATATTCTAATATATGGTGACAAAGGGGTGAGCAACTGGCAAAAATTGAAACAAGAACCACCAAAAATCAGCATTACCAATATTAAAAACTTTGCGACACATGTGCGGTGGCTAGAGGAAACCAAAATATCACCTACTATTTTCGAGGACATTTCGCAAATCAAACTGGATAGCTTGTTCGAAGAGGCTTATTCCTATAACTTTTTTGAAATTAAACGTCTTAAGAAAGAAAAGCAGTATGCTTTAATTGCACTAGTCATTCACCAGCAATTATTAACTGCCACAGATGATCTGGTTTATATGCTTATAAAATACATGTCTGACATGGAAAATGATGCCAGGGAAGATTTGAAGGAATATATGCTCAATAAACTCGATGATGCCGAAATACTGATTGGTAAATTTAAAAATATCCTGTCTGACTATAAGCGCAACAAATCTACAGCGATGTTAAAGTCTATGCGGCCAAATGAATTAGAAAGCTTAATCGAAAAATGTGACGAATATAATGCATATTCTAAGCACAAACATTTATATTTCTTTTATAAACGTTACCTTCAGTCAAGACGTGTAATATTACGTTGCGTTGACATGGTAAATATCGATAATTCATCTCCGGCAAATGACGTTATTCATATGGTTGATTACTTAAAAAATCTAGATATTGACATTTTGTCTATTACTAAAGATGATGCGTTGAAACTAGGCCGGATTCCTGGCAGATGGAAATCTTTTTGCAAGATAAAAAACGGAGAAGTAGACAGAATTAAGCTCGAAATGTACATAATTAATTCTTTGATTAAGGCCATCAAAGATCGAGAAATATATATTTTGCGATCACGAAATTACACTGACTACAAGTGCGAATTAATTACCTGGTCAGAATATAGGGCAAAAATTTGGGAGTACTCAAATATTGTAAACTTACCTGTGGAGCCAACGAGCTTTAGTATACATATAAAAAATGAATTATGCGATGCGTTTGATTTGTCAAACAGCGTATTAGATGCAAGCGAAAATGCTGATATAAAGAATGACAAATTGATATTACGGAAAATTGTTGGCAAAAGTAGGCATAAGGATTATAAAAAACTTGATGGTCTATTGGACAATGAAATGCAACAGATTAGTTTGCTCAATATTATAACAACAATAACTAAAAGATTAGATTTACATGATTATTTTGAACGTGCATCTGGCGAGTCGATTCGCATGGACGATCACTTAAAGCAAGTGATCGCTACGATTTTTTGTTATGGTTGCAATATAAGTGCAAGGGAAGGTGAGAGATCTATAGTTGATGTTAATCGAAAGCAGATAGGGCGCATAAATACTGAACATATATCTGAGTCCTCATTAAATAAATGTATTCAGAAGATTGTAGAAACATATAACAGATTTGCATTGCCGCAAATATGGGGAGATGGAAAGCATGTATCTGTAGATGGCACTAAATGGGATGTTTATTCAAAAAATCTCATGGCACAATATCATATACGTTATCGAGGTTATGGTGGCATAGGTTATTATCATGTGTCTAATAATTATATTGCTTTGTTTAGTAATTTTATTACTTGTGGGGTTTATGAAGGGCGATATTTATTGGATGGCATTGACCTAAGTGCGCAAGAAAATAACCCTGATTACATTCATGGTGATACCCATTCACAAAGTTTCGTAATTTTTGCATTGGCATATTTGTTAGGTATTAAAGTTATGCCTAGAATTAGACATTTACAAGACTTGACTTTATATAAGCCAGAAAAAAATCAGGAATTTGATTTGACAGACTCTTTATTTACTAATGCACATATAAATTGGCGTATTATAATGAATAATACCGAAGAAATGTTTCGTGTAGTGATTTCCATTAAAGAAGGTAAAATCAGGCCTTCTGAATTTTTGAACAAGCTTGCATATTGTGGAGGTAGAAATAAATTATATATGGCCTTTAGAGAGCTTGGGCGAGCACTTCGTACCACCTATATTCTTACCTATATTGGTGATTTTGATCTGCGCAAAGAAGTTCATGCTGCTACCTGTAAAAGCGAAGAGTTCAATGAATTTGTTAACTGGGTTTCTTTTGCTAATAATACAATAAGAAGTAATCACAGGATAGAGCAAAGAAAATTTATAAAGTATAATCATCTTGTTACAAATATGGTGCTGCTGTATACCATCGAGGAGATGACTAGAGTCATCAAATTAGCATCAACGCATGGCATTGAAATATCGGAAGATCTATTAAAACAATTTTCTCCGTATAGAAAGGAGCATATAATTAGATTAGGTAAATATGAAATGGATCTAGAAATGGTCAGTGATAATAGTGAATGGAATTTCGATTTTTGCTAGTTTAGGTTGTCGCCATATCGTGGTGTGACCACGATATCATATACTTGGGTAGTTTTCCATAACTTCAGAACAAAAAGTTTGTTAGCTATACCCCAAAGTTGAGGTGTAAATTTTGGAGTTTGTGTGCCCACCCTCGTTAAGTATTCAAGCATTTTAATTGAAACTTCATCTAACATAGTTGCAAATTACTCTACTACAGATAGTGCTGCAGGCTGCTCACTAACCGCCTTCTTAGCGCTCTGGCGTTTAGCAGGCGCTGAGTCAATTTTTTTTGCTGCGTCTAACAGGGAGGCAATATTATCCATTGCTGCCTGGCTTGCCTGTAAACTTTCTTTTGCAACATTAATAAGTTTGTCATTCTTGGCGATTTTAACTTCAATAGACTTTGGTGATTTTGCTTTAGCTAACTTTTTGCTCAATTGCTCGCCCTGCTTTTCTAGGGTGCTAAGAGCTTTGGTAAATGCCTTGGTTTCTCTGGTGGCTATTTTGTGAGCAGCTGTTGCTTGCTTGATAACGTCCGCCACGAATTTAGCAGTTTTAGAGGATTTGGTAGTTTTTCTTTTAGCCGCCACTTTCTTAGCTTTTGGTGCCGAGGCTTTTTTGCTCGCCTTCTTTGCTGCTGGTTTTGACTTGGTTTTTTTCGCACGTTTCGCTACTGGGCTATAAGGTAATCATTGGACGAAATGTTCCCTTAGGTTGCAACGCTAACTAGGCAACTTTTAGCCTCTGAATCCTTCTAAGATCAAAAATTAACTTGCCTAAAGCTTGGTCATTGGCCGCCGTA
>JAUIBC010000134.1 GCA_030427555.1 Gammaproteobacteria bacterium | reverse complement strand
AAACATTCATAAATCCCACCAAATAGTTAAACAAAAAATTGCAAATGATGAAACAGTGTATGGGATTAATACTGGTTTTGGTCTGCTTGCGAATACTAAAATTGACAAAGAAAATCTTAAAGTTCTCCAAGAAAAAATTGTCTTATCTCACGCCACTGGAGTTGGCAAAAATTTAGATTTTGAGACCGTAAGGCTTATTTTAATATTAAAAATAAACAGTCTGGCGATTGGACTTTCTGGGGTATCAAAAACTCTTATAGATACATTAATTGCCATCGTTAACGCAGAAATATATCCTATTATACCAGAACAAGGTTCTGTCGGTGCTTCTGGAGATTTAGCTCCCCTTGCACATTTGGCCTTAACTATTATTGGTGAAGGTGATGTGCATTACCAAGGGCAAATTATGCCAGCAATAAATGCATTAAATATAGCTAATATTAAACCTATATCACTTAATGAAAAAGAAGGATTAGCATTATTAAATGGGACTCAAGTATCAACTGCTATTGCTTTAATTGGATTATTAAAAACCGAGCGTAATTTTGCAATTGCATGTATTAGCGGTGCTTTATGTATTGACGCAATGATGGCGAGCGTTAAACCTTTCAGTGAATTTATTGCCGTTGCAAAAAATAACGTAGGTCAAATTAAATATTCAAAACTAATGCGTGACTTACTAAAAGGAAGTCAAATAGGAAGCTCGCATAATAACTGCGCAAAAGTTCAAGATCCTTACTCTTTACGTGGTCAACCACAAGTAATGGGCGCTATTTACACATACTTGCTCGATGCACAAAAACATTTATTAAATGAAGCAAATAGTGTATCTGATAATCCTTTAGTAAATATAGATACAAGTGAAATAATATCTGGTGGTAATTTTCATGCTGAAATAACTGGACTAAGCGCTGATCTAATAACTATAGCTGGTGCTGAAATAGGAGCCATTTCTGAACGCAGAATTGCGTTATTAATCGATAAAAATCTAAGTGGCCTACCTGCATTTCTGGTTGAAAATTCAGGGCTTAACTCTGGTTTTATGATGGCTCAAGTAACAGCCGCAGCTTTAGCATCAGAAAATAAAACTTATGCGCATCCAGCCACCGTTGATAGCATACCAACGTCTGCCAATCAAGAAGATCATGTTAGTATGGCAACATTTGCCGCAGTAAAATTAAATAAAGTTGCAGAAAATGTATTAAATATTTTGGCAATCGAAACATTAGCCGCAAATCAAGGCTTAGATTTTAGAAAGCCTCTAAATACATCGCCAAAACTTATGCAATATCATCAAATATTGCGCGGCAAGGTGTCCTTCTATACAGAAGATAGATTTCTTGGCAAAGATATTGCTATGACACGCGAAATCATTGATAACCATAGTTATTATAATGATATATTGCAAAAGCTATTCCATGAAGGTGAAAAATAATGCTCAACGATATAGTTATTAAAAACGCAACCATAGCTACTTTCACAAATACACATCATATTTTGAAAAATGCAACCATTGCTATGAAAAATGGATTTATTACTCTCGTTGGAGAGCACAACGAAACAGTCATGGCATCAAAAGTAATCGATGCAAATGGAAAACTTATTACCCCTGGACTAATAGATTGCCACACCCATATAGTTTACGCTGGTAACCGAGCAGATGAGTTTGAAATGCGTCTTAATGGAGCAACTTACGCCAAAATCGCTGAACATGGAGGAGGAATCCTTTCTACCGTTAAAGCAACTCGGAGTGCATCAATCGTAGAACTTACTAAACTTGCTAAGGCACGAGCATCTATAATGTTTTCTCATGGAACAACCACCATAGAAATTAAATCAGGTTATGGTTTAGATCTTGAAACTGAAGTTAAAATGTTAAAAGTTGCAAAAACTATAGGCGAGCAACTACCAATTGATGTAATAACCACCTTTCTAGGCGCACATACTACCCCGCCAGAATTTACCCACAGCAAAGACGAATATGTAGATTACTTAATAGATAAGGTTTTACCAGTAATTGCAGAGCAAAAGCTCGCTAAATTTGTAGATGGGTTTTGTGAAAATATTGCCTTTAATCCACAACAAATTGAGAAATTATTTATTAAAGCGCAAGAGCTTGGTTTTGCTATTAAATTACATACAGAACAACTATCTAACCAACAAGGATCTGTGCTTGCAGCAAAATTTAATGCTACCTCTGTAGACCACTTAGAATATTTAGATGCTAATGATGCAACTCACCTTAAAGATAGCAATACTGTCGCTGTTTTACTACCAGGAGCTTATTATTTTCTTAAAGAAAAACAACTACCACCTGTCAAAGCACTACAAAAAGCAAATATACCAATTGCTATCGCAAGTGATGCCAACCCTGGGTCATCACCATTTTTTTCATTGCCTTTAATTATGAATATGGCATGCATCCTTTTTGGTTTAAGCATAGAAGAAGCTTGGTACGGTGTTACTATAAATGCAGCAAAGGCATTAGGATTAAGCGAGGAACTTGGAAGTTTACAAAAAGGTAAAAAAGCAGATATGGTAATATGGGATACAGATAATTTAAATGATATTGTTTATAATCCAACTATAAATTTCTGTAACAAGATTATTAAAGCTGGGAAGGTTGTTAATGAATAATGGTGTATTATTAATTAACTTAGGAACGCCTAAGAATCTTGATAAAAAATCAATTAAAAAATATTTATCAGAATTTCTTACTGATAAACGGGTAATTGATTTACCAGTTTTACTAAGATATACATTGCTTTATACAATTATCCTTCCATTTAGAACACCAAAAATACTCAAAGCATATCAAAGTATTTGGACAGAACAAGGCTCGCCACTGCGTCAGCATAGCTTGCAGCTCGCAGAACGAGTTCAAGCAAAACTTGATGGCTCGTATAAAGTTGCCATTGGAATGCGCTATGGCACACCAAGCATCCAAGATGCCATATTGCAATTAAAAAACTGTGATAGGATTACTATTTTACCATTATATCCGCAATACTCATCGGCTGCGAACGGCTCATCACTCGAATATGTCTTACAACAAATATCTAAATTTAATGTCATACCAAATCTAAATGTCATTAGAGATTTTTATAATAACCCTATATATATTTCTGCCCAAGCAGAAATTATCAAAGAAAATCTTGGTCAATATGAACACATCTTATTTAGTTACCACGGTCTCCCTGAAAGACAGCTAAAAAAACTAGGCTGTCAAGAGATATGCAATGCATGCCCTAATAATGCAAATAAAAAATATGCATCTAAGTGTTATCGTGCCCAATGTTTTACAACAACTGAGCTAATCGCAAAACAACTAATGCTTGATAAAAATCAATATAGCATTGGTTTTCAATCGCGTGTTGGTAGAACTGCATGGATTAAACCATACACAGATGAAACTCTCGAAAATTTGGCTAAACGCGGGATAAAAAATCTATCGATAGTATGCCCATCATTTATCGCCGATTGTTTAGAGACTTTAGAAGAAATTGGCATAAGGGCAAAAAATGATTGGGAAGAAATGACTGGAGGACAATTAAATCTAATACCATGCTTAAATAGTAGTGAACAAATGATAGATTTAGTATGTAATTTGCTTGAGTATTAACACTAAACAATAGTTAAAACGCATCAACACACTGTGGCATTTAAATATATTTAGATCAAAATAATTGCAATATGTAAAATCAGATATTAAAATATAGTTATGATAATACTTTTACAGAAGATTAATCATGACTAATAGAATATTTTCAGAAAGACTAAACAATGAACTAAGTGAAATAGGAATGCCTGAAAAAATAGATGAAAGAGTCGAGGTATTCTCTAAAGTATTTAAAACTCCAAGGTATAAATCCGAAGCAATATTAAACGGCAACATAATGCCAGATACCCAGCTACTTCAAAAATTAGCAACCGAACTAGAAGTAAGCACCGCCTGGCTAATTGGGAAAGATAGAAGTAAACATTAAAGCCTGTTATATAACAGGCTTTAATG
>JAUIBC010000133.1 GCA_030427555.1 Gammaproteobacteria bacterium | reverse complement strand
GAAAACCTTATGCAAGAGTTCAACATATCTCATTTGCGTAATAATTTAGGAATGAGTTTATCTGGTGGTGAGCGCAGACGAGTAGAGATTGCAAGATCACTTGCAATTGAGCCAAACTTCATCCTCCTCGATGAGCCATTTGCTGGAGTTGATCCAATATCAGTGATTGATATAAAAAAAATAATCCAACACTTATGTGATAAACAAATAGGTATTTTGATAACTGATCACAATGTTCGTGAAACTTTGGACATTTGTCAGCGCGCATACATAGTAAATCAAGGCGAAATCCTAGCCGAAGGCACGCCGAATCAAATTCTAATGAACCAAGACGTACGCACAATCTACTTAGGCGAAGAATTTACTTTACAATAGACAAAGATTGCATGGTATTTCTAATATTTATTGGACGTTGACCGTAAATTTAGGAATAGCTTGCATGTCACAAGTGCAATCTGCCGTTGCATCTGGTGGTAACGGAACGTCGGAAAACGACTGTGGATAACAAACTGTAACATTCCAACCAATAGCATCAGTATTGTTAGTCTCTTTTGGCAAGCTCCAAAAACGTGTGCTGGGAAAAACTTTATCTTTATCACCTTTCCAAATTTCTGGCACGTATTTTGCTTCTAACCCTAAAGTCATCCCTGGTTTACAAATAAATTCCTTCCGATTCCATAAATTACCTTTAGAAACCGTTATATCTCCAAGCTTATCACCTGTCTCAGAATTTTTTACTGTTACATACAAGTCATAATCCTTCCAACAAGAAGCCTTCACCATAGTAATATAACAACTTACCGCATTAGCCTTACATATAAAAATTAAATTTAATAAGAGTATTTTACAAATAAATTTAGCTTTATTTATCATGCTATTATCCTTTAAGTTTTTTATTATAAAACATTATAAGTATAAATATTATTCCTAGAATTGCACAATAAGAACCAAAATACATATTGTTATGAGTCTTAAAAACAATATTTGCACCTTCAACTCCTATCCCTTGTATAATCATATATGTCATACTTAATAACGCTGATGCTGTTCCTTTACTTACGTTTGTTGTATATAAAATTAAACGATATAATGGTGACGCGCTAAAACCAAAACCAAAGAAGTAAACTATCATACCTGGCATGAGCCAAAGATAATAATTACCAAAAATCAATGGCAAAATGAATATTAAAATAAGGCCCACAAAAGCAATTCCTAGACCTATAGAAGATAATGTCTTTAAAGGAACCTTATAAGTTAATTTAATTAAAATTATATTTGCTAAAATAAAAGAGCTAAAAATAGGTATTTGCCAAATTGCATAACCTATAAGACTTAGCTTCGCTTCTGTTACCAAAATGGTTGGAGAAATTCCAATCCAAGCAACACAAGTAATCCCTAAAAAACCAAATGCAATTGATCCAAGCATAAAGCCACTATCCATAAATAATTTTTTATAGTTTGTATAAAAATTTTTTATGGATAAATCTACTCTTTCTATTGTAATTCCATTACTTTTAACTTGCCCAACTGATTCTGGCATGTATTTAAAGAGACCAAAAGTTGCAATAATGGAAAGGAAAGCTATAGAAAAAAATATATATTGCCAACTAAAAAAAGTAGTTATATAAGCACCCATTAAAGGGCCTAATAACGGCGCTGTTACTGAAACGTTTGTCATAATTGCAACTAAGCGAACCGCCTCTAATTCAGCAAATATTTCTTGAATAACCGCATATCCAATAACTGAAATAAAACATAATCCCATACCTTCAAAAAATCTAATAATTAAAAACTGATGAATGGTTTGAGAAAAAGCTATTAAAGCAGTACAAAATGTAAAAAAAATAGCGCCGAATAGCATGACTGGTCTACGTCCAAATCTATCTGATACAGGACCTAAAATCCATTGCAAACTTGCACCACCAATTATATATAATGACAATGAAGAAGCGATATATATATCTGAAACATTAAAGGATTTGACGACTTGAATCATTCCTGGCATAACGAGATCATTGGCTATGTAGGTTAAAAATTCATACATAACCAAAAATACAGCAAAAATCATAGCTTGTTTTCTGCTGATATTTATAAGTGGCTGCCGCATATTTGTTACCTTAATCGAGTTAATTAGACATAAAATTAACGTATTTTAAACGTATAGTTTGAAAAATTATTTTTTGAATCTAAATCTGCATCTAATAGACCTATAATCGCTTGCAATTTTCCATTAACAAATAACAAAGGTAAAGAGTCTCTCTCCCATGGCAAAACAGCAAGTTCTTGTAGGAGCTTTTTTAGTTTCTTATTTTTACCATTATGTTTGATACACTCTCCACCAATACGAAATCGAATCCAAATATCATTTTTCTCATCTAGAGAAGTAGTAGTATTATTTGGTTCTGCTATTATCTTACGTCCATCTTGTAAATACAAAGGATTGGGAAAGTTTTTCCATGCTATATCTGAATAATTATTTACAGAGTTATTTAATATATATAAACAATTTCGATAACGACTAACAGCCAATTTACCTAACACAAGCTTTGGTATTTTATCATACTTTGCAAAAATAACTTCATTAATAATTCGTAAATAAACATGTGAAGAAGGAGATTGAACTTTATTAAACTTAAACCAAGAACGAAGAACATTTACTATACGTTCTTTAGATAAAGATTGTGTGAAATTTAACTCTAGTTGTAAAGGAGCGGTAAACAGTCCAGGACAATCATTTAATGCAAGTTGCGTTAAATGTTCACTTGCCAAACTACATTTATTGGCGCAATCACTAATATTTTTTAAAGCTTTTGGCCATTTTTTATTAATTATGGGAATGATTTCATGTCTTATATAGTTTCTAGAAAATTCAAGATTTAAATTACTATCATCTTCAATCCAGTTTAATTTATGTTGTAACGCATATTTATATAAATCATTTCGACAAATATCTAACAACGGTCTAACTAATTCTCCTAAACCTAGTGTTCTCTGTCTAGGAATAGCAGCAAGGCCATCAACACCTGTTCCACGAAATAAATTAAATAATAACGTTTCCACTTGATCATTTTGGTGATGGGCGAGCACTAAGCATTCATTTTCATTCAAAAATTTATTAAAAACTGCATAACGAGCCTCTCTAGCTACTTCTTCAAGATTAGACTTCGTTTTAATTTTCACTGACTTAATCAATAACGGTATATTTAATTTATGACAAAAAGACTCACAATGCATCTGCCAATTATTTGCCTGATTTGATAACCCATGATTTACATGCACAGCCTGCAGTTTTGAGCGTAATGATTGGTGGCTTGCTATATTATGTAATAAAACACTAGAATCAAGACCACCGCTAAAGCCTACTTTGATACTTTTATACTTATTAAGTTCGTTAATCCAATAATTATCCAGCAACATAAATTTATTTAGAAGAGCCTATTGCCATAAATTTTTCATAACGACGCTTTAATAATTCATCAGCAGGCAATGATTTTAGATTACCAAGTTCTGTACTTATTGTTTCTTTAATTTTACTACTCATAGCAGCAATATCTCGATGAGCTCCACCAAGTGGCTCCGGTAAAACAATATCAACAATACCATTTGCATGTATTTTATCTGCAGTAACTCCCATTGCTGATGCGGCTTCACTGGCTTTTTCAGGATCTTTCCATAAAATTGATGCGCATCCTTCTGGTGATATTACTGAGTAGATAGCATATTGCAACATTACAATACAGTCCCCTACTCCAATTGCAAGAGCGCCACCTGAACCAGCTTCACCAGTTACAATACAGATAATTGGGGTTTTTAAAGTAGACATTTCTTTTAAATTTCTTGCGATAGCTTCAGATTGATTTCGTTCTTCGGCCCCAATTCCTGGATATGCGCCGGCTGTGTCAATAAAAGTTATAATTGGCATCTTAAACTTTTCTGCAAGCTTCATTAGTCTTAATGCCTTACGGTATTCTTCTGGGCGCGCCATTCCAAAATTACGATATATCTTCTCTTTAGTGCGTTTACCTTTT
>JAUIBC010000022.1 GCA_030427555.1 Gammaproteobacteria bacterium | reverse complement strand
TGGTGATGGCGATGGAACCTATTTGGGAAAATGACTTTCACTCGCTATCCTACGGGTTTCGACCAGAACGCAGCGTACATCATGCAATACGGACAGTTAAAATACAACTGACTGATATCTCCGAGACGATAACTCGGGGACGATGGGTAATAGAAGGCGACCTGTCAAGTTACTTTGATACGGTTCATCACAAATTACTCATGCAATGTGTACGCAAACGCATTAGTTGTAAGCGCTTCAACAACCTGCTTTGGCAATTCATCAAGGCGGGACATGTCGAGCGAAATCTATTCTGCGCCTCAAGCCAAGGTGTACCCCAAGGCGGTGTCATTTCACCACTACTATCGAATATCATGCTAAATGAATTCGATCAGTATCTAGACAAATGCTACCTGGGAGAGAAAGCGCGAAAAGATAGATGGTACTGGAACAATAGTATCAAAATCGGACGGAAATCCGCCAAAGAAGCAAACTGGCAATGGAAGCCAGCAGTTGCTTACTGTCGTTACGCTGATGACTTTGTATTAGCCATCAAAGGTAATAAGCAAGATGCAGAGCGGGTTCGTGAGGAGTGCCGAGATTTCCTAGAAGGCAAGCTTAAGCTGACCTTGAACATGGAAAAAAACCAAAATCACGCATGTAAATGATGGTTTTGTCTTTCTCGGACACAGAGTAATTCGAAAACGTGGCCCCAAAGGCACTATGAGGATAGTCACAGGAATCCCTACTGCAAAAGCAAAATCCTTTGCTCATTCACTGAGCAAAGAACTGACAGGAGATTACAGCAATAGCATGATTGATAAAGTAGAAAAGATCAACCAGAAGCTCAAAGGTTGGTCGCAATTCTATTGTTATACTGATTATACTTCCCAAGTTTACAAGAAGATCGATCGTGTGGTCTTCTGGAAACTTGGTCTCTGGCTAGGCAGAAAATATAGGTGCAGCATCAAATCATTACTCATGAAGTGGTGTAAGCACCCCGAACCAGATAAGGCGAAAACATGGGTTTTATTCGGCAAAACTGACAAAAAGAATCTTTGTGGAGAAACACTCTATCGGCTAGTAAGTAGCCCAAAGAAACCATTCCGTTGGCGATTGCCAGAAATGAACCCATACCTTAGAGAAGAAGAAAGGAAAACAATCACGTCACGCTATGCAGATGTTGCGATGGCCATTGGCCACGGTTAAATGGAGAGCCGTATGCGCTGAAAGGTGCACGTGCGGTTCGGTGAGGAGATCCAGGGAAATAGTTCGACTACGCCCTGGTTCTTACTCAACTTCCAACTAAAGAAGCCTGGTTATATTTAGCTGTCATTATTGATTTACATTCTAGAGCTGTTATTGGTTGGGCTATGAGCACAAGGATAAATAAACAATTAGTCTGTGATGCGTTACTTATGGCTTTATTTAACCGTAAATTCCCTAAAAATGTAATTATACATAGTGATCGCGGCAGCCAGTATTGCTCCAACAAATATCGTTCTATTATTGCTAATAATAAGTTAATAGGATCTATGAGTAGGTTAGGAAACTGTTGGGATAATGCTATTTCAGAAAGCTTTTTTCATACATTAAAAGTCGAACTAATTCATCAAAATTACTATTTAACCAAAGAAGAGGCTAAAAGTAGCATATTTCAATATATAGAAGGATATTATAACAAAAAAAGAATACATTCTGCTATTGACTATAAGACTCCATTTGAGGTTGAATGTGAAGTCAAATACGCATAGATTAGTGTCCGTTAAATTGGGGTAAGATTAAAAGACACTTTTGAACCCAGTATGCTTGACTATGTACGCGAATTTAAAAGATTGGGATATCAGGCTGAAATCGATAGTTTCTACAAACGGCTCTCAATATCCAGAATTAATCAATTAATAAATGATAGTTTTTGTAGTGATTTAATGAAAAAATCCATCAAGCGTCTTATAGAAAAGAGATTTGAGGAGCTTGAAAATGCAAGATAATTTAAAACTATGCCAAGACAAACTCAATATATTTCATGAGGGAAGAAAAAGAAGGATTTTTGTTGGTGAGCTGCTTTACAGTAAAGAACAGGAAATCTATGAGTTAATCTATGATGAAAGTTACGCATACTCGGATACTGCCATTCCATTAGGGCCTGAGCTTGATTTATTTAAATTACGTCACCGTTCTAAAAAAAGAAAACTATTTCAATCATTACTGGATAGAATTCCATCAAAAGAAAATCCAGCCTACAAAGATTATTGCGCTACTCAAGGCATTTCACCAGATGAACAAAACCCAATTATTTTACTAGGTTCAATTGGAAAAAGGGGACCATCAAGTTTTATTTTTGAGCCAGTCTATTATAGCTCTTTTACAAAAGAGGATATAAAAAAATTCAGAAATAAAATAGGCCTTACTCAACATGACTTAGCCAATATCTTGGATATTAGCATCGCCACACTGGCACGAATAGAAACAGGTACAAGTCATGACACAAACACCATAAAAAGAATAGAGATTTTCTTTAAGTTTCCAGAGGTTGCACTTTGGGAATTAAAGCAAACTGGGGGTTGGCTACATAGTGAAGTGCTTGCAAAACTATATAATCATTTCAATAACATGAAAGACAATACTTAATAAAGAATACAACAAGGTAAGAACCAGCCCTATAAACCTCAGCTCGACGAATTTTTATTTACAAAATTCGTCGAGCTGAGGTTTATATTATGTATTTTTCGTTACTAAGCAAACTTCTTAGTCCTGATAATAAGTATGATGTTTACCTTGATATTAAAAACACACATGGTCGCTTAAAAAAATCGTCGATTAAAAGAAATTTTATGTAATAATTTTTATAAAATGGCTCACAGTTTTAAAGGAACTACACGCATTTCAATTTCTTCTAATATAGGTTCCATTGTTGTTTGATCGATGAATTTTCTTATTTCATTATGAGTAAAATTGTCAATCTCATCTTTGAATTGTTTATTTGGAATCAAATCATCCCAGAACATTGGTTTGCGTGTTAAAGGGTGTGTATTTTCTTGTTCTAGCCATTTGCTTATCTCATCTTTCTCAAAACATGTTTCATTTTCAGAACAATGTACAGGATTATCCATTGGGTTATGAGTAATTGGGCAATTAAACTCTTCAGGAATTTCTTCACAATTTATATCTGCTAATAATCGTGCATTAGACCAGCGTTGATCCAAAGGCACGGTATCTATCTCTGTATCTATTTCAATTTCAAATTTTCTAGCCTCAGCCAAAACCTTAGTACACCAATGATGTCCGACTAAATCTGTCGCGAATTTAGCTTTATTTTTATCGAAAATTACTCCAGGAACAACGTTTAGCAATAGCATCAATAAAAAAATCCCCCACGCTAATCCTATTAATTGATTTTCTGTTAATTCATAAGATGGTGTAATAAATGTTATTTTCTTCGAGAAATCAAAAAGAAATATTATTGACGCAGCTGCATATAGAATACCTGGATTATAATAATACTGGAAAGGAATTCCACCTAATTTAAGCTTAAGTAATTCGGTCACAGCTCTGTCTGCTTTCTGTGCCTTATCATAAGCACGGAGCCATTCGTCTTTAATATCGCGTCTTTCTGTGGCAATCATCAATGCACATTTTACTTCATAGACAGCATGATATGCGTCTATCGTAAGTTTTCGCCAGTGAATATAATCATCAAATGATAGAACACTTTTTTCTTCTTCGACAAGTGCCAATTCTTCTCTCAATGTATTATTTGGAAAGCTTGCTGGAAAGTTTTCACCTGTGATTCTTTGTAAAGTACGTTTGAAAAACACCACATGCACCCTAAATTTAGACAATTTGTTCATTATAACACAATAAAAAGGTTATAGAAAGAGCCGTTCATCCAATTTTTACGGGGCCGATTAAACTTAGATGCAAAATTTATGGGAAATGCAATAAACCATATATGGACGCCAGGTTTTGCTAGCTTTGATTTTCTAACCAAGCTTGAAACATTAGAACAGTCCATAATTGGTATTGCCAATTTTTTTTACCAGATAAATGCTCATGCCATTTTTTTAAGATAGGTTCAGACTTTAAAAATCCTTGTTGTTCTATCCGTGTTTTATCTAACAAATGCTGAGCCCAATCACGTAATGGACCTCTTAACCAAGAATCTAGAGGAACTCCAAATCCCATTTTAGGTCTATTGAAAAGATTATTTGGGACATATTTCGATAGTATTTCACGTAAGATCCATTTGGTTGTATGACTACGAACCTTCATTTGTAAAGGCAAAGACCACATCATTTCAATCAATTGATGATTTAAAAACGGAGTTCTATTTTCAAGGCTAACAGCCATTCCGGCTCTATCGACTTTTACTAAAATATCATCTGGCAAGTAAGATAATGTATCTGTTAGCATCATTTTTTCTATACAATTAAATGCTTCTGATTGTTGTAATAATAAGTTAGTTGAAGCACTTTCATTTGTTTTTACAATTTCCTCTGGCATTTGCCATTGGGAAATTAAATGTTGATAAACTCCTGCAGGAGAATTTTCTGTAAGTATAGAGGCAAATTTATATAACTTATTACTAAGCATCGGTATGTTTATAAAACGTGATAACTGTTCAACATTTAGCGAGGATAATGAAAATAATATTTTTTGAATTACTAAACGAATTGGATAAGGGAATATGGCAATTTTATTCCAGATTGATTGACCTAATAAATACCGATTGTAACCACCAAATAATTCATCACCACCATCTCCAGATAAACAAACAGTTACATGCTGTTTAGTTAGTTTTGAAATTAAATAAGTTGGAATCGCTGAGGAATCAGCAAAAGGCTCATCATAAATGGTTGGTAGTTTAGGAATAATTGATAGAGCAGATTCTGCATCAACATAAAGCTCCGTGTGATCTGTTTTAAGATGGGTAGCTATAGCTTTGGCATATTCTGCTTCATTATAATTTCTATCTTGAAATCCAATAGTGAACGTTTTTATTGGTTGATTCGAATTTGCTTGCATTAAAGAAGCAATTAGGGATGAGTCTATTCCTCCTGAAAGAAAAGCGCCTATAGGAACATCAGCAACCATTTGATCTTTGACAATAGAGTTAAGTAAATCATGCACTGCAGATATAGCTTCTTTATCAGATAATGTTTTGGAGCGAAACACACCTTGTTCTGCAACTTGTGCAATAGACCAATATGTTTTTGGAGAAGGTAATTTGGGGATATTTGCTTGTGAAATAGTAATGAAAGTCCCTGGAGTTAATTTATATATATTCTTATATATAGATAATGGTGCAGGAATATAGCCGTATTGCATTAATAAAGACACGCTATTTTGAGATATATCACTCTGAAAGCTAGGATAAGCTCGAATTGATTTTAGCTCCGAACCAAAAACCAATGTCTCATTAACTAATCCATAATATAAAGGCTTTTCACCTACTCTATCTCTAGCTAAATGTAGTTCTTTATTTTTTATATCCCATAGTGCAAATGCAAACATACCGGTTATTTTATTTAAAGCTACATGTAATCCATACTTTTCAATTAAGGCAAGTATAACTTCTGTGTCAGAATGACCTGCAAAAGAATATTCGGTTAATTCTTTTTTTAACTCTTTAATATTATAGATTTCACCATTATAAACCATCATATACCTTGCAGTATGAGATTGCATTGGTTGACGCCCTGCAGAGGTTAAATCTAGAATCGCAAGACGTTGATGGCCTAATGCTATAGAATCACTATGATTAACCCAAATACCATTATCATCTGGTCCTCTATGTGTTAATTGGCTTGTCATCTTAGCAATAACGGCGTTTGGATCTTGGATGCTTGAATTATAATTAAAAAATCCTGTTAGCCCACACATGATGTATAATAGTCCTTAAACATAAGTTTTATTTATTGCTCGTAAATATCCTGCATTTTATTCTGATAAGCCTGTATTGAGTAGTGTTCAATTATATGTTTTCTAGCTAATATTCCTAAATCTTTTCGTTCTTTTGCAGTTTTATTTATAATATCTAAACATGATGATGCCAGCTTTTGTGGATCTTGACTTGGAACAAGTAACGCATATTCTCCACATATATTACGTGTTTCCCCTACATTCGTTGCAATACACGGTAGGGCACATAACATTGCCTCAGCCAAACTATTAGAAAAGCTTTCAGTTTTAGATGATTGCACAAAGATATCCAGATTATTTAAATAACTAACTGGCTCATTTAAACCATCTATTAAAATTACGTTATCACTATGTTTTAGTGTTTTTAACATCGTGGCTAGTTTATTATTTTTACTATTACACCCTTCTCCACATAAAACAAAATAGACATTAGGCTCAATAATAAGTTTAATTGCTTGAATGAGATTAAAATAATCCTTATCCTCATGAAACCTAGCTAGAGTACCAACAACAATCGCATTGCTTGGTAGCAAACGTGTATTAATACAACGCTGTTGTTCACGTTTTTGGGGATAGAATTCTTCTGGATCAAAACCATTGTAAATAATTTTTATTTTTTTATCCAAATAACCAGATTTAATATGTTCGTATGCAGCTGATTTTGAATTAGTTATAATATAGTTAGGTATTTTTTTTGAAAGTTTAGAGCAAAAATACTTTATTAATTCAGTAGATTTTTTTAGCCCAATACCTTCACAGCGAATTCCCCAAATAATTTTTTCAACCCCACATAATTTAGCAGCCAAGCCTCCAATCAAATCAGAATGATATAACCACGTTTGAACAATGTTTGGCTTAATTTGATTAAGATAAGTAATAAGTTTGATACAAGCCTTTATTGGATATTTTCTTATAGAAAGATAATAGATAGGTATACCAAGTTTTGCTATTTTCGTGGAATAATGGCCTTTTTCATTAAGTACGATTACATATAATTGATAATTTAAATATGAAGTACGCAGCAACCTAAATAAAGCCGTTTCAGCCCCACCCAAATCAAGGTCATTAATAATATGAACTATTTTTTTCATTGTTCCTATAATCTAATATCACTAGCATGTTTAGGCAGAATGTATTTTAAATCATAAAGAATATGTTTATCTTTACCGTACGAACGAATTTGCTGCTCATCTAAATCCTTAAACTGATAATGCGCTGTCGTCAAGATTATACCATCATAGGTATTTGCCGCAGGAGCTTCAATCATAGTTAAACCATATTCATCTTCAACTGTTATAGGATTTACCCATGGGTCATATACGTCAACAATCGCATTGTATGTTTGTAGCTCGGATATAATGTCAATTGTGCGCGTATTACGAACATCAGGACAGTTTTCTTTAAACGTTAACCCCATGATTAGAATACGTGCCCCATCAACATGAATTCGTTTTTTTAGCATAGCCTTAATTAATTGAGAAACAACGTAATGACCCATATCATCATTTAAGCGACGGCCAGCCAAAATAATTTCGGGATTATAACCAATAGCATTTGCTTTGTAAGTTAAATAATATGGATCAACTCCAATACAATGACCTCCAACAAGGCCTGGACGAAATGATAAAAAATTCCATTTGGTTTCAGCTGCTTGCAAAACCTCTTCTGTATCAATTTCTAACTTATTAAAAATTATTGCTAACTCATTGATTAAAGCAATATTAAGGTCACGCTGTGTATTTTCAATAACTTTTGCAGCTTCAGCAACTTTGATACTAGATACTTTATAAGTACCTGCTGTTATTATTTCCTGATATAGTTTATCTACAATTTCAGCTGTTTCAAGAGTGGAGCCTGATGTAACTTTTTTTATATTAGTAAGTTTATGCTCTTTATCACCAGGATTTATTCGCTCAGGGCTATAACCTATAAAAAAATGTTGATTAAAGGTTAAATTAGAATATTTTTCTAAAACAGGCACACATACTTCTTCTATGGCGCCAGGATACACAGTAGACTCATAAATTACTATATCATCTTGTTTAAGTAATGGAGCAAGCATAGCACTAGCATTAATTAATAATGTAAAATCAGGTTGTTTGTGGCTATCTATTGGAGTAGGTACAGTAATAATAAAAACGTCACAATCAGATAACTCTGAAAGGGTATTCGTGAAGTAAATAAATTTTGCTTCACTAAGTTCACCTTTAGAAGTCTCTAAAGTTATATCATTACCAATCTTTAAATCATTAACCCTCGTAGCATTAGTATCAAATGCCATAACCGGTCTTATTTTGCCAAATTCAACAGCTAATGGTAATCCAACATATCCCAAGCCAAGAATGGCTAGTTTCCTCTCAGATATTTCTACGAATCTTTGCATACTTTAATCCATTAATTTAAATGGCAATTGATTTCTCAACTGCCAGTTTGCGCATGCTTCTTACTTACTAATTCTAGTTTTTGTCTATAACTGAAAACCAGCAGATAATGCATCATTATAAAACATTTTAACTGTATCTAATGAGTAATCATTTAAATCATGTCCAACCAAAGATAATTTTTTTAATATATCATTAGTTACGGTAATAATATGACAGCCAATCTGATCAGCCTGAAAAATATTAAGTAGTTCACGAGGACTTGCCCAAATTAATTCGGCAGCTGGAGCAATTTTTAATAATTCAACCGCAGCTACCATTAATGGCAAAGGATCGCGTCCTGTATCGGCAATTCTGCCGGCAAATACAGAAACATAACTTGGCACATAAGGGTCAAGAGCATTTACTACATCACGCACTTGAGTCAAAGTCATAATTGCAGTTACATTTAATTTAATTTCTTTTGCAGATAATTTCTTAATAAGATCATAACAAGGAGCTTGCTTAGTATTGGTAACAGGCACTTTAATATACACATTATCTGCCCAGCTAGCAATTTCATTAGCCTGACGCTCCATATCTGTAAAATCATCAGAAAATACTTCAAAAGAAACTGGTTTATCTTTAATTTCACTTAAAATATCTAATGCAAAAGCTTTATAATCTTGAATACCTGCTTTGCGCATAAGGGTGGGATTTGTAGTTAGTCCTTTAATGTAAGATTGCTTATACATATCTAACATACCATTTTTATCAGCCCCATCGGCGAAAATTTTAACCGTTAACTCATCTATTTGCTTCATGAAACATCTCCTAAAATAATATTTTTAGCTTCCTGCAAGTTTTGTACCGTCTCATTCATAGATGTAGGGCGTTTTTCTCCATACCCATAATCAATAAAGATAGTTTTGCACCCAGCATTTTCTCCAGCTTCAACATCTCGCCACCTATCTCCAACCATATAGCTTTTTGTCAGATCAATATTGTGCTTTTCAGCGGCAACAAATAACGAACCAGGTTTTGGCTTGCGACAATCACATCTATGCTCATCAAGATGAAAACAGGCATAAAATTCATCTATTGGCAAACAACTAGCTAAATAACGATGAATTTCTTTCACTGTTTCGAGTAATGTAGTCCCGCGAGCAACATCCGGCTGGTTAGTAACTACTATTAAAACAAACCCGGCTTTAGACAAAGAGATTAAAGCATCCTTTACACCTGGTAAAATATATAGTTCACTAAGGCTTGAGGGTGGATATGGCTTACCATCAACTACAACAGATTGATTGATAACCCCATCTCTATCCAGAAAAACGGCACGGCGTTTACAGCTAGACCGCACAGCTTACCTCTGACTCCCACTTTGTTTGACGAGCTTTTAATTTTGGATGAGATACCAACAAATGCCAAACTACAGCCTGAAATGCTTCAGAATGAGGAGTTATATTATCGGTATTAACCGTAGGGATAACGACACAAGCATCTGCGACTTGTGCAGTATAACCACCATCTCTACCTACTACGCCTGTAATTTTTGCGCCTACAGATTTTGCATGTTGTAAAGCAAGAACAAGATTGGGACTAATATTTTTCTCTAAATTACCACCGCCAACAGATAAAACAAAAATGATATCGCGCGAGTTAATTTTACTAGTTTTTAACCATTCGACAAATATTGTTGACCAACCTTCATCGTTAGTACGGGCAGTTAATTCCGAAACATTGTCCGTAGGGGCATAAGCTTCAATACCCACAATTTTACGAAAATCATTAACGGCATGAGAACAATTCCCTGCGCTGCCACCAACACCTAGAAAGAAAATTCTACCATCATGCTGTTTGATTTCTGCCAACATAGTTGCCATGTTTTCAATAGCGTTAACATCTATTTGATTTAAAATTTGAATGGATTCGTTAATGTGTTGCTGCGCATATGACATGCTTATTTTCCTCCTGAAAAGCCTTCCTATATCCTGTAAACTTTATATCATGAAGCCCATTAGAAATAAAGAGTATCCAGAATAAAAACCAGGTCCCACGCATGAAAAGTCTCAAATATAAGCACAAGAGGACAACATTAGTCTTTGAGAACAATAGCAAAGCAAGATAACGCCCTTTGCCTCTAGATTGACTAAATAATTATGTTTATCATAGATAATTAAAATATTAAATAAGGATAACATGAGTAGCGCTCTAGTTTGGTTTAGACAAGATTTGCGAATAACTGATAATCCTGCAATTTTTGAAGCTTGCGCTAACCACGATCAAATTATTCCAATCTATATTTTAGATGACAAAAACAGTTTCCTTGGAGAGGCGCAAGCATGGTGGCTTCACCATAGCCTCATATCCTTAAATAATTCCCTCCAAAAAAAATTAGGTTTAACTCTTATCTTACGTAAGGGTAAGCCACTTGAAATTATTTTAGAATTAGTTAATAAGGGCCTTGTAGACACAGTTTATTGGAATAGATGCTATGAACCAAATAGCATTGAACGTGATAAAAACATAAAAACGACCCTTAAAAAAAATAATATTGATGTCTTTAGTTTCAATGGGAGCTTATTTAATGAACCATGGACAATAAACAATAAAAGTGGCGACTTCTTCAAAGTATTTACCCCTTATTGGAAAACATGTCGACAAACTCTTATTTCAAAACCAGAAAAATTAATATCACATAATCCTAATTCGGCTAATGTGATAAGTGACAAACTTCAAGAGTGGAAACTTTTACCTAACCTAAATTGGGCGTCCAAATTCCCTGACTATTGGATGCCAGGAGAAGAAGGCGCGCAACAAAGATTGAATGAATTTATCACACACCATCTTTATGCATATAAAACTAATCGCGACATTCCAGAAAAACAAGCAACTTCGCATTTATCCCCACATTTACATTTTGGCGAAATAAGTCCCTGGACTATTTTAAGAGCAGTTGAAGTTGCAAAACTTGACCTACACTGCGACTTAACAAGCGCCGAACATTTTTTATCAGAACTTGGCTGGCGAGAGTTTTCTTATTATCTACTATATCATGTACCATCTCTACCATCTGAAAACTTTAAAAAAGAATTTGATGGATTCCCTTGGCACAATGATGAGTTATTATTAAAAAATTGGCAAGAAGGAATGACTGGATATCCTATGGTAGATGCAGGGATGAGGGAGCTATGGGCAACTGGATATATGCATAATAGAGTAAGGATGATTGTTGCCTCCTTTCTAACCAAAGACTTATTCATTGACTGGCGATTGGGAGCAGATTGGTTTTTAGATACTTTAGTTGATGCCGATCTTGCTAATAATAGTGCTAGTTGGCAATGGGTCGCAGGTTGTGGCGCCGATGCCGCTCCATACTTTCGTATTTTTAATCCAGTGCTTCAAAGCCAAAAATTTGATCATAGCGGGACATACATTCGTCATTGGATTCCTGAATTGTCATCCTTAAATAGTAAAGATATTCACGCACCTTGGCTTTCTAAAGATGCAACTTCTATTTATAATAAAACAAAATATCCCAAACCAATTATAAATCACAACGAATCACGTTCAAAAGCCCTAGCATATTACAAAAAATTAAAGAATTTAATTGATACATAACACTTTATTTTTGACCTAAAAAAGATTATAATGCCCAATATTTTTTCTCATAGAGGTTGTAATTATGAAAAAGCTTGGTGACTCTAATACTATTTTAGATCCAGACTATGTAAAACCATTAGGTGTCAGGACACTATTAAAATTTCCTGAGCTTAATGCAAACGAAACCCTAATTTGTAATGTCACTTACTCTCTTAGAACAAATCAGGGGAATGTAATGCTCGTTGAAACTGAAGAAGACATGAATGACTTACATGGTTCATATAAGATGGGGGCTCAGCTTACATGGTATATTAGATCCAGCGAAAAATTTGAACATTATCATTTTGAAATACCTGAGGATTATAAAGAGACTAATTTAAATATGAAACGGCGATAAGACCATAAATTTCTCTATTTTAAAGGTAGTTGCATTTTGATGATTTACAACGATTAAAATGCAACTAAATAAATCATTTTGACATTTTAGTTGAAGAGTTTGATTTTTCTAACAATTCAATAACTTCACTATCAGAAGTTTGAGTAAAGTTATCGTACCACAATCCAACTGCATGAAAAATTTTTGGTTGTAAAGGACAGATAACTTTATCAACTAGTTTGGCAATTTCTTTACATGTTTCCCTAGCCGCAACTGGTACAGCAATAATAATAGATGCTGGATTAAATTTATATAAAGCTTTTATTGCCGCTTTTATAGTAGAGCCAGTGGCCATTCCATCATCAACTAAAATAATAGTTTTATCTAATAAACAAGGAAAAGGACGATTTCCACGATACAAATTCTCTCGACGCTTCAATTCTTTTATTTCTGAATCTAAAACCTCATCGATAGATGCTTGTTCTAAACTAAGCTCTCTCATCAATGACTCATTAAAAATGACAGTGCCGCCAAAAGCAAGTGCTCCCATAGCCAACTCTTCATACCCAGGAACACCTAATTTTCTTACGATAAAAACATCAAGCGGCAAAGAAAGTACTCTTGCAACCTCATACGCCACAGGAATACCACCTCGCGGCAACCCCAAAACAATCGCATTTGACTTACAAGCATAATTTTTAAGGTATTTGGCTAAAAGAACCCCTGCATCTTTCCTATCTATAAACTTATCCATATAAAACCTTTGTGAATAATTACTAACCATGACTTGTAAATTCATCTATACTTAATCAATATAATTCGGAGTGTTTATTATGTCAAAAAAATGCTTTATGTTGAATTATGGCGGTCCTGGTGGATTATGGTGGACCAGTAACGTAGATAAAATCATTAAATTGGACAAAATATGTCAGGATTGTTATGGGCCTCCAACACGTACAGAAGAGCTCTATATAAAAGGAGTTAATATAAAAGTCCTAACTTATGGAATTCATCGAGGATTGTATGTAGAATTACCAGAAGACCCAAGTTTAGAAGCACGAAATATTTATACTACCCTTTCGAATGTAACTTTTAATTTTTGTGATAAACCATACAATCTACTAGGCAATAATTGCGTCACCTCAGTAGCAACAGCTCTTCACAAATTAGACCAAAAGATCACAAAGGAACATATTATTTTTCCATGGACATTAGATGCTATTGTAAAAAAATACCAGTATCTACAATCAAAAGATGCTACACTAAGGCAATTTTTTGAGATTTATCAAAAAAAACTAAACCAAGAAACTTATCTTCCTTTTAGAAAAAATCGATTGAAACTCCAAGAAATAAAATCTTCAAAAGAAATTATCCTTAATGCCCACAGTAAAGATAAATCAAAACGTGAACGAACAAAATCATCGTTAATTGAACTCAATTGGGTAACAGAAGATAAACATGGGATACTACATCCAACAAAAAAAGCCCCTACAGATTTTATCCAAGGATTAAATGAGTTCAATAATGAAACACGCAAGGTCAGGGTATTAGAAATAATTTATAATGACGAAATCCGTAATTTAACTTCGAAAACTAAAAAGAGTTTGTTCAATGATAAACCTGATTATGAAACTGCTTTACTGAGAATACAAAGTCCAAAAACTAAATTACCAAAAGATAAACTAGATAACATACTAAACAAAATGAATATTTGGCAAAATCAACAAGATTTTGAAAGCATTATCGAGAAAAATTACGAGCATGATTTACGCCCCCAAAATACCGGCTTTTATTTCGATGACGATGTTCTTTTTCCAGAAAAATCTGATTACTTAGGAAAAGATGAGGTTGTTTTTACTTCAGATGAAGATATTTACAGATTTACTGATGAAGATGAAGATGAAGATGAATCACCTAACAATTCTATATGATACTAAACCCAAAATTATTTTTTCTTTAAAGGAATAGTTGGTGAATCATCCATATTATTCTGTTTCTCCTCTTCGTTTTGCGGAGAAACAGCGCTACTCTTCCTAAAAAAGCTAGTCATACTTCTAAAAAAACCCTGCTTGTTATCCGGCTTATTTTTTATTGTATATTTTGGAGAATCATCCTCAGAAATAGTAGTTTCAGAAGTTGTATCAGTAACGTCAGTAACATCTAACATAGCTCTTTGTAATTCCAACTGCTTAACCGGTTGTTGTCTTAATTCTGTGATAATTTTTACGTATTCTTCGTCAGTTAAATTTGGAGAAAATTTATATGTTATCAATACCGCAGCGAAAAAATCCATAGTCTCACTACGACGCCCCTTATTTAAAAGAGGGGCTATTTTAGTCGCATCAAAAACATCTCGAATAGGCTTTGGAAACTTAGCGAAACTTTCAACATCAAAAAGTGAAAGCACCATATCTGACTTAACTGGCTGCGGATTACAATATATAGTGCGCAAAGCAGCAATTTTATCGTCCTCAAGATAATTTTTGGTTAAACACAAATCTTTATTTGCTAAAAAATGCTGCCAATCCAAATTTTTTTTAGCAGAAATATATACTTCGCCAGGAGTAGGAAGTTCTTCATCCGTATCACCTAAAAAATCTAAGTTTGAATCTACTATAGAATCTACTTCTGAACGTTCACTCATACTTGCTACCGAAACCTTCTGCAAAGGAGTGTTGCGACTTTTTAAATAATCGTCAATTACCTTTTGATCAAGTGGTGCATAAAACAAAGTGCCTCCAGAAACTTCAGACTTATCAGAAATATTGGAAGTTGCCATACCAAAATCAATTAAATTTACCTCTTCTGTACTAGTATTATAAAGTACATTCTCAAGTTTAATGTCTCTATGTGCATATCTAGTACCACTTTTTGTTTCACCACGATGCATTTTCGATAAAGCAATTAAAAATTTTATGGCAATATCAACTTTTTGATCAAAGCTAGCCTTTGGTACAATCGTAGATAATGGTTTACCAAGCTCCTGCATGTGCATATAAGCTTTGTCTTTTGCGACTACAATATCTTCATCTCCACCAGCAACATCTGCTCCGATAGCGGCTTCTTGTTTCATAGCCTGTAAACGTGCCTTTCGATCAGACATTTTACTTTGAAATTTCTTCTCACTAGGCAAGTTCTGAATTTTTGTAACCTTTGACTTAGTGTCATATGCAACAGAAAATGATTTTTTAACTTTTCCAAAACCGCCACGCCCTAAAACATTTGAGCTAATATTTTCATGTCTATGCCTAATTGTATCTGTAATTTCCTCAAGAGCCTCTCTAGATAAAGCAGAATTATTAAATTTAAATTTTTTAAATATTCCTGGATTTTTAATAGCTGTTAAC
The DNA here is from genome assembly GCA_030427555.1 of Gammaproteobacteria bacterium. Taxonomy (GTDB): domain Bacteria; phylum Pseudomonadota; class Gammaproteobacteria; order Legionellales; family Legionellaceae; genus 2-12-FULL-35-11. Next base: position 5,537 of record JAUIBC010000022.1, on the reverse strand, counting down.
TTAATAGCTTTTGAGTTATTATCATTTAAAATATAATAAATATCATGCATATCTGAATTAGCAGCTTTAACCACAATATAAGCTGCACTAGTATTTGGCGGAAGGTTATTAAAAACTTCTTTATCAGGAGGAGTATCCTGCCATACAACTCTACATTCATTTTTGCTTTCTAAAGTCAAAATATCTTTATTACTATTAGGACTTCTCACAAAAGAATTCATTAAACCACTATCTTTGCGAGATAATTTAAAATTCTCAGGATGTCGCTGAAAATATTTAGTGATTATTTCTTCACGGCCACGTATTCCAGTAAGATTATTACTAAGAATGGACGTTAGCTCTTGTGAGTTGATGTATAAAAGTTTTTCCATTGGTTGAGTAATATCAACTGCTTTGGCATGTGCAATATTTTGTAGCTCACTAATATTCAAGTTAGCTAAATCAAGTTTATTTTTCCCAAGAACATCAAAGTAATGTAAACTAACAGGTCTATTTTCAGCATCCACCTCTAAAACCAAAGAACGTCGCAACGCACTTTGCTGAACTTGTCGCTGATCAGTCACTATTAATAAGTCTATTCCATCTATTAAATTAGGCATACACTAAAATACCAATTACATTTGATATAATTATAGACTAAATTATTTAAAATAATGCAAAGTGGTCTATAATATATAGAAAATATGTCTGTATGGATTTAAAATGGTAGAAATTAGTAGAGATGGTATAAATGCTTATAGTGATGAAGAGATAGCTATTTATTTGAGAACATTACAAAAGAATAGCTTAGATGAATTATTAAAAATACAGCATAAAGTTACGACTGAATATGAATCAGCAACTCAGAAATATGAGGCTGAAAGAACAAACATTAACTTGAAGCGTATTAGATATTGGCTGCTTATCTCTATCGGGGTTTTTCGAGAAATTTGGCAAGTATTGCTTCAAAAAAAAACTCATATAAGTGAGCTAGAGAAACAAAAGGATAACCTTTATGAAAAACAAATTGCGCAAACTCAAAGTTATTTCCGCAATAAATTTTTAGCAGAGGATAACATTAAAGAAATAAAAAAGTATTCAGATGAGGTAACAAAAACAATCATGAATCTAGATGCTCTAAATAAGGTCATTGAGCAACAAGATAAAATCTACCATAAATTTAAAGCTATTAACCAAGAAGATGCATTAAAAAATAAAGAAATGTTAAACATTCTTCTTGAAGAAAGAAAAAAACTAAACCTAGAGATTGATAATCTAATTAAAAAAACTGAGCGTTTAATTCGCTCTCTTGTTGGGGCATTGGATTATTTTGCGGCAGAATATTTCACAAAAGATTTGTTATTAAATTATAGAAAAATGAATTCTGAAAAAATAAAGCATATACAAGAGAAATTTGGCAACAAGTTAGAGCATCCTCTAGCTAAAGAGCTGTTTCATTTTTTAACATATAGAACTGAAACAAGTCTCGAGGAATTAAAATCACTTATGAAATCAGATTCCTCTTATTTAGAAGAAAAAGAGCTCGTAGAATTAATTGAAGAAGCAGGTGCCATTGATCCACGCATTACTGAGGATTGGGCCAAAGAAAAGGTATTGCCTTCGATTAAGGAAACTCAACAGGAACACATTAAAGAAATTGCAGAGAAATTACAAGAAATAGACAATGAATTAGATAATTTAACCGACATGCGAGTTTCTTTTTCTGAAGAGATGCGCGAGTTAAAAGAAGAACTCGAGGAATTAAAGAAAGAGTATTATAATATTACAAAGACAACGTTAAATGGATATCTTTCATTAGAGAAGCTTGCAAAAATAAACGCCGCTGGGAATGATAAACGATTAAGCGAAATAAAAGAACAATACAGACAAACAGACAAGAATATTCAAGCTACAGAAAATGAGATTTCCAAATTAAATACAACTATTACAGAAAAAGAAAATGAAAAAAAACAATATATTATAAATCCAGTATTATTTACTAACGAAATCTTACAAGAATTAATTCAAAAGTGTAAGAAACAACCTGTATCCGATCATCCGGTTACGAAAGCTTTAATACGCTTTTTAAATTATCCTATACCTACATTATTAGATAAGTTGCAAAAAGCTATGCGAGATAATAGGAATTACTCAGAAAATCCAGATATAATGAAATTAGTATCTGATGCAGATAAATATTTTCCTCAGATATTAACAAAAGCATCTAATAACCAATTCAAAGCCAAATTTGAATTTTTTAAGAGTACTCATGAAGATAATGAAGACAAAACTATAGATAATACTTTTAAACCAAAATGAAAATGAAAATAGGTCAATGAGTATGCGGCCGCCCTATAGACTCTCCTTCTCCATCTTCTTCATCTGCAATTATATCTTGCATACCATCATTGCTATCCTTGCCTTTAGAGTTAAAATTCACGTAATCGACAACTGCAACAAAAAACTCTCCTATTTTAGGTACATTTTTATATACAAAAAGTGATACCGCAACAGTAACTAAAAGTGAAGCGGGGATCTGAGCTCCTGGAATAAAAAACAACAATACGCTAACAAGAGCTGTACCAAACATCAAATTATTATATAAGTTTCCAAGCATTTCCTCTTGCAACGCAAATTTCTTGTCTGAATCAAAATCTTTTGTTTGCAATAAGCTATTAAGTTGCTCTATTTGGCTATCAATTTCTTTTTTGCGTCTATATCTTCTATCAATAAGCCAATTAAATATTTTTTTCTCTCTTGTTTTGGGGGATATTTCAAGCTGTTTTTTCAAATATGCAATACTATTTTCAATATTTTCACTTTCAGTCTTTAGATAATCTAATTCATTTTGCGTGTCTTTATACCAATAATCAATATCTTCTATTCGGCGTAAAGTTTTAGCTGTATCATATAAAGAATGTATGAATGAAACACAAATAGCGGAAGCAAATCCAATCGGGCCAAGACCGATTGAAATCAACCAATATAATTGCGCCCCACTTAAAATGCTCGTTGCTCCTTTTACTCGATTAGCAATTGGCGCGGATTTAGCTTGCATTATTTGGCCAATACCAGAAACAATCATACAAGATGCATCAATACGTCCCCAATCATCAACTGCCATCGCACTTTGTGGTAATATTACAGAAATGGACGCACAAACTTCTGCGAGTAAAATAGTATAGGTTGAAAATCCTAGAAAGTTAACTTCTGGAATTAAGCTCGCAACATCCTCAATTTCCTCCGCCAACTCATTCATCATAAAAGGACTTAGATGATATATTTCATCCGAACTTTCAGTCACAAACAGCCCTTATTTTACAAAACATACATTAAATGTATTACAATAATTTGAATTATACAAAAATATTTTTAGAATCCTCCTATGAAGTCAATTGCTCCTTTTATAGCTGCCAAAACAGCTAATTCGCGAATTTCCACACGACTACCCGTGAAAAAATATCGATTACTTAAGATTATTTCCTTATGGGCAAAACCGATCCATACTGTACCAATTGGCTTATCTAAGCTGCCACCACTTGGTCCAGCAATTCCAGTAATCGCGATACTAACATCCGCATCACTATTGTTAAGTGCCCCTTGTGCCATAGCGCGAACAACCTCTTCACTTACAGCGCCATATTCATCCAATAAAAGTAGCGAAACGCCAAGCATATCTTGCTTTGCAGAGTTAGAATAACTAACAAATCCACGTTCAAACCATGAGGAACTACCAGGAACAGAAGTTAAATAAGCTGCCAAAGCTCCGCCTGTGCATGACTCAGCAACCGTTAAATATAGTTTATGTTTTAGAAGAGAATCGCAAAGTATATTTACTAATTTAGTTATATCATTCATATTTTTAATTTTAACTCTTAGATCCTACTTTATACCAACTTGTTAGGAAGTTTTGTTTTTCCTCCGCTACAGAATAATATTTATACATAAATTTAACTATCATATTATACGTTAGCTCAACTTCTGTAACATGCTCTAGAGGATAACTATTATATAAACCAAATGCAGTAAAAGGAGTAAAATGCTCGTTAGATTGGCATATCTGATTTGCGCATATTACATTTTTCACACAGTAAAATTTACTAAATTTGCTATAATCAGGGACGAAAAAATAAGCTTGCTTATTAACATCTGATTTAGAAAAATTATGCCCACCAAGTCGAACTGAAATAGAATGCACTTTTGCCATTCCTGCAGAGCCAATTTGCTGTTCTCCAGCACGATAAACAGTTGCCCCCAACATTTTAAGAAGTTTTTTTTGCTTAATAACTATAGGTGAAACTTTATCAAAAATAGCTGCATTTCCTAAATAACCTAAACTACAATCATTAGATTCAAAATAACCAAGATCCAAATTAGCAATGGAGTTCTGCTCGGTAGAAATATTCCCTAATAGTAATATTTTAGCAGAATCAATCTTATCATTTTTATCGGCAAAAAACTTATATAAAGGAATTGCTCCATCGCTTGCAAATGCAATATTGGAAAACAAAAATACCATATAAATAATTTTTCGTTTCATAAAAATCCCTTTAAATTTTCCTTTATGATAATTCTTCAAATGCACTTAATGCATCTGCGGCATACATTAAAGAAGGGCCTCCTCCCATGTAAATAGCCATACTTAAAACCTCTAAAAACTCTTCTCTACTAACTCCTAGTTTAACTAAAGCTTGGACATGAAAACCAATACAACCATCACATCTTGCTGCAACCCCTAATGCAAGTGCAATTAATTCTTTGGTTTTTTTGTCAAGCGCACCTTCCTTACTTGCCGATTGCGCTAAGCCAGCAAAGCTATTCATGACATCAGGAATTTCTTTTCTCAATTTTGATAGTGATGCAGCAATATCTTTAGTAATCTCTTTATATTGTTTTACCATGACTCTTTCCTATTTTAATGAATTATTTTTGAGGCTTATTGTTAATAATTAAATCGTTCACATTAAATCCTTGAGCGTGCACTAGTAATAATAGCTTATTAAACCTACTAGAATTCATTACAGCGGTACGAGACAAAATCCATAAGTAACGGCGATTTGGATTACCTACTACAGCATAATGCGTATAATCGGTAGCAATCACCCAATAAGCACCATGCCCAAAGGGCAACCAGCGCAAATAGGTGGGTAAAAAAGTCACTCTCAACTTTCCAATTGAAGGATTTTCTACAAAATGAGCAACACCATGAGCCACAACAAAACCTCCTGTTTTTTTAGTACAGCTGTTAGTGACTAGAATCTCATTCGGATACTTAGAGTCAACTGCATAATGCGCAGTAATGGGAAGGATACAATTTTTTTCAAAAAACATGGGCAGTCGTGCTACTTCATACCAAGTACCAAGATAGTTTTGGCTATTAAAGTTACTTACATAAGAGAGAGGGGCTTCTGACGCAATAGCTGTGCGCACTATCAATAACAACATAATGAACAAAAAATTAATGTGTTTTAACATATAGATTCCAAATTTTATTTTTTTACTGATTTAATTATATGAGCTTATGAACAGTACTACAAAAATAATTTTATTGATTTTTT
>JAUIBC010000132.1 GCA_030427555.1 Gammaproteobacteria bacterium | reverse complement strand
ATGCGACAGAACGTTATGGTATTCAGGCACTGGGAGAACATTTAGCTTGTAAGTTTGATTTAAAGCATGAGTTTATCGATATAAATAACCCTATATAAAAAGTTTCAGGATTTATACAAAATCCATATTTACTTTAATGTCTGTGGTTCGTTGCTCATTTTATTTGTTTGATATCTGCAATTTTTAGGATGAAACATGTTAGAGTATTTAAAAAAACATTTACAATTTTTCACTAGAATATATGATATTTTAGCAATTCCAGTTGCTTGGTATTTAGCATATTGGTTACGCGATAACATGAACTTTTTATCGCATACTTTATTAAAAGATCAATTGCTGGATGTATTTTATCTCTTGGTTTTAATACAGTTAGCTTGTTATAAATATTTCAAGGTTTCTCGTGGGTTATGGAGATTTGCATCAATAGATGATGTGCAAAGAATTATACGTGCTGTTTTGACAGCTGTTTTTGCGTTAATTTTAATTACGTATCTCACTCAAGATATGATACCACGTTCAATTTTACCTTTGTACGCAGTGACTCTAGTTACTATTTTATGTGGTGGTAGATTAGTTGTACGTTTAATTTCTGATAGAAAAAATAATTTTGTTAAATCTCGTAATCTGCAAAAAGTATTAATTGTTGGCGCTGGACAAGCTGCTGAAGGGCTATTACGAGATTTGAAACGGTCTACAGATTATTTGCCAGTAGGGATAGTCGATGATGATAGGAGAAAGCATGGTACAGATATTCATGGTGTTCAAGTATTTGGTGGTGTAGATAAAATTGCGCATCTTAGCAGAAAATTGCAAGTTGATTTAATTTTTATTGCGATAGCTTCTGCTAATTCTAAACTTATGCGAAAGCTAGTTAGTTATTGTGAAGAAGCTAAATTACCATTCCAAACATTGCCAAGTTTACAATCTATAAGCTCATGTCAGGTTAAGCTAGAATCTTTAAGGACTGTAAGCCTTGAAGATTTGTTAGGAAGGGATCAAGTTGAAATTGAATGGCAGAAGATTAGTAATAGTTTTCATGACAAAACAATTTTAGTAAGTGGCGGTGGAGGTTCTATAGGATCTGAATTATGTAGACAGATAGCAAAACTTAAACCTAGAAAGTTAATTATCTTAGATAATAATGAATATAATTTATATACAATAGATTCAGAATTTAATGATAAATTTTCAGATGTTAAACGTGTTATATCTCTAACTAGCGTAACTGATGTGTTGGGTATTGCGAAGGTTTTTGCAACTCATAATCCAGAAATAGTTTTTCACGCCGCAGCATATAAACATGTGCCATTATTAGAAGATCAAGTACGAGTTGCGGTTAATAATAATATAGTTGGCACTAAAATTTTGGCTGAGGCAAGTGTTAATGCAAAAGTTGATAAATTTATTTTAATTTCAACCGATAAAGCAGTTAACCCAACTAATGTAATGGGTAGTACAAAACGTATTGCTGAAATTTTTTGTCAAAATTTAAACAAAAAAGTTGCAACTAAATTTATTACAGTTAGATTTGGTAATGTATTAGGATCAACAGGTAGCGTTGTCCCATTATTTCAACAACAGCTAAAAGAGGGAGGTCCTCTTACTGTGACTCATCCAGATATGCAACGCTATTTTATGACTATACCTGAAGCAACACAATTAATATTACAAGCAATGATAAATGGTAGTGGTGGAGAAATATTTGTTTTAGATATGGGTGAGCCGGTAAAAATCAGTTATTTGGCTGAACAAATTATCCGGTTGGCTGGGCTTGAACCAAATAAAGATATTCATATTAAATATACAGGCTTACGTCCTGGTGAGAAACTTTTTGAAGAGTTATTCCATGTTGCTGAAATGTTAGAAGAAACAAAGCATAAAAAATTACTCCAAGCTAGATTTAGAGAGATTAACTGGGATTCTTTAATACAAACTATGGAACTTATGGAAAATGCATGTGTTAGAGATGATGATGCTGAAATAATGAAATTAATAAAATCATTAGTTCCTGAGTTTAAAGCGCTTAACTCAGAAGTTAAAACTAAAGAGTTGGTGTAAATATTTCTGATTCTTCTTCTTGAGTATTACAAACTGATTTTTTATCGAGAAAATTAGTGGATAGCATTTGTGAGATATTATCATTGGACTTTTCATGACTCATTATATCTTTCATGATTTTGCTAGTTAGGGAGTAGTTTGGATAAATACTATCAGCATTTATAACGTATTTATAAGCCCTATCTATTCCGCCTTTAATTTCAGAATTATAATATATTAAAGCTAAACTAAGTAATGCATCTGCTTTATGCTCTATATCGTAAGGCTCGTTTGCTAGCGATACTATTTCTTCAAAACATTTTATAGCAGCATCGTGCTTTTTTTGTTTTAAGTATATACATCCAACTTGATTTCTTGCTTGAAAGTGATGATGATTATGTTCAATTGCTTTTTCATAAAAATTAAGAGCAGTTTTTAACTCCTCCGCACGATAGTATTCATGTGCTAGTTGCGCATAATTCTCAGCAAGGCCAGTCTTTAGATCTCTATAATATGGGAATTCTATTGTACAGCAGTCCAAAGCTCTTAAATAATAGCCAATATTAGTTCGTAATGACTGAGTATTTGTTTCTAAGTTATTATGTTGTGCAAACCATATTGCCATATCTAAAGTATAGTTATTTTAATTTTATGTGATTTTGCCAGTTTTTATTATTTCTTACAACAATGAATTTTATTCATTTTATAATTCTATATATAAGCTTACAAAATATATATATTAATTAATGTATATATTCATGGCGATCGATACCTAAAAAATTATAATTTAATCTTTATAATCTTTCAGTCTATTGCTAATAGTTTGTATTTTAAGCTATTATTTATTTGTTATAATTACTTATTAATATATTATGTTGCGCAAAATAATTTTTTGTATCTTAATTTTAATAGACTCATCTGGATTTGCAGCTATTGAAGATAATGTTTTACATGTGGGGGTTAATAGTTTTGTCCCTCCATTTGTAATACGTTCTGGTTCAGATGGTTATTATGGTTTTGATATCAATATGATGATGTATATTTGTAAAGATATAAAGCGTACTTGCAAGTTCCATTCTTTGGAGTTGGACGAATTGCTTACTAGTGTGCAGAATGCTCGTGTTGATGCCGCAGCAAGTGCATTGACTATAACTTATGAAAGATCTCAAAATGTAAATTTCTCTAATCCTTATTTGCCAAGTTTTTCAAGATTTTTAGGGTTAGCAAAATTTAAAAATGAAAAGTTTACGCCGCGGTTTCTTGCTGGAAAAAGAATAGGTATAAAAGAGAGTTCAATATTTGATAAGCAGTTGGCTAAACTAAAGCTTAAAAAAATCAAGGTATATAAATATAAACATAACAGCCAAATTATAGAAGCTTTAGTCCAAGGAAAAGTAGATTTAGTTTTGACCGATGACGCAACCGCAGTATACTGGCAAAATCACTCATCTGATCAAATATTTGTTTTAGGCAGTCCTCTAAAATATGGTATTGGTTATGGAATTGCTACAAATTTAAAAGAAAATGAATTAACACAACAGATTAATATGTCATTGGTGAAGTATCATAAAAGTATGCAGTTTAAAAGAGATTTTGATACGTACATTTCCTCATTTTAATTCTGTTGTTTTTGTAAAAAATTAGTAGAAAATATTGAAAATTAATATGTCCATTATCTCTTCTCCACCAGATAACTTAATTCCATGGTTAACTCATACCAAAATGTTAACCAGTAAATTGTATGAAAAATCGCAAAATACTAGTTTAAAAGTGCTTAAACATGATTATTTTTATCCTGGTTGGTGGGACAGATATGTTTTAAGTATAAAGCAAGAAAAAGTTTTGCGTAGGGAGGTAATTATTTCGGCCTGGAATGATCCTTGTTGGTATGCTAGAACAATAATTCCCCACAAAACTTTGATTAAAAATAGTAATTTATTTTTGAGGCTAAATAATGAGCCACTTGGAGCTTTAATTTTTGCAGATAATGGGATCAAGCGTAAATATTTAAAATATTATTCTATTACTCAAAATGATATAGAATATAATTGGTTGGATGCAAACTTGCTTAATTCTCAGAAA
>JAUIBC010000131.1 GCA_030427555.1 Gammaproteobacteria bacterium | reverse complement strand
TTAATACTTTGAATGCTAGAATTAATGAAGTTGAAATTAAAAAAGAGCTAATGGTTTCAACTGTATACTTAGTAAAAGCTTTAGGCGGTGGTTGGGATCAATGTCAGATTCCGCGTGACGAAGAAATTCCAGTATTTGGTTTATTTCAATATGACCATCTTGGAAATATTAATCCAGTTGTTAACATTAAGAAGTCTGATCCAGCTTCCCATGTGAATTTAGCCAAGCAATAAGATTATAAAGAAGGAGCGCTTGGCTCTATAATTTTAACTCCATCGACATAAACTGTGTCTGATACAAGAAAAGCCTCAACAACAATTGGATCTTTTTCTAAGCTTATATGTTTATTATTTAAATAAATATGATTTTTTTCGCCTCTGCGTATACTTCTAATTATATCAATGTTGCTATTAGTAGTATTGCAATTAAAAACTGAAGCTAAAGTTAATTTAGGACTACTAGACTCAGAAGTCTCAGCATTTAAGAATATTATCACAGCCCTAGCTTTTAATGAATCAATACCATTACATTCAAGATTATCTGCTTCTACGGTTGTCATAGTAAAATTGGCGTATGGATTATTAGGATTTACTTTACTAAATTTATCTGTAATTAAATCTACAATAAAATATAAACAATAAGAAAAAATAATCCCCGAAGCACCAGAAATTATAGCACTAAGAAAACATGGATAAGTGGCTACTAAGGCCGTAAATAAAAATGATACTGCAATATAAGTAGTTACTGAGTAAATGCTAGTAATGGCTGCAAGATTAAACAAGGCGCGATCTCTGCCTTCATTATAAAAAATACCATCAATATTATTTATCATTTCTAATATCGTTTTTAAAGTTACAAGTAAAGCACTTAAGGCAAGGAAGATTGCTAAGATTACTATTGCGCACTTATCATTATCATTTGAGTGATTATGTACGTTGCTTATATATGTAGGTCTAGGATTGTATATAAAAAAGAAAGGATCATATGGGTTGTAATATCTTTCATGATAACATCTAATATAAACATTATTTATAGATGATTCAGGAACAAAATTAATAAAAAAATCACATAGGCTTTGCTTTTCTGCATCACTTAATTGGTTTAAAGTTGGAAAGCTATTTATATAAAACTGTAATTTCGTAGCAATATCATTATCAGAGCTACTTAATGTAAGTACAAACTCTTTCATACCCAAGCAAAATTTAATTAAATCTTCGTCTTTTATTTGCATATTTACATCTTACAATTCATATTGGATATATATTATACTCATTGCATTGGCAAAAGTAAATTTTTTAAGACATATCCTAACTCGAGTTTATAGATCAGCAAAATAACGACTATATGAAAAAACTTTATGGTCTAAGTACATTGATAAGCCCAATAACATGCTAATACTAAGTTCTCCTATAGCTGTAGAATGTTTAAATCCATGGCCAGAACAAGCTGAAACGAATAGCGCGCGCGGATTATCAGGAATGAAATCAACAATGAAATTATTATCTGGTGTTATTGTATAGGAACAAACAGCCGATTTTAAACAATTTGGGGTAACAACATTATAAAAACTATCTTTAATATAAGTATCATAAAAGCTACAAATTTCATCCTGATGAACACTTCTATTAATACTTTTTTGATCTGTTTCAATTAAAACATTATGTGTTGCTAATTTTACACCATATTTTTTACCATTTATTGCAGGAAAACCATATACTCCATTTTGATCGTTAGATAAGTGACAAGTAAAAACAGGAAATTTTTTGGCATCAAAATGCTCTGCGTTTTTAAAGTCAAACCAATACAGGACTTGTCTACAAGTTTTAAATAATTTTCTCAATTCAGGTGGTAATAAATCTTTAATCCATGGGCCAGTAGATAAAAGAACTTTAGAGGCTGTAACTTTATAACCATTTTCACCATGAATATAAATACCACCATTTTTTTCATACAGTGAAATTATTTTGACATTTTTACAAATTGCTCCATTTTGTTTAGCTAAATCTATTTGGGCTTTTATTGTAAGCTCAGGGTTTATAAATCCACCTTCTGTTTCTAAATACCCTCGAATATTTTTAAGATTAGAAAACTCTGGAAATTTTTTATGAATCTCATCTGTATCTAATACTTTATTGTCTATACCATACTTTTGCGCAGCACTTAAAGTGTTTTCAAAAAATCGACTTGGAGCATCATCTGATGCAAGAACTAAACATCCATTTTTATTAAGTAAGGTTTGATTAGTTTGCCTTTCAATTTCTTCCCATATTTTATACGATCTTGAACTTAAAAGAGAGTACGATGAATTCTCACCTATGGCTCTGCGAACTATTCTTGTTTCTCCATGACTAGAACCATAAATGTGAGGAGGATTAAATAAATCAAAGGCGATTACCTTGACTCCCAATTTAGAAGCATGATAAAGAGCAGCACTTCCAACAGCCCCACACCCAACAATAGCTATATCATAATCAAATTTCATTAAGAACGACCTTTTATTATGAATATTAATTTAATATAGCATATAAAAAATGTTATATGTGGATATGACAATAATCATACCCCCCCTTGATTTTTTCTAGTTAGTTAAATATCCTAAAATTTTATGGGTGCGGTTCTTTTAAAACGACATAAATTTCGCTGGTAGGTTGGGCCTTGGCCCAACAATGGATGCAAACTGGCCAAAAAAATTGAGTTATGGTGCGTTGTCACGCATAAGTTAATTATTTTGGCATGTTTAAAACATAGATTTTATAGTTGGGCCAAGGCCCAACCTACAATGCATTGTCGTTTTAAAAGAACTGCACCCAAATTTTATGGGTGTTGTGTGACTATTTTAGTATTTGATATAGAAACTATTCCAGATGTAGAAACTGGAAGAAAGGTTTATGATTTATCCTGTTTAGAGAATGATAAAGACGTGGCAAACGCAATGTTTGCTTTGCGCAAAGAAAAAGTTGGTAATAATTTTTTACCTCATTATCTACAAAAGATAATTGCCATATCACTAGTTATCGCCAATAAATCACAATTAAAAGTTTGGTCACTTGGTAACGAAGATGCTGATGAAGCTGAGTTAATTAAGAGATTTTTCTCTGGAATTGACAAACATACACCAACACTAGTTAGTTGGAATGGTAGTGGATTTGATTTACCAGTTCTTCATTATAGGTCTTTATTACATGGTATAAAAGCAGAAAATTATTGGGAGATTGGAGAAAATCAACAAGCATTTCGTTGGAATAATTATCTAAATAGGTTTCATTACCGCCATTTAGATTTAATGGATACATTAGCTGCTTATCAAAACAAAGCTTTTGCTCCATTAGATGAAATTGCTACAATGTTAGGTTTTCCAGGGAAAATGGGCATGAGTGGCAATAAAGTATGGGAATCGTACTTAGATAAAAATATTTCGGGTATAAGAAACTACTGCGAAACAGATGTATTAAATACTTATTGCGTATATTTAAGATTTGAATTAATTAGGGGCAACTTAACTAATGATGAATATACACAAGAAATTATAAGATTAAAGGAATATTTACAAGAAGAAAATAAGCAACATCTTACAGAGTTTCTTAATGCAATGTAACTAAAAACTGCGGCAATAAAAACATTAAGACTCCACTTTAATCAACAAAATTTCCATCATTTAGAGTTAAAATGCGATCCGTTTTTGCTGCAATTTTTTCATCATGAGTCACTATAACTAAAGACGTATTATTTTCTCTATTTATTTCAAGCATCAAGTCAAATACAATATTTGCTGTTTTTTGATCAAGATTACCCGTTGGTTCATCGGCTAAAATACATTTAGGATTATGTACCAATGCTCTTGCAATAGCGACTCTAGCACGCTCACCTCCTGAAAGCTCGGCTGGTTTATGAGAAAAACGCTGGCTTAATCCTACTTTATCAAGTATTTCTCGTGCAGCATTCAATGCGATAGCGCTTGGAACATTCCTAATTAACAGAGGCATGGCTGTGTTTTCTACAGCAGTAAATTCCGGTAGTAAATGATGAAATTGGTATATAAATCCAAGCTCATAATTCCTTTCTTTACATCTCTCTTTCTCTGACAAACTTTGCCAACTTTTACCATTTATATATATTTCTCCGGAATTAGGCGTGTCCAATCCTCCCAATCAATGTAACAAGGTGCTTTT
>JAUIBC010000130.1 GCA_030427555.1 Gammaproteobacteria bacterium | reverse complement strand
AGTCGTTAATAGTTCGTGCCCCCCAATATAGCTTAATTTCTCTAGTATCATTATTAGCAAACAATTGCTCTAGCATGGCTTTAATTGGAGCAAATCCTAAACCTACAGCTATAAAAATTATAGGCTTACTCGAGTCCATGTTTGTAAGGTAACAATCACCAAGAGGAACTTTTATCTGGATTTCACTATGTTTTTTCATGGTCATTAGCACCATATTATTCGCACTATTATCAATACTATGACGTATATGCAACTCATAGCAAAGATCTCCAAGTGGCGCATTAGCTATTGAATAACTATAAAATTCATCTGCAACTAATATTTGTAAATATTGTCCAGCGAAATAATCAACAAATTTACTAGGCTTAATTAAATACTGTAAAATTGTTGGAGTTAATGGAGATACAAATTCTATTCTTGCGCTTACAATTTCAGAGCTCACTATTTCAACCCTAATTCAGACCAATATTTATTTACGCGATTTAAAATTTCATCATCCATCCTAATCGCTTTGCCCCATTCACGCGTAGTTTCTGACGGCCACTTGCTAGTAGCATCAAGTCCCATTTTTGACCCAAGGCCAGATACAGGGGATGCAAAATCTAAATAATCAATTGGCGTATTATCTATCATAACAGTATCTCGTTTAGGATCCATTCTAGTGGTAATAGCCCAAATTACATCCTGCCAATTACGCGCATCAATATCATCATCACAAACTATGACAAATTTAGTGTACATGAATTGTCTCAAAAAAGACCAAACAGCCATCATAACTCGCTTGGCATGACCTGGATATTGTTTTTTGATAGTGACAACCGCCAAACGATAAGAACAACCTTCCGGGGGTAAATAAAAATCTACTATTTCTGGAAATTGTTTCTGTAATAATGGCACAAAAACTTCATTTAAAGCTAAACCAAGAATAGCTGGCTCATCTGGTGGGCGGCCGGTGTAAGTACTCATATATATTGGGGAATCACGATGGGTTATACGCTCGACTGTAAAAACCGGGAATTCATCTACTTCATTATAATATCCAGTATGATCACCAAAAGGTCCCTCAGGGGCAACAACCCCAGATTCCAAGTAACCCTCTAAAATTATTTCAGCACTGGCTGAAACATGTAAATCATTACCTATGCATTTTACTAATTCAGAACGCTGACCACGTAATAATCCAGCAAAAGCATATTCAGATAAAGTATCAGGAACAGGAGTAACAGCTGCTAACATTGTAGCTGGATCTGCGCCAAGAGTCACTGCAACAGGGAATCTTTCACCAGGATGTTCTTGCTGCCAAGCAGCAAAATCTAAGGCTCCACCACGATGATCAAGCCAACGCATTATTAGTTTGTTTTTGCCAATAACTTGCTGGCGATAAACTCCCATGTTTTCACGTTCAGAATATGGTCCTTTAGTTGTGACTAAACCCCAAGTAATTAATGGGGCTGCATCTTCAGGCCAACAAGTTTGAATCGGTAACTTAGTTAAATCTACTTCGTCATTTTCAAGAACATTCTGCTGACATAAGGCTTTTTTTACATACTTAGGAGCCATGTTTAAAGCTTGCTTAAGTAATGGCAACTTCCCTATCGCATCTTTAAAATCACGTGGCGGTTCTGGTTCTTTTAAAGCCGCTAATAAAATACCTATATCACGTAGAGAAGCAACGGATTCTTTACCCATTCCCATGGCCACTCGCTCAACTGTGCCAAATAAGTTAGTTAGCACCGGAATATTATGATCTTTAGGATTGGTAAATAATAATGCCGGGCCAGATTTTTGCAAAACTTTATCACTTACAACAGTCATTTCCAAATATGGAGATACCGGATACTCGATCTGAACGAGCAAATCTTTTGCCGCAAGTTGTGCAATAAAGTCACGCAAATCAGCATATTTCATAGCAATTATTCTTGACGCTTCATCGCATCAAAAAATTCTGCATTAGTTTTATGATTTTTCATTCTCTCAATCAAGAATTCTATAGCATCAGTTTCATCCATAGACTGTAATATTTTCCTAAGGATCCACGTTCTTTGTAATTCTTCTGGAGTAAGTAATAAATCCTCACGCCTAGTTCCAGAGCGATTTATGTTTATTGCTGGAAATACTCGTCGCTCCGCAATGTTACGGCTAAGATGTATTTCCATATTTCCGGTTCCTTTAAACTCCTCATAGATTACCTCATCCATTTTAGAACCGGTATCAACCATCGCAGTGGCAATAATAGTCAAACTTCCACCCTCTTCTATATTACGCGCAGCACCATATAATCTTTTAGGGCGCTGTAGAGCATTTGCGTCAACACCACCAGTTAAGACCTTACCAGAAGATGGAATTACTGTATTATATGCTCTAGCAAGTCTCGTTATTGAGTCAAGCAAGATGACTACATCACGTTTATGCTCTACTAGACGCTTAGCCTTCTCAATAACCATCTCAGCAACTTGTACGTGTCTAGTTGCTGGTTCATCAAAGGTACTAGCAACAACTTCACCTTTAACCGAGCGTTGCATTTCTGTGACTTCTTCAGGACGCTCATCAATTAGCAAAACTATTAAAAAACAATCAGGATAATTTTTCTCAATTGAATGTGCGATATTTTGCAGCATAATTGTTTTACCAGCTTTAGGAGGAGCAACAATCAAGCCTCGTTGACCACGTCCAAATGGAGCGCATAAATCAACAACCCTTGCAGTTAGATCTTCTGTACTACCATTTCCTTGCTCCATAACTAAACGCTCAGATGCAAATAATGGTGTTAAATTCTCAAATAGTATTTTACGTTTCGCATTTTCTGGAGAATCATAATTAATCTCATCGACTTTCAGCAAAGCGAAATAACGCTCATTATCTTTAGGTGGTCTAATTTTACCAGATATAGTATCACCTGTACGTAAACCAAAACGTCTAATTTGACTTGGCGAGACGTAGATATCATCAGGCCCAGCTAGGTAAGAACCATCCGAAGAACGTAAAAAAGCAAATCCCCCATCGGATATAATTTGTACTACCCCATTACCATAAATATCTTCACCTTTTAAGGCATGGGTTTTTAATATAGAAAAAATAATGTCTTGCTTGCGCAAATGGGAAACGTTTTCCACCCCCATTTCTTGCGCTATATTGACTAGATCGGCAATAGGTAATTGCTTTAATTCACTAAGATTCATAGCTCTCACTTGGTAAACTGGTTAAAAAAGATGATGTTCCAGGAAAATTTCAAGAATGGCTGCTAATATAGTAGGCTTTTCTATAAATGAGCCATACCAGCTAATAAATGTATAATACTTAAACTTTTATTAAGCTGCGTGCAACACATAAGATGTTAACACGCTCTCCTAGAAAAAGCTATTTGTTTTTTAATTTTTTAATAATTTTTTTAACTCTAAAATATTATCTCGAACTAACGCAGCTTGTTCAAATTCCATATTTTGCGCGTGTTTCTGCATTTTTTTATCTAATTTAGCTATTTCTTTCAACAACAAATCTTCTGTCATTCCAGCATATTTATGTTGCAACTTTATTTGCTCTTTACTTACAAACCCAGATTTTTGCTTTTTCCTGACATGTGCAGCCTCCATAATATCAGAAACTGATTTTTTTATTCCAAGTGGAGTAATATTATGTTCTTTATTAAATTGAGTTTGCTTTGATCTTCGTTCCTCTGTTACGGCTATAGCTCTTTGCATAGATCCGGTAATTACATCCGCATATAAGATTGCCTTACCCTTAACATTTCGTGCGGCACGGCCTATTGTTTGAATTAAAGAGCGTTCTGAGCGCAAGAAACCTTCTTTATCAGCATCTAAAATCGCAACTAACGATACCTCTGGCATATCAAGCCCTTCACGCAACAAGTTAATACCAACTAAAACATCAAACACACCTAAGCGTAAATCACGAATAATCTCAACTCTCTCAACTGTATCAACATCCGAATGTAAATAACGCACTTGAATGCCAGCCTCATGTAAATATTCGGTTAAATCTTCTGCCATTTTTTTATGAATACCATATTCCGACTGGGGATTAAGAGGAGAATCTTCTGTGCAGGTTTCTTCCAAAGCCCCGTATACAGAACCAGTAGAAGCAAATACAATAGGTTTACCATTTAGGTTTTCTACTACGTTTTTAGTTCCTTCATAATTTATTGCATAAGACATATAAGGGGCCTTTTTACATGCGGGGGCGCCAACTAATC
>JAUIBC010000129.1 GCA_030427555.1 Gammaproteobacteria bacterium | reverse complement strand
TGAAAAATCTTTTTCTAGGTGTAATTCTAATTGGGCTAATTGTTTTTACTTGCTCTAAAGTGTTTAATTATTCATGGGATATAACCCAAAACCATGCAAATTCGTTATCCAGTGCTAGCAAGCAATTGTTAGACAATATTGATAAGCCAGTTCAAATAACTATTTATTCACCAAGTATAGAAATATTAAATATTTACAGATTAGTTTTAGATATCTATAAAAAATATTCACCATACATTAATTATTCATTGGAACAGAGTGTAATATCACCACCCGTTGCAAACCGTCTAAAAGTGTATACTGATAATGTCATCGTAGCTAAATATAACAATAATGAATTCGCTATAGATATTCAAAATGACAAAATTGCAGAACAACAAGTAAGTAATCTTATTCAGCAAACAACAAGCAATATCAATAATTGGGTTGCTTTTATTACTGGCCATGATGAATTAGATCCAACACTTGAAGATGAATCCGGATTAAGCTCTTTTGCCAGTATTTTTACTAGAAATGGTATGCATATAGCATCATTAAATCTAGCAACCCAGTTTATACCAGAAAATACTTCTCTGATGATTATTGCTAACCCTAAATATGAGTTTTTAGAACCAGAAATAAATATACTGCGCGAGTATATTCATAACGGTGGCAAAGTAATATGGTTTAGTGAACCAGGGACTGCTAATCACAACTTTCTAATCGATGAGTTTGGTGTACAACCTTCAGCTGGAGTAATTATTGACCCCTTTAGCTTACAGCTAGGTAGTCCGCATCCAGCTTTAAAAGTATTAAACAACAACACTAAACATGCTATTACTGAAAATTTACATAGTAATATTATTATGCCCTGGTCATCTCACTTAGAAGTATTATATGAGGCACACAATTGGCAGAGTTCCCCTATTATCACTACCAGAGAAGATTCTTGGACATATTCTGGCCCGGCAACTAAAGATCTAGAGCATTTAGGTAAACTTAAAGAACATCTTGGTCCACTCACTATAGGAGTAGCATTAACTAGAGAAGCTACTAATAATCAATTACAGAAAGCTCTAATTTTTGGAGACAGTTCCTTTATCATAAATAAGTATTTTAAGTTATTGGCTAATGAGCACTTAATAAACAATATAATTGCTTGGGTTATACCGAATCAAACCACTTTTGTATACAATGCTCCTCTACTAAAAGATGCAAGTTATCAACCAAGCAAATTTGACCAAAGTTTATTTCAATATGGTTTTACCTTACTTATACCTCTGCTTTTGATCTGTATTGGGCACTTGAGCACAAAACCTAAGCGTAGAAGTTTTAAGTAAGAAATAATAAGCAAAAACTGGCTATAGCTTAAATTTAGATTTAAAATTAAAGAGCATAGCTGCAGGAGAGAAAAATGTCAGATGCAAAACGAAAAACAAGTAATCGTACTTTCAAAAAACGTGCGCATCGGCCGTGGAAAACTGCTTTATTAGAAAATACCGTGCATGAGACAACTCAAACGGATGTTGAAGATGATCTATTCGACTTTGATCTAGATTTGGACTTAAGTCTGGATACTGAAATTGATAGCACATCTTTCTATCCAGATTTCAATTTCTGTGAGGAAGCAGCTAAATCAGGAATTAAAGATATTGAACTAGACTTGGAAATAGCTGAAGACGACCAAGATGGTGAAATTCAACAAGAAATAAAACAAACCAAGCAACAGCAACAACAATTAATGCGCCAGCTTAGTGATAAAACTGGTAACTCCATACTACTGGGTGGTTTTTTCCAACCACAACAGATTTCAGCTAACACTGAATCTCCAAATGGTAAAAAAATAAACTCTCTGCTTACCGATCTTAAAGCACAAGAGCAGAAGTTAAGTTCATTAAATAACAATCTTAAAATATCAGAAGCCAATGAACGCGCAGAACAAGCTGAATTGTCTAAGCAAGCCTTGATGCAACAATTACAATCAACTGAAAGTCGGATGCGCCAGGCAATAGAGCAAGCAAAAGTTGCAGAGCAACAATTTTTAACTGCCATGGAACAAGCTAAGCAGGCATCAAATGCCCAACAAGAAGAAGCTAGAAATAGAGGTGTGGCAGAAGCTAAAACAAAAGAATCACAGTTACGTGCCAATAATGCTGAGATTGAATTACAAAATGAGCGTCTAGCTAGAATTGCAGCTGATGAGAAGGCACAGCATGCTTTAGTCTTAGCTGAAAAAGCCAGTCTCTTTCAAAGGCAATTAAATGAAACTGCAGAGAAATTAGTACAACTTGAAAACAATAAAAAAATAGATGAAGATAAATTACTATCTCTTGAGGACAAACATAAACAAGTTAATGCAGATTATGAGCAACTCGAACAAGAACATAGCACTTGCAAAAAAACAATTTTATCATTAGAGCAAGAATTAGAGTCTATCCAACAAAAATATCACAATCATGATAACGTTGTAGATGAACTAAATACTAAATTACAAAAATTACAATCCATCATCAACGCTGAGAAAGACTTGCGTAAAATTGCTGATAAAAAAGCACAAGAAATACAAGCCAGAGCAGATAAAGCAGAGCGTGCATTAACAAATGAAATCAAACAACGTAAACTAATTGAAGGTAGAGCCAAACAGGCAGTAGCTAATGCTAGTCGTACTGTATTAAATCTCCTAAATACCCCAGGAGATGATGTTGTGCAAACTGAAAAAAATAATACTAAATCGCAAGATCTAACAAGCACAGCGGTTGAATATGAGGATGAAGACTTATTGTTTTAATTTGTTTCTTATCTCTAGAAATCCTTCCTCTACACCCTCCTTTTCTTTACTAAGTATTCGTTCATGATCATTTACAACATCTCTAATTGATGCAAAAATATTAAACATGCGAAAAAAGGTCTCCTTACCATTCTTGCTTTGCACAGATTCCTCAGCATTCTTTTTTGAAAGTAAAACAGGAGTATAAATTATTGCCATACTACATAGATAACCTAATTCTGATGTAATATGTATCATTTGCTCAAATAAATTAGCAGCATTATTTACAAAAGTATTATTAGTTTTCTTATCTTCATTCTTTATGCCAAGATTTTCCTCTACTCCTGCCCTCTTGTCATCAAACCAACTCAATATACCTCTTGTAGTATCTTGTGCATTTGCTTGCATTTTTCCTAAGAAGATCTTCGTATTGGTCGAAAAACCGACCATCTTACTATACAGTTTTTGCAAAACGGCAGGGTCATTTTTCAGCATAAAGAACATTGTAGCAAATACAGACAAAACACTTCCTATTGCCAATGCAGCCATCAATGCAACTGAAGCTCCGACTCCAGCAATAAAACCTAAAATACCCGCTACTGCGTATACAGCACCATTCTTTAGATCTTCTATTATTGAAGTATTTTTTATTTTAGTATTGCTAGCACTCACTATAAATACCCCTAGTGCTTATATTTAACATAAGCATCTTTAAATTTTTCATGAAAGTCTTTTTGTATTTCTTCGATAGATTCAATTTTTTCTGCCAATTTTTTGGTTTTATGTTTCTTGTATTCTTTTTTCAGGTTAGTTACAATCAATTTTAGATTACCATCAAATTCTTGCATTTTTAACATAAATTGATCGTACTCTAAATTATCAAATTCACCATTTAACAATGGATTTACTATATCCATCACATCCTTTTTGATGCCAGATTTTTTAAAATAGGTGATCGTGGCTCCTTTCAGATTTTTTTCAATTTTTTGCAACTTTTTAAAATCTTTTTCAGTAATTTCTCCCTTAGACTCAGCTATAACTAAAGCATTGGTAAAATCACGTAAAAGATGAGCACAGTTTTGCGCTGGTTCTTTGGTATTATAAGCATGATGCATAATGATCTCCAACATATAAATTCTCTACAAAGTATTAGACTAATAAAGGCTTAGTAAGTTCAAAACATAAACACTATATAAATTATCAGGAACTAATTACCACAAAAACAAACCATCTAACTTATACTATAGTTATATGAGGGATTAAATTCATTGAGCAAATAACTTTTTATATCTTCCGTTTTAGTATTGCTCATTATATAATCTTCACTATACCACGATAAAATACTAATCAAATACTCTACGAACAATAGTGGGATAATAATTTAACGTTCCAGATAGCACGTTAAAGCGATATAACACCTTAAAACCATATCGTATCTAATTGCCTATTGAGTTGGAATATCTCTTATAATTACAGGCTTATT
>JAUIBC010000128.1 GCA_030427555.1 Gammaproteobacteria bacterium | reverse complement strand
CAATGAATCATTAGCTATAATGCTCCTTGGTGCGGTTATTGTTTTTCCATTACTAATAAGTTACACAGCTTTTACTTATAAAGTTTTTCATGGTAAAACTAAAGCTTTAAGTTATAACTGATGTATATAGACTTTTCTTAGAAATGGTTTTAAGTTTCTCTAAAATTTTTATATAGTTACAGGACTTTATAGTGTTCAACTTTTTTTCTCGTATTTTGCCCCATGCTTCAAAGAGTATTGGAGTGAAACCTAAAAATTGGCTTGTATTAATTGATAATTCTACTTTAGTATTTACATCAAAACAATATTATAAACTAAGAGATTCTCTAAGAGGTTTGCCTGATATATCTTTTGAATATAATATTCCCAAGATTAGAGAAGAAATAATTTCAAAGCATTTGCAACAGAAAGGTCTTAATTTTAGAGTTGATGATATTGAAGAAAATAGTTCTACTAAAATAAAAAAAGAATTTAATGATGTCCAATCTAATACATTAATAATAAAAGAAGTTCTTAATGCTGGCGGTCTAATTGGCATTATTGATTGTATACCTGGACTTTATAAAATAGCTGAACTTTCCATGAAGGCAAATGGCCTATCCCCCAAAGAAATGGGAATACAACATATAGAGTATCGTAGTGACTGGCATCATAGTTTTGCAGGTACATTAAGTAGCGCACAAAATAAATTTGGTATTGAAAAGCCAAGTGATATTATGTTTGTTACTTATGATAGTAGATTTATTACTGATACAAATTCAATAGATACTAGTTTTTTAACTGCAAATATAGATTCTGAGAAAGGCCGCGTACAGTTGGAAGAATATATTAATGAGTTACGACATAGTAGCACTCAAAGCACGCACAACAACATTAAAAATCGATGATAAATCTAGCCAAATACAAGGAAATTATTCTCGTTGTTTTCTGTTGTGTTTGATTTTGGCTGAAAACATGCTGCCAAAATAAATTTGTTATTTTTAAAAACAGAAAATTCATTGTTATAGTAATTATGAACTTCGAAACTATTAACCATTAGTCTTTCTATACTTGCGAAAATTTTGCGAGAATTTAATGGGAAAATCAAACCAATCATTGCTGTAATTTCTAATGCAGCTACAAGTAATGGCACTATAATTATTTTGCATAGATCTTCAAATAAATCATAAAAATTTTTGGTTATATTATTGTAACCACCTATCAAAACTTTTATTAAATCTTTAAATAGCTTAAAACAGCTCACTATTATTTGCAGAATGGCTAACATAGTATGAAATATTGAAACACCAACGATTAATAACAAAAACTTAATTCGAACCTCGAATCTATCATCATTAATGTATAATTGATTTGTTTTTGGATCTAAAACTAATCTCCGCCTTGGACATGTAACTTCGTATTCTGCTGGCCACAATAATGTTGGTTGAAAATCTCTTAGTTTGACATCTGAAACAAAAGGATAATTATTTTTTGACATAAACTACATTTAAAGAACTATAAAAATATCAATTGTACAAAAACACAATAAAAAACTCAATATTTTATTTATTTTACGCTTTGCTTTTGAGTTGAAAGATCCTAGCACTCAGGTATATTAACGCTAGCAGCAAGTCCTCCTAAAGAAGTCTCTTTATATATATCTTTCATATCTTTTCCGGTATTCATCATCGTTTTAATTACAGTATCCAATGATATTTTATGTTCACCAGTACCAATTAAAGCCAATCTTGATGCATTTATAGCTTTGACAGCTCCCATAGCATTGCGCTCTATACATGGTATTTGTACAAGTCCTAAAACTGGATCGCAAGTCATTCCCAAGTGATGTTCCATAGCAATTTCTGCAGCATTTTCAATTTGTTCAAGACTACCGCCAAGAACGGCGGTCAAAGCTGCTGCAGCCATTGATGATGCTACCCCAACTTCACCCTGACAGCCAACTTCAGCCCCAGAAATAGATGCATTTTTTTTATATAAAATAGCAATTGCCGCGGCTGTTAAAAAAAACTCATAAGTAGCGCTGTTTCTGGTTTCTTGATAAGCATCTAGATAATACTTATAAACAGCAGGAATTATGCCAGCTGCTCCATTAGTAGGTGAAGTTACAATACGACCGCCGGCTGCATTTTCTTCATTAACCGCAATAGCATACATACTTATTCTACTCATAATATCAGAGCTTTCATATTTGCTTTTAGTACTACTGTTATCCATAATTTTTTGGTAAATTTCAGGGGCACGGCGCTTAACTTTCAGAGGGCCTGGCAAAGTACCAGAATGCGTACAACCAGCATCTATACAATCTAACATTATATCAGCGATTTTCTTTATTTCAGTATGAATTTTTTGGGTTGAACGCCAAGCTTTTTCGTTTTTGAGCATTAATTCTGCGATACTAAGTTTATGTGTATGACAAAGAGATAATAGCTCATTAGCCGTTGAGAAATTGTATGGAATTTTTTCTAAAGTATCATTTGGCTTATCAAAATTCTCATCTGTTACTATAAAACCACCACCAATTGAATAATATATCTGACTAAATAGTAAGTTGTTATTATCATAGACAGAAAATAACATGCCATTAGTATGCTTTGGTAAAAGTTCTTTTTGTAAAAAAAGTAGATCATCATGATAATTAAAAGTAATTATCTTATTATTATTTAAATTTAATTGATTTGTATCAATAATTTTTTGAATTTTTTCAGGTATAGTATTCGGGTTAACCGTTTCAGGACACCATCCTTCCAAGCCTAATAATATAGCTTTATCTGTGGCATGTCCTTTACCAGTTAAAGCTAAAGAGCCATATAACTTTACCTCAACTCTTTTTACCTTGTCTATAAAATCATCAGTAGTACAGCGCTTTGCAAAGTCATTTGCTGCAAGCATAGGACCAACAGTATGTGAGCTTGATGGGCCAATACCAATAGAGAAAATATCGAATATGCTAATACCCATATTAAAACTCTTAATAATTTATACTCGGTGATGACATTTTAGCATACAATATTAAATTGTTGGAATTTATTCTAGATTATCAAATCAAATATATAATACTTATGTAATTATTATATTTCGTTTAAATGCGGTTAACTTGATACGCTTCGCAATAATAAACATTATTATTGCTATAGCGCATGTTATACCGCCCATGATTAAATAGTATTTTTTAAAAATAGCCAAACTATCAACCGCAGAAGTTACATGTTTAGGAATTGCAACGTGACTAGCAACTTGGCCAGATATAGTATTAGATAGAGAACTACCTAGTAACCAAACCCCCATGGCAAACGCTAAATTATTTTGATCACAATACATTCCAATCATACTAAGACCAATAGCACTAACCCACAATTCGCCTATTGTAATTAAAATATAAGTAAGACCTATGAAATTCCCATTAACGATACCCAAAGTTGAATTTGTAGCAGCATAGTACATTACTAATAAGGCGGCTCCAGAAATCAATGTACCAGAAGCAAACTGATAAGGAATGGTAAATTTAGGCATGATTTTATAAAATTTAGGTAACTGTAACCCAATTAATATTATTAATATTGGATTTAACATTTGATATTGTGCGGGTGAAATTAAAAATCCTAATAATTTAGAATCAGAGTTATGCTTTGCAAATAAGACCAAAGTACTATTCATTTGGTTATAAATCACAAAAAACACGATTGATTCCAAAATTAGAACAAACGCTATTAGTTGTTTAAATCTTGTTGCTCCTTTTAAGATAAAGGTTTTACATAAAAACCATATAATACCAAATATACAACCAATACTTATTAAAATATTAGCAACTTTCACATGTGAATAAGCAAATAGGGTAAATATATAAATTATTACAAAATAAAAAAATAGCTTAAGCTTAGAGTTGATTGACATTTTTTTCTTATCTATGCCCCAGGTAACATTGTCATATATTTTATACTGATAAGAGAAATTAATAGCGGCAATTGCCTTACCTATAAATGTTAAAGTTAAGACCGATAAAGGACCATATTTACTTGTGAAAAGTTGTGGGGCAATAATAGTTGCCAGCAATGCACCAATATTAATTGACATATAATAATATGTCATTGCTGATTTAGCTTTAATTGCATCATCAGAATAAATATGATTAACCATTACAGATGACGTACCAATTAATATTGAGTTTGAGGCTGGTATAAGAGCATAAGCTGCAATAAAAAAGGTATTGCCATAGGATGATATAGTATAACC
>JAUIBC010000021.1 GCA_030427555.1 Gammaproteobacteria bacterium | reverse complement strand
GATTGGAGTCCGTCAATTCACTATAAATACGTTAATTTCACCAGAATTTATATCAGTTTATCAAAAAATTGCACTAACTAATACCAATTAAATATTACAAAATTATTGCTTGTGTTTATTTAGGGTTGGGGCATCTTTTTAAAGCATCTTTGACTTTATTTAATAATTTTATAGAAACCTTTTCTTGATTCTCAATTTTACTAATATAAGCTTGAGTTATATTAATAAGCTCGGCCAATTCTGCTTGAGTAATTCCTGTTTGAATACGAGCTAATGCTACTAAATTATCCACGTAATCAATTGGATCAAATATTACATAATTTTCATTTTTCTGTGCTTGTCTTAATTGCTCAGTAATTTGATGGCGCAAGCGCCTTTATAAAGGCTATGCTTGCTAAGTTTTTTTGAAGGATAGCACATGATATTGACAGAAAATTATTACCTGATAGCATAGAATTCAATATTGTTATTAAATATATCTTACTGTGAAATACCTGGATTTATTAAATTCAAACGAGTTAGTTTACACAGAGCAGGGTAGGGCTTTTCTAAGAAGAGATTTTTCTGGTTTTATAAGTTTAAGAGAATTAAGATTACAAAAGGGTCATCCAAGTTCAATGAAACATAACTGGAAGGCGAGGATTAGTGTAGACAGGCATGATTTTATAATATCATGGGATATTATATCTCCATATTTATTTAAAGAAGTTGATTCTTTTAAAGTTGTAGATATTTTAAAAACAGAAAAGTATATACAAAAACATCGTGAAAATATTTGTCAAATCAATAAATGTCATGAGTATTTTCTTTCTTCAGAGTTTGATTTAAAAAGTATCAGACAAACTTGTGAGATGTTATTTGAAATATTGCATCAACATTTAAAGCATGGTTACTTAAATAGACTTAGATATTATTTCTACTATTTGTGTGATTTATTTAATCTTTATTTACGCTCAAGAGTTTTTCTTTATTGGTATGTAAATAATCAATTTGTGGTGTTGAAAGAAATTGAAGCTAATTCTATAGCATCAGCTGAGAGGTTTTATAACGGGATGCAGGTAACGATATATATGGAGGTAGGCTCAGAAGATAAAGTATACTCTATGTTAAAGAAAATTGAGGCTGAGCTTGAGGGAAATGATATTAAACCAGGAATTATTTATAAGACGGATAAAACTTTAGGGAAATATTTTTCTATACGCCATCCTGGAAAAAAGTCTTACTATACTGGCTTATCTGCTAATAGTTATAACCCAGACGGAGTATATGATCCTTTTGAGGTAGTTGAAAAACAAAGATCAAATTTAAGCATAGATGGTTATGATAAACATGGGTTCTATAGTAAAGAAGAAAAACTAATTTATGATAGAAACCTTGTGTTGGAGCCATCAGGCCCAAATTGAGCGTAGAATTTAAATCATTATTGTTAATGTTTAGCAAGTGTAGCTTTGATGGAGACGAAGTCGCAATCAAGGTTTTTAATTGTAAACTTAACCTAAGTAAGAGTGCCAAGTATGTTAGCATAGAAACCTTCATTACGGCGCAAGCGCCTTCATAAAGGCTACGCTTGCTTGAAGATCTTACAGCAATACCTGAAATTCTTAGAGCAAGTAATGAAGCAGTGGCTTATAAAAAGAATAACCATATATTTATTTTGTCACAAACTCGCACCAAAATTGTGCACTCAATTAAAATCAAGTTATCTGACGGTTCCTTTACTACAAAAAGAACGAGGTTTATATGTTAAAATCGCTTAACTTAGTGCCATTGGAGTATGGCTCTATTATTAATAAATTTGTGCTTAAAATGATCTAATTCTATAATTTAATTAAATTAGTTGATTTAATAATAAGCTGATGCAATGATCAAGTTGGGTTTATACAACATCTGTTATTACTCAAGAGGCGAGCACGAAAAAAGTGACGCATGGCATTATTATGAATCTATAGACTATTATGTTTCGCTTACTGCATTAGGTAAGATGATTGATTGCAAAATACTGATAAATCTGGATGATTTTTTTATTCTGGTGAAAACAAAACACTGGGTCTCTTTCTTATGGAGAACTATAAGGAGTACAACTATGAAAACAATATCGTTATGTGGGGCCTTGCTAACTAGCCTGGCACTTATCTCAACACTAGCGCCAACTACTGCTCTGGCAGATACCCAGAACGTCAGCGGTGGGTATGTCATAGGTGAGGGCGCGGCAAATGAGTGCGGGGATGAGTGTCATGTAAACAGTGAGAGCGGAGCTGCTAAGGGGTCTAATGAATGCCCGGATTGCGTTGAGAACAATTGAACTAGTAACTCGAATCGCAGGACGTGGCCATAAATCGAAGTAGTTTGTGTACATGGTGTTGTGCCGCCAAAAATAAAATGCATTTTTTACTAAAAAACTTTTAATTAAATTTGGTTTTGTGTATGATTTAGCCACTTTAATTTTGTTAGGGGCAAATGATATGATAGTAAGATTTACATGTGGCGGCATTTTTCACGATACATTGATTTATGGTAGAAGAGTATCGCGAGTCAGATATGAAAGGGGACTTTTTGCGAAAATTGATTCGATGAGAGACTTCATGTATAGACTTGCTTATATTGCTACAGCACCTTGCGCTTTAGCTTGTGCATCTCTAATTCCAATCTGCAATCTTCTGAGAGATTTCAAAATTCACTTGTTATTGCTCAATCTTATTGTACAACCAATTTTGGTTGCAATAAGTCCAATTGCACAGATAATTGATTTGTTAGGAGGATTAATTAATTCTCTAATTAGCAAAATAAAGGATTTTTCTAACAACGTTGAAGAATCTGAACATTCGCAATCTTGTGAAATGAATTAAGAAACTAAAGTTGGTGATCTGTTGACAACTAATGAGTTGTCAACAGATCTTAATATCAATAGATTTGAGACTTATCTTATTTTCTTCATAAAATTTTGCAAGTGCTAGTAGAATTAGATACTTATGTAAAGCAAAAGGTTTAGCATCTTGGGTACAAAATTTTTCCAAAGGCATTATCGCAGCGCTTGCAGCATCATCTCCACCAGATAGTTCTAACGCACTTTCTTTGAGTAATTTATCCCATTGTTCTCTTGTTATTAGAAAACGTACGCTTTTTGTTACAATCCATGCTAAATTAGTATTTCTTTGATCGGTAATGCTTTGTTCTTCGGGACTGATTATTCCTTGCTCTTTTATAAATTTTTTTAATTTTTGGTAGTTATCTGGTAATAAGTGCATATAAATATCGCATTTTAATTGAGATATAATCGGTATGTGCTTGCTAGAGTTTTGATAATGCTTACTAACAGTATTTATTATTAAATCTACTATTGCGGATGGATTAATTCTTAGTAATTTCTCAAGGTTTATACTTATGTCTAAATCTTTAAGAGAAAGTTTAAGTTTGTTAAATAATAAATTTTTATCATTTTGATAGAGTTTATCTATTAGTTTATTGGTTGGAGAGTCTTGAGTGAATAACTTATTGCTAAAGCATTCTTCTAAAAGCTCGTGTAGTGCAGTAGTTAATATATCTCCTTGGAAGAAGCCGCCAGGAATTGCTAAGGTTTTTTGGTTATCATTACGTTTGATAGTTAATAGTTTTAGTTTGTTATCTTCTTGAATGAAAATTATTAAATCTACCGCAAGGTTTGGTCCATATTTACCTAATAGCTTAAAATTCGCATTAAAATTATGTGGACTAATAATTAATCCACTTGGCTTATTAGTTTGATACCAGGTAGAGTGGCTTTGTTGCATCCATTTTTTAATTTGTTTATCAAATTTAAGATGGTTTAATTTAAGTAAAGCTATATCTAAGTGACCATTGGTTAATTTGTAACCTTCTGTTTGCAATTTATCTATATTGGTTATTCTACTTAGGTCAGAGATAAAAGCGCTAAGCTTGGTTGAGCGTTTTAAATCAAACTCTTGTACTGTTTTTTTATATATTTGCATTGCTAATTCATAGAGTTTTTGGGCTTTGGGATTTTGATAATAAGCGCTTGAAAATTCACTATGATGTTTTCTTATGTAAGTTAAAATATCTTTAGGAATAAACTCTAATAGTTGTGAGTCTTTTGTGCCGTTTTGCAGCATTTGTTTTAATTGTCTTGAAGAAATATTAATTTGTGGACCTGTAACTTCTACTATTGAGTTTTTTTGCAAGCCATCACTAATGGCATCTTTAAGTTTCGTATTTTTAATTTTTTCTAAATTAATCTCGCCAAATCCTGCGCGATGCATGACTATAATATTAGCTGTTTTTAATATTTTTTCCCATTCATACCACTTATCTAACTCATTAATTATGTCAGTTCCGATAGCAATACTTACTGAATTAATGGGAGTTTCTTTATATTTTACCGGTAGAATATATCCTCGTTGGGCTTTTATCTCGTTAATCGTTGTGTTTTGCAAATAGTTAATTGTAGTATAGGTTTTAGAAGGTATGTTGATTGCTACTTCATATTGAGAAACAATTATTTCAGGATCATGCTTTTGGAAATAGTCAAATAACATTTGCCAGCGAATAAATGCATTACTTGGATAGATTATCTTTCCACTTTCATCTTTTTTACCAAGAGGGTTACTACAGCATGGCATAATTACCAGTGTATGATTTGGAAACTCTTTTCTTAAGGTGGCTATCCATGCAACATGCCCGTTATGCAACATGTCCGCGGATAGCCCAAATAACAATAAATTATTATTCATCATCCCAACTAAGTGTTCCACCAGCTTGGTATTCAATTACTCTTGTTTCAAAAAAGTTTTTTTCCTTTTTAAGATCTAACATTTCACTCATCCAAGGGAATGGATTTTCTGCACCTGGATATTGTTCTGCAAGTCCTATTTGTGTGAGTCTGCGGTTGGCAATGAAGTGTAGATATTCTTCAAACATTTGCGCATTCATACCTAATATTCCTTGAGGCATAGTATCTTTAGCATATTGATACTCTAATTCGACACCTTGTTTGATTAATTGAACCATCTCTTGTTGAAATTGTTTTGTCCATAAGTGTGGATTTTCAATTTTAATTTGATTAATTACATCGATCCCAAAATTCATATGCATTGATTCGTCGCGTAAAATGTATTGAAATTGTTCCGATGTTCCAACCATTTTATTTCTGCGGCCCATAGATAAGATTTGTGTAAATCCTACATAGAAGAATATTCCTTCAAATACTACATAAAATGCAATTAAATCACGGAGTAAGCGTTGGTCATTTTCAGGTGTTCCTGTATGGAAATTAGGATCCCCAAGACTTTGAGTAAATGGTAGTGCCCAAGAGGCTTTTGTTGCAACAGAAGGAATTTCACGATACATATTAAAAACAGCAGCTTCATCTAATGCTAAACTTTCAATTATATATTGATAAGCATGAGTATGTAATGCTTCCTCAAAGGCTTGACGCAACAAGTATTGACGACATTCTGGGTTTGTAATGTGTCTATATACTGCCAAAACTAAGTTATTAGCAACTAGTGAGTCAGCTGTTGAGAAAAATCCTAAATTGCGTAACACTATTAAACGCTCAGCTTCGGTCAAGCCATTTGGATCACGCCATAAGGCAAGGTCGGCACTCATGCTAATTTCATTCGGCATCCAGTGGTTTGCACAGGCAGTTAGATATTTATCCCATGCCCATTTATATTTAAAAGGCACTAATTGATTTAAGTCGGCGCGGCAGTTGATGATTTGTTTATCATCAACTTGAATTCTACCTGCCCCCATTTCTGGAAGTTCTAAGCCTAAAGCTCCAGTTTTTGCAACGGTTTCTTCGGTAATTTCAGTTTCTGTATATGTCATAATATATTCCTAATTTAATAATATAAAAATGTACTACTGACAAGCTTCACAATCTGGATCTAAGATTGAGCATACTTTGGGTTCTTCCATTTTTACTGCATTAAGGGCACCATCAGTAACAGTTGATTTTTCAGCGTTACTCGCACCTAAGCTACGTAAGTAATAAGTTGTTTTCAAGCCACGTAGCCAAGCTTGACGATATAAATCATCTAGTTTTTTACCAGAAGGATTTGCCATATATATGTTTAATGATTGAGCTTGATCGATCCATTTTTGACGGCGCGATCCAGCTTCAACTAACCACATAGGATCAATTTCAAAAGCCGTTGCATAACGTGCTTTTAATTCATCTGGTACTCTACTGATTGGTTGTACACTGCCGTTATAATATTTTAAATCATTAACCATTACTTCATCCCATAAATTTAGCTCTTTTAAGTCAGCTACTAAGTATGGGTTTATCACTGTGAACTCACCTGATAAATTAGATTTAACGTATAGATTTTGGTACGTTGGCTCAATAGATTGAGAAACCCCACAGATATTGGATATAGTAGCCGTAGGTGCTATAGCCATTAGATTTGAATTCCTAATTCCTTGAGTGCGTACTTTAACTCTTAACGTTTCCCAATCAAGAGTTTGGTTTTTATCTTGTTCTAAGTATTGGCCTCGATATTGTTGCAATAGATTTATTGAGTCTATTGGTAAAATACCTTTACTCCATAAAGAACCTTCATAGCTTGGATAGCTGCCTTTTTCAATTGCTAAATCGGTCGAAGCAGAGATTGCATAATAACTTATTATCTCCATAGATGTATCAGCAAATTTAATAGCTTCTTCTGATGTGTAGTTTAGTTTCAACTCATATAATGCATCTTGAAAGCCCATTACCCCTAAGCCAATTGGTCTATGTTTTAAGTTTGAATTACGTGCTTGTGGTACCGAGTAATAATTTAAATCAATTACGTTATCCAACATCCTTATAGCTGTTTTAATGGTTTTTTGTAACTTTTTGATATCAATTTTACCATCTTTAATATGCGCAGGTAGATTAATACTTCCAAGGTTACATACAGCAATCTCTTCTTTAGATGTATTTAGAGTAATCTCAGTACATAAATTTGAGCTATGAATAACACCAGCATGTTGTTGTGGTGAACGTAAGTTACATGCATCTTTAAAGGTTAGCCAAGGATGACCAGTTTCAAATAGCATAGATAGCATTTTACGCCAAAGTTTTACAGCTGGGATGGTTTTAACATTCTTGATTTTGTTATTACGAGCGTCATTTTCATAGGCAAGATAGGCCTCTTCAAATTGATTGCCATATTTATCATGTAGATCAGGAACATCGTTTGGTGAGAATAATGTCCAATCTTCTTTGGAGGTTACACGCTTCATAAATAAATCAGGAATCCAAAGCGCTGTATTCATGTCATGGGTACGGCGTCTGTCATCTCCCGTGTTTTTCCTTAACTCTAGGAACTCTTCAACGTCTCGGTGCCAGCATTCAAGATAAGCACAAACAGCTCCTTTGCGCTTTCCGCCTTGGTTAACGGCAATAGCGGTTGCGTCAGCAACATTAAGAAATGGCACAACGCCTTGAGATTTACCATTAGTACCCGCAATATGTGCCCCCATAGCACGAACAGGCGTCCAATCATTACCTAAACCACCAGCAAATTTGGATAATAGAGCATTGTCCTTTAATGCACTATAAATACCATCAAGATCATCAGGGATAGTAGTTAAGTAACAGCTTGATAATTGAGGGCGCATAGTTCCAGAATTAAATAGCGTAGGAGTAGATGCCATATAATCAAAAGATGATAGTAAGGTATAAAATTCAATTGCTTTTTCATTTTTATCCTGTTCGCGTAAAGCAAGTCCCATGGCTACGCGCATAAAAAACGCTTGTGGTAATTCGTAGCGAACATTATTTTCATGAATGAAATATCTATCAAATAAGGTTTGTAAGCTAAGATAGGTAAATTTCATATCTCTTTCTGGAAGCAATGCTTGACCTAACTTGGATAAATCAAATTCAAGAAGTTTGGTATCTAAAATGCCTTGTCCAACACCATGCGCGATGAATTTTTTGAAATAACTAGGATATAGTTTTTTCATTTCATCAAAAGTAGCATTATTTTGTATTTCTAGTTTTGTAAGAGCTTCTGTTCTAAGGCTATCTAGTAGCAAGCGCGCACTTACATATGTGTAATTTGGTTCAGTTTCAATAAGAGTTCTAGCTGCCATTATTAATGACTTATGTACATCTTCGATGCTTGCTTCGTTATATAGATTCCGTAAAGCTTCTTTAATAACGGGCTCAGATTTAACGTTAAGTAGATCGCGACATGCCTCTTTGACTATGGTTTCAATACGTTTAATATCTAATTCTTGTACATGACCATCTGACATCGTGACAAGAATAGTATTATTATTTTGCGCTAGGGTTTTATGCAATTTCTTTTCACGTTCTTTACGTCGTTCTTCGCGGTATAATACGTATGCTCTAGCAACTTTATTTTGACTATTGCGCATCAGAGCTAATTCTACTTGATCTTGTATGTCTTCTATATTTATAGTGCCGCCACTAGGTAATCTGCGATCAAATACACTTATTACTTGATTGGTTAATGCATCAATTTGCTCGCGAATACGATTAGATGCTACAGCGCTTGAGCCTTCTACGGCAATATAAGCTTTAGTGATTGCAATTTTAATTTTAGATGCGTCGAAGGCAACTACATTACGATTGCGTTTAATTATTTTCAATGTGCCTGGTGTTGTTGTAATGCTTACATCTGTTTGGCTATTGATAATGGCTTCACGAGTAGGCGTTAATAAGTCAGACATTTTTCCTCCGATAATTAGTAGGCTTCTTGTTGTAAAGCAAAAGAGACAAGAAAACTAGTGTATTAATACAATCAAAAATTTAGCATTACGTGAAAAATTAGAATTAATTTATATTGCATTAAACACTATATGTAGTTGTTTGATATGCAATATAACACAATATAGTGTGTTTTTTAAAAAACTGCAAGGGATAAGTATATGAATATCTTGTGGATAAGTTGTGATTTAATATAGAAAACGTTATGAGACATAAAGTTACGTTAAATAGAGCTTATTAATATTGCATCACTAATTGTCGAGAATCCAGAGACATTCAATTTAAAACCCTCTAAATTTACAAATAATTGGCTAGAACTTCCGCCATCTAAGTTAAGTGCATTTTCACATCGTAATGGTTCTTCATGCATTAATTTTGCTAATTCAGTTGTTGTAATAGGATTATTTTGAGTAACTAAGATAATAACGAGTCCGTTTTTTGTAATTCCAAGTGCTGTTCTTTCAGCATATCCTGGCTTAAGTTTGGGTATATTGCCATCAACTATTAGTCGTGGGCCTGATTGTACTGCGAAGTTAATATCTTTATTTTTATTGAAATTGCGTATGTTGGTTATCTGTGGTTTATTGTCATTAATATAAAAAATACCCCACCAACTTATCTGCTTGATGGGGTTGTATTGGTGATGATTGCTAATTCTAAGTCCAAGTGGATGGTAAGATTTATCAAAAAAACCTCCATTTATAGCTATTGCTGCCGAATATTTTTTTGCAAAATTATCAACAAACGCCGGTGTGTCATTTAAGTTTTCAGCTAAAGCTAGGCTAAATTTATTATGGTTTAAGTCAATCTTGAATGCATGAATATGTGATAAATTGATTATGGAGTTGTCACTTATGTCTTGATATTCGATTCCTGGCGCTATTCTATGCCATTCCTGTGCTTCGATGAGAAGAGACGAGCAACTTAAAACAAAAATAAGATTAAATTTTATGATGTTTTTTAGTGCCTTTGGCATTTTAATTTAGTATCCTTATATAATTAAATTACTAGTTAAATTTTCTAGGAAAAGCATGAAGTCCTTATCGAAAAATATCAATAGTTCAGTACTTAAGTCAACAGATGAGTTGCAAGATATTATGGGCAAGGTATTAAAGTTGGCCAAGTCTAAAGGTGCGGATGAAGCATCAGTTGCGATTAATCATGATACAGGTTTTTCCGTTGATTTGCGCATGGGTAGTGTTGAAACAGTTGCTTTTAGCGAAGATCAAAGTATCAGTATAAACGTTTATGTTGGACAATCTAAAGGTAGTGCTAGTAGTAGTGATATTTCTGCAGAGGCTTTAAATAATATGGTGCAAGCTGCAATTGAAATTGCAAAAGTAAGTGCTGGTGATCCTTGTTTTGGTTTGCCGGATAAAAAATTGCTCACTAATGATTTTGCTGATTTAAATTTATATTTTCCATGGAACATATTACCAGAAGAAGCTATAGAGATGGCTAGGTACTGTGAGAGTAAGGCTTTAAATCTTGATGATAGAATTAGTAATTCAGATGGAGTTCATGTATCTACATATGATTTTTCTCTTGGACATTCCAATACCTATGGTTTTTCAAATTGCTTAAAAAGTAGTAGACACAGTATAAGTTGCTCATTACTAGCGGAAGATGCTAAAGGTAAACAACGTGATTATGATTATACAACCTCACGTAATCCAGAATCTTTAAGAGGTTTAGATGATTTAGCAAAAACAACGGTTGAACGTACTGTAAGTCGTCTTGGGGCAAAAAAGATTAAGACTCAAAAATTACCAGTGATGTTTTCTTCTAGAATTTCAAGCGGTTTGTTTTCATCTTTTATATCGGCTATAAGCGGTGGAAATTTATATAAAAAAAACACATTTTTATTAGACGCTCTGGATAAAAAAATTTTTCCTGATTGGATGCAAATATACGAAAAACCTCATTTATTATCTGGACTAGGTAGCGCTTCATTTGATGCTGAAGGCGTGCCAACTCGTGATAATGTTTTTGTTAAGGATGGAGTTTTAAGTCAATATGTTTTAAATACTTACTCTGCTAGAAAGCTTGGATTGCAAACTACTGCAAATGCTGGTGGAGTTTTTAACCTTACAGTAGATGCCAATGCTGGTATGCTTGATGATTTACTAAAGAAAATGGACAAGGGGCTATTTATTACCGAGCTTATGGGGCAAGGAGTTAATATTTTGACCGGCGATTATTCGCGTGGAGCAAGTGGTTTTTGGGTTGAGAATGGAAAAATTCAATTTCCAGTAGAAGAAATTACAATCGCTGGTAACTTGCTGCAGATGTTTGCAAATATAGTAGCAGTGGGTAGCGATATTAATCCTAATATATCTACGCGCTGTGGATCAGTTTTGATTAGCGATATGATGATTGCTGGAAATTGAATGAGATCTTGGATCTAAACGGCCGCAGTCATGGGCTCGTTTAAATCCGAATTTCCAAGGTCAAATTTAAATTGGCTTTTAGAATTTATCTTTATCGCGAAAGACTATGCGCCCTTTATTTAAATCATATGGTGTTAATTCAATTTTAACTTTATCGCCAGTTAATATGCGGATGTAATTTTTACGCATGCGCCCAGAAATGTGGGCTGTTATTATATGCCCATTTTCTAGTTCAACTCTAAACATTGTGTTCGGCAGGGTTTCAATTACCGTACCTACCATTTCTATATGTTCTTCTTTAGCCATCTTGCTCTCTTTAATTTAATAAATTCAGGATCCAACTAGGTTCTGTTGACAATTGTTGCCTTTATTTTAACAAAATAGTAACCTAATTTGAAAAATATTATAATATTTGTTATAATTGCATATTTGGGTATATGAAATGTCTAAACAATTCATCTTAATTATAACACATGGAACTCTTAGTTCTAATAAATTATTGTTGAATAGTATACACCCAAAAGGACTTGATACCAAGTATGCAATGATTGCTAATTACAAAGGCAATAATAAAAGCAATGATCCTACATTTAACTTAGAGCCTTTCGCTCTCAAAAAAGATAGCGTTGGCGAGGAATATGATAAATTTAAAGGTTATTTTCCAAATAAAGAAGAATTATTTACGCTGCAAGATTTAGCTCCTAAATATTTCAATATTATTTCACAAATAACTCCAGAGTTATTAAATAATGATTATTCGGAAGTTTTTGATTTTTACATGTTTCCAGACGTTAACCTAGCAGAGGTAGGTGAAAATTATATAACTAAGACTTTTGATGAAGCAGTGCATCGATTTGGTCGTTCTTTCATTCATTTAACTAGTGATTTTGAGCATCATTTTTATGTTTATGGATATAGCCAATCTACAATTGCTAATGAACAAGCAAATATGTATTTTGATCAAAAAGAAGTAAATGGCTTACAATTAAATGTACCTATTTCTTTTGGTTATTCTGATTCAAAGAAAAATATACATAAGAAGCTTGAAGTTTTTTCTCAATCTGATGAAAGAAACACTAATGATAAAACGGTGAGTCTAGATAATCAATTTACATTAAGTATTAGCTCTTCTGTTAGTAAAGATGATGTGCGGCTTCAATCTCAACCATATGAAGATTCTAATGATCAAGTGACTAGCCCGGACTCTAAAGTATCATCGAGTGTAAACCTAAGTGATTATGATAGTCCCGTAGAAAAACAGCATGTTAAGTCATCATATAAGACGTTTTGTGATTATTTTTCTTTATTTAGAAAACAAACATATAAAGTTCTCCCAGTGAATGGTAATAATTACGTCTCTGACAATACTGGTGAAGATACTTTTACATTTGAAGTTTAGCGATGACTTTGTTTTGATTTATACCAAACAGTTAAAAAAAAATTCTTATGATAAAAATATAATGCTTTGAGTTTAATCCTATTAAAAATGTAATTTGGCGTTTTCTAATTAGATCTGCTATTTTCAATTTATATATAAAATAAATTTTAGCAAAGAGATATAGGGATATGGAATCAGAGCAATTTGAACAAAATAAAAAATTTTTTATTATAGGGATTATTTGTTTATCATTGGGGTTAATTTTATTTGCTTTAAGCTTTTATATTTTCCCCCGTTTGATTTTTCATTGGCGATACCAGATTCCAGAATTTATTGCTGGATTTGCAGAGTTTTTGCAATTTAACTACCATTTAAAAAATACTGCTGCAGGATGGTTAGTTTTTTTAGGAGTTTTTTCTCCTTCAATTATTTTATTTATAATTGCTGACATAATATCCAATAAAATAGATAAGCAATCTAATAAAGATTACTATGCTAATGATACTACTTCTCCAATGCATAAAAGAACTAAAGTTGGAGAGCCTGAGTCTAGAGGCCTTATATTTAAAATTATTCTGATAATAATCTTAGTATTTGTTGCTTCGCAGTTATTCCAGTGGGCAATTGCAATATAATATAAAGGATCTTGTATGTGTTGGTTTAAAAAATTCAAAATCAATAGACTGCAAAAGCAATTACGTAATATGCAACTTTCAAGGTTGCAAAATCAAGCTAATTCAGAAATGCTCAATAAAGAACTTGTTGCATATATAAAGCTTGCAAAAATTTATGAAAAATTAATTGGTAATCGTTCTTTTCCATTTGCAAGGGAGCAGGCATTAGCTTGTTATCGAGCTGCTGCTGTATTGGATGATATGAATGCCCAGTTTATTTTGGGGCAAAAATTACTAGAAGAAGCAAAGTTGCGTGACGCTTTACAACGTAGTGAATTATTTAGTTCAGCTAGTAACGAGATTTTTATGAATGAATTATACAAAGAGGCACATGCTTTTTTATTAGCCGCTGAAAAGAAACAACATATTAATGCTAAGCGAATTAGGGGATTATGTTATATTAATGGCTGGGGCGTGCCTGTAGATAAAGATTTTGGGTTTGATCTGGTTGTTGCTAGTATTGAGCAAGAAAACAGTTGGGATAGGGTACAGAAGATTTTTAAAGAATTAGGGATAAATAAATCATCTTTTTTCTCAGAATTGTTTCAGCATCGCAAGTCTTAACTTTAAAGAATCCAAATTATTAGTTTTAAGCCACTTATCTAGCTTGATTGCATAAGTGGCTTAAAATTGTTAGTGATTATTAAGATTTTCTGGTTGTAACGATTTAATTTTAGCTAAATTATGCAATAATTTTTGTTTGGCATTTTTTGCAATACTTAGTTTTTCTTCTACTCCAGTAATAATATCTTTTGGTGCTTTGTTGGTAAAAGTTGGATTATTGAGTTTATTTTCCGCAAACTCGATATCTTTATCGATCTTAGCTAGTTCTTTTTCAAGTCTGATTAATTCACTTTGTACATCAACTAAACCTTGTAAGGGGATTAGTAATTCTAACTCTCCAACAACCGCGGAAGCAGATACAGGAGCCGTTTCGTTAGCGTGTAAAAAACTAATTTGCGAAATTTTACACATAGTTGTCAGTGGCGCATAATATTTATTAATTTGTAACTGCATTTTTTCAGATGTGTTTTTTATCACTAGAGATATTTCTTGCGAAGGAGAAATTGTACTTTCACTGCGAATGGTACGAATGGTTTGAATGACTTTTTTTAACCACTCAATTTCTTCTTCTACTGCAAGATTAATAAATTTTTTATCAACCTCTGGATATTTACTAAGCATTATACTTTCAGCTGAGTCACTAGTTAGTTTCGTCATTTTTTTCCATATTTCCTCAGTAATAAAAGGCATAATTGGATGTAATAACTTAAGTATCCTACTTAAAACATGAATCAATGTATGACTAGTTGCACGACGAATTGGAGCTATTGCATCTTCATCGTAAATAACAGTTTTTGAAAGTTCCAAATACCAATCACAATATTCATGCCAGATGAAGTCATATAATGTATTTGCCAATAAATCAAAACGATATTCTGCAAAATGCTGGTGGCATTTCTCAATAGTCCTTTGCAAAGTAGATAATATCCATTTGTCAGCTTCAGTATATTGAAACGCTCCATCATCAAAATCGATAGTATTTTCAGCGGTGCCAATTAATACAAAACGTGCAGCATTCCATAATTTATTGCAAAAATTACGATATCCTTCAACACGATTAATATCAAATCTAATTTGTCTAGTGTTAGATGCAAATGAGCAATAGGTGAAACGTAAGGAGTCTGTACCATATGCAGGAATTCCATGTGGATATTGTTTTCTTGTTGCTTTAGCTATTTTGTCACGTAGTGATGGTAGCATTAGGTGGCTTGTACGCTTTTCTAGTAGATCTTTTAAAGTTATACCATCAATAATGTCAATTGGATCAAGAACATTTCCTTTAGATTTTGACATTTTTTTGCCATCAATATCACAAATTAAACCGGTAATATACACTTCTTTAAATGGGATTTTGCCAGTAAATTTTAGACCCATCATGATCATTCGTGCAACCCAAAAGAAAATGATATCAAAACCAGTAAATAAAACACTAGTTGGGTAAAACTCTTCTAGTTCTTTAGTTCTTTCTGGCCAACCTAAACTTGAAAAAGGCCAAAGTGCTGATGAGAACCAAGTATCAAGTACATCTTCATCTTGTTTTAAATCAACACTGGCATCAAGTTTATATTTAAATCTAACATCATTTTCACTATAACCAACGTAGGTATGTCCTTCGTTATCATACCAAGCGGGAATACGGTGTCCCCACCAAAGTTGGCGGCTTATGCACCAATCATCAATGTTTTCCATCCAGTTAAAGTAAGTTTTATTCCAATTTTCAGGAATAAATCGAATTTTACCAGATTTCACGGCCTCAATTGCTGGCTTAGCTAAATCTTCTGTTTTTACATACCATTGATCTGTTAGTAAAGGTTCAATTATTACGTTAGACTTTTCACCACGTGGTATTTTAATTTTGTATGGCTCGGTTTTGACTAGATAACCTTCGTTTTCTAAGTCTTTAATTATGGCATCTCTAGCTACAAATCGATCCATTCCTTGATATTTAATCGGACAGTTTTTATTAATAGCTGCTTTTTTAGTAAAAATATTAATAGAAGGTAAGTTATGGCGTTTTGCAATACTATGATCGGTAAAATCATGTGCTGG
This sequence comes from Gammaproteobacteria bacterium, assembly GCA_030427555.1. Taxonomy (GTDB): domain Bacteria; phylum Pseudomonadota; class Gammaproteobacteria; order Legionellales; family Legionellaceae; genus 2-12-FULL-35-11. The sequence continues at coordinate 6,642 of JAUIBC010000021.1, read as the reverse complement.
TGTAATCTTCACACATCCTGTTGCAAAATCTTTTTCTACAAACTCATCAGCTATTATAGGGATAGGTCTTTTTGTTAATGGAAGTATGATTTTTTTGCCAATAAATTTTTTGTAACGTTCATCATCTGGATGAACAGCTACAGCCACGTCTCCAAGCATTGTCTCTGGGCGAGTTGTGGCAATTATTATTGAATCTTTTTCACCTTCAATTGGGTATCTAATGTGCCATAAATTTCCTGCTTCTTCTTCGGAAATTACTTCAAGATCAGATATAGCAGTTCCTAAGGCAGGGTCCCAGTTAACTAAGCGTGAACCACGGTAGATTAAACCTTCATCATATAGTTGGATAAAAACTTTCTGGACTGCTTTAGATAAACCTTCATCCATAGTAAAACGTTCGCGCGACCAGTCTGGCGAAGAACCAATACGGCGCATTTGTTCAGTAATATTTGCACCGTTTTCCTCTTTCCATTTCCACATTATATCAAGAAATTCTTCGCGACTCATATCTTTACGTGATGTGCCAATTTTATCTAATTGGCGTTCAACTACAAGCTGAGTGGATATGCCAGCATGATCTGTACCTGGCTGCCATAAAGTTTTATGCCCCATCATACGTTTATAGCGGATTAAAGAGTCAATTAGAGTGTATTGAAAGCCATGTCCCATATGTAGGCTTCCAGTAATGTTTGGTGGTGGTAGCATTATGCAGAAAGTACTTTTATCACCGTGTGGTTGAAAGTAATGATGACTCTCCCATTGTGCATAGCAATCTTTCTCTATGGCCTCAGGTGAATATGTTTTTTCCATGTTTAATCTAACCTATTTGACTTAATTTAAATTTCGCGATTATAGCATTTATAGATAAAGTTCTAAATACACAATATTAAAAATCTATTTATATTGGACAGCCGTGTTAAAAATCATACCGTACAGAGTTATAATGGTTGATGATATCCTTATATTTGTGTGATAATTTTATCTTGCATTCCTCCTCAATATATAGGTGAATTTATATGGATGAAAATAAACAAAAAGCATTAAATGCAGCTCTTTTACAAATTGATCGCCAGTTTGGTAAAGGCTCTGTTATGCGTATGGGTGATAGTAGTGTTGGGCGTGATATTGAAGCTATTTCTACTGGTTCATTGGGTCTTGATATAGCTTTGGGAATAGGTGGTTTACCGAAAGGGCGTATAGTTGAAATTTATGGCCCAGAATCATCTGGTAAGACTACTTTGACTTTGCAGGTTGTAGCAGAGTGCCAAAAAATTGGTGGAACTTGTGCGTTTATCGATGCTGAACACGCATTAGATCCAAGTTATGCTGAAAAACTTGGGGTTGTAGTAGAAGATTTATTAATTTCACAACCAGATACTGGTGAGCAAGCTTTAGAAATTACCGATATGCTTGTTAGATCTGCCGCGGTAGACGTTATTGTTGTTGATTCGGTAGCAGCCCTAACTCCAAAAGCTGAAATAGAAGGAGATATGGGGGATTCGCATGTTGGTTTACAAGCTAGATTAATGTCGCAAGCTTTACGTAAGTTAACGGCAAACATTAAACGTTCGAATACCTTGGTGATTTTTATTAACCAAATTAGAATGAAAATAGGCGTGATGTTCGGAAGCCCTGAAACTACCACTGGTGGTAATGCATTGAAGTTTTATGCGTCTGTTCGCTTGGATATTAGGCGTACTGGTTCTATTAAGAAAGGTGATGAGGTTTTAGGTAACGAAACAAAAGTTAAAGTCGTTAAAAATAAAGTAGCTCCACCATTTAAAACGGCTGAATTCGATATTCTTTATAACGAAGGTATTTCTCGTGAAAGTGAAATTATTAACTTAGCTGTTCAGTTAGGTTTTATTGAGAAATCTGGAGCATGGTACAGTTATAATCAAGAAAAAATTGGTCAAGGTAAAGAAAATGTTAGAATTTATCTACAAGAGCATCCAGATCTTGCAGCTAAGCTTGAGCAAATGGTGCGTAAAGAAATGTTAGTGACTAAGAAGCAAAAAGAGTCAGAATCAAAAGAGTCAGAATTAGTCGATGGATAAAGCATATAATTATGCACTTAGTTTACTTGCAAAAAGGGAATACAGTGTATCAGAATTAATAAATAAACTTGAGCAAAAAGGTTTTAATTCTGATACAATTGAGCTCTCTGTTGCCAGGTTAAAAGAGTTAAATTTACAAAGTGACGAGCGCTATGCGGAAATGATATGCAATGCGCGTATTCGCCAAGGTTATGGACCACAGAGGATTAAACAAGAGCTTATTTATAAAAATATAGCCAGTTACCTTGTAGATGATATACTTGCAGCGGAGCAAGATAATTGGGTGGCGCACGCATTAAAAGTGTGGCATAAAAAGTATAAACAAAAACCAATTTATCCAAGTAAAGATATACAAAAACAAAAATCTTTTTTGTATTCTCGAGGATTTACTGTGGATACTATAGATATGGTTTTTAAAGAGGAATTACCTTTCGAAGAATAGATATATTAATTCTTATATTCCTTGATTTTTGAGTATTAAATATCATGAACAGTTCTGAAATTAGACAAGCATTTTTAGACTATTTTGCTAAAAACGGTCATAAAATAGTACCAAGTAGTTCGTTGGTTCCGGCAAATGATGCCACTCTTTTGTTTACTAATGCTGGAATGGTCCAGTTCAAAGAGTTATTTTTAGGTCATGAAAAACGCGATTATAATCGCGCTGTTACATCGCAGCGCTGTGTGCGTGCAGGCGGTAAACATAATGACTTAGAAAATGTAGGTTATACAGCACGACATCATACTTTTTTTGAAATGCTAGGAAATTTTAGTTTTGGTGATTATTTTAAACATGAGGCAATTCGTTATGCATGGGATTTTTTAACCAATGTTTTAAAATTACCAAAATCACGTCTGTGGATTAGTGTGCACAAAGATGATAATGAGGCATTTTCTATATGGAATCAAGAAATAGGAATCCCTAAAGATAGAATATCTCGTTGTTCCGATGAAGATAATTTTTGGTCTAAGGGAGATACCGGGCCTTGTGGTCCATGCACCGAAGTTTTTTATGATCATGGTCCAGAAATAGCAGGTGGCCCTCCAGGTAGTCCTGATGCTGATGGTGATAGATATATAGAAATTTGGAACATGGTTTTTATGCAGTATAATCGTGATGAAAATGGAGTTATGCATAAACTACCAAAGCCATCGGTTGATACTGGTATGGGGCTAGAGAGAATTACTGCCGTTGTACAAGGCGTACATAGTAACTACGACATAGATAGTTTCCAAAAGCTAATTACTTATATAATGCAATTAAAAGCAGGCTTAAACTCTTCTCATCCTTCTTTAAAAGTTATTGCTGATCATGTGCGTTCATGCAGTTTTTTAATTGCTGATGGTGTTACACCAAGTAATGAAGGGCGTGGTTATGTGTTACGCAGAATTATGCGTAGAGCTATTCGTCATGGTCACAAATTAGAATTACTCATGCCATTTTTTTACAAATTGGTTGCTCCATTAGTTGATATTATGGGTGATGCGTATCCGATTTTAATTGAGAATAAAGATTACATTACAAAAATTATTCGACACGAAGAAGAGCAATTTGCTCGTACTATAGATCAAGGGATAAGGTTGTTACAAGATAAGATAAATAATTTAGATAATAATAAAGAAATTCCTGGTCAAGTAGCGTTTCAGCTTTATGATACCTTTGGATTTCCTCTAGATTTAACTTGTGATATAGCTCGAGAGCATGATTTAACTGTAGATGTTGCAGAATTTGCAAAACTTATGGAAAATCAACGCGCTAAGTCTCAGTCAGCAAGTCATTTTAATGTTGGCACAAGTTTTGAAATACCAGCTGATAATGTAACTAATTTTCATGGCTATGATAGTGATAAAATTTTAAGTGAAGTAAAGTATATTTTTAAACAAAAAGAATCTATTCCAAATATATCTAGTGATTCTCAAGATTTAATAGTAGTGTTAGATAATACTTCGTTTTATGCGGAGAGTGGCGGACAAGTTGGTGATACAGGTCGTCTTTATAATGATGATGTTGAATTTGTTGTGCAAGATACTAAATCTCAGGGTAATACTGTTTTACATTATGGAAAATTATTACGTGGAGAGCTTAAAGTTGGGCAAAAATTAAATGCTCAAATAGATAGCAAAAGACGCTTAAATATTCGTTTAAACCATTCAGCAACTCATTTACTACATGCGGCTTTAAAGAGAGTGTTAGGCCAACATGTGCAACAGAAGGGATCTTTAGTTGAGGATTATCGCGCACGTTTTGATTTTTCTAATGATAGAGCACTTACTATTGAAGAATTACAAAAAGTTGAAGAGATTGTGAATGCGAAAATTAGAGAAAATATAAATATCACAACCAACGTAATGGATTTAGAAGCAGCTAAACATGATGGAGCCGTTGCCTTATTTGGTGAAAAATATTCAGATTCAGTGAGAGTATTATCAATTGGAGATTTCTCCAAAGAGCTTTGTGGAGGTACTCACGCGACACGTACAGGCGATATAGGTGTATTAAAAATCGTAAACGAATATGGTATTGCAAGTGGGGTACGTAGAATAGAATTTGTAACGGGATCGTATGCTCTTGATTGGATAAATAGTGAGCTTGCAAAATTACGTGATATAGCTGGAATATTAAAAACGCAACAAAATAATGTTTTATCTAGAGTAGAGCATGTTGTAAATACTATAAAAGCTAAAGATAAAGAAATTCTCCAGTTGCAGCAAAGTTTGATGCAAAAATCCACGGATAGCTTGGAAAATGATGGTAAAAAAATAGGTGATATTAATTATATAATTAAACGCTTAGATAATCTTGATGCTCAAGGATTGCGCGCAATGTTGGATCATTTAAAATCTATATTGGAAAAAGCTGTAATTGTCCTATATGCTATTTCTAATGGTAAGATAAATGTTGTAGCCGGAGTACATAAATCAATTATACAGCGCGTACCATCGGCTAGCGAATTTGTTAAAACATTATGTGGTCGTGGTGGTGGTAGGGCAGATATGGCGCAAGGCGGTGGGTTGGTGCCGGATAACTTAGCAGAAAGAATTGAAAAACTAGAACAAATGTTAAGTGACGTTAGTGAATAATTACGGGAAACTCGATTTTATTCATTCCATGCATATATAAATGCTTAAGGGACTGCATTTGCAAAAAAATGGTTAAAGTTTAAGGGAAAGAGTTATAAGTTAACTGATCTGTTATTGTGCTTTTAAAAGGAGGAAATGTGAGTTCTTTAATTAACGGAAGAATGGATGAGCATGCACAGAATGACTTGATTAAAGCACACTCAGTATTAGTAAAAAGAATAGCTTACCACTTAGCAGGCAGATTGCCACGCTCTGTACAGATGGATGACTTGCTTCAAGCTGGAATGATAGGTTTACTTGAAGCAGCCAGAAATTATGATGATACCAAAGGTGCATCGTTTGAAACATACGCAACTATACGTATTCGTGGTAATATTCTAGATGAAGTGAGGCGAAATGATTGGATCCCGCGTTCAGTATATAAAAATTCTAGAATGATATCTAAAGCGGTCCGTGATATTGAGAATAGGCTTGGTAGAGAGGCATCTGATACAGAAGTTGCAAGTGAACTAGGTTTGGAAATTAATGAGTATCAAGATATATTGATGGATTCAAATGGTGCTCATTTATACGGCTTCGATGATATTGGTGTTAATGATGATACTTTAGTTGATAATATTGCGAATGCAAATGAACCGCATGTTAATGCTATGCGTTCTGATATGAAGTTACATTTATCAGGGGTAATAGGTAGTTTACCTAAAAATGAGCAAATGGTATTATCATTGTATTATGAACATGATTTGAATTTGAAAGAAATAGGCGAAGTACTAGGTGTTAGTGAATCTCGTGTTTCGCAAATTCACAGCCTTGCTACCCATAGAGTAAAAGCAAGATTGGAGAAAGAGTAGTATGTTAGAAGTAAATCAAATAAGCTTAAGCCTAGAGGATTTAACAGATAGAATTAAATTGCTCCGGGGGTATCTTTGACTATGATGTCAAAGTAGAGCGTTTAGAAGAAGTTAATCGTGAACTTGAAGATCCTAAAGTTTGGAATGATCATGATAAAGCACAGATTTTAGGTAAAGAAAAAGTTAACCTTGAACAAGTAGTTAATAAAATAAATCAAGCCGAACAGTCGGTCGTAGACCTTGCAGAATTATTTGTGATGGCTCGTGCAGAGGAAGATGAAGCAACAATTGAAGAGGTAGCTAAGGACCTTGAAAATGTTAATTCTGTAGTTGCAAATCTTGAATTACAAAGAATGTTTTCTGGTAAAATGGATTCTTGTTGCGCATTTTTAGATATTCAATCTGGATCTGGTGGTACTGAAGCTCAGGATTGGGCCGAAATGATGTTGCGTATGTATTTACGGATGTGTGAACAACACAACTTTACAGTAGAATTGGTTGAGTGTTCAGCTGGCGAAGTGGCTGGCATTAAAAGTGCGACTATCCATGTACAAGGCGAAAATGCATTTGGTTGGTTGCGTACTGAAACAGGTGTACATAGGCTAGTTCGTAAATCACCTTTTGATTCTGGTAATCGTAGACATACTTCATTT
>JAUIBC010000020.1 GCA_030427555.1 Gammaproteobacteria bacterium | reverse complement strand
ATTAGAAGGAAGTTTTAAATTTTAAAAATTACTTTTATCTCTTTAGTCAAACTAATAAAGAAGTATTTTTAATCGTATATCCATGATTTACACTTTCTTTATCTATTATTTTAGTTTATTATCCTTCAAAATAATAATTTATAGGCTCTTATTATGGATAATAAAAACGATAGCCAAACTCTAAGGATTGAAGATCCAAATTTATCAGGTATATCAGCTAATTCAGAAACGGATATCTCTTCTATATATGATGGAACAATACTTCCAATTACCCCTGAAAGCAAAATATATAATAGTAAAAGTTCAACGCCTGATCATCCTGATTTAAAAAACAGACGGCAAACTCCAGCAAATGAGTTTGAAATTTATTTTCAATCAATTGAAGAAAAACTGCAACAATCTAACGTTTCTAGCCCTCTCTCAGATACAACATCACATAAAAGTATCATAGATTCTCTTAAAACTTTACTTGATAAAATGGTAAATACTTTTACAACAGACAATACCTCTGATAAAGACAACATAAGTGAACCTGGCGAATTATTTAAATTGCTTACGGAAAAAGATAAAAATTTAAAGCCTTTTATTCAATCTTTATATAATCATTTAAAATTATTTGAAGAAGACAAAGATTTAGAAAAACTTAAAAAATCAGTGAAAAATGAATTTGAAAAAACGCCTGTAGGGAAATACAAAGATCGCCTCACGCAAGTTTATGACAACATAATGTGGATTTTCCGCATGTTTTTTAGAGTGTTTGATATAGCAATTAGTTATATAACTCGCGCAGAAAAAACAATGAATGAGAAAGGCGCAACGCCTTTTGCCAAAACATTGGTAGGTAGCCCACAGTTTTTTGCATACTCAGCTTCACCTAAACAGTTTTTAGATAGTCTTAAAGAATTTCATGAAATCTTTAATGAAAAATTAAATGAATTAAATCATGAGATAGATCAAAATAACAATCTATCTTTAACATAACAAAAATCATCAGGACTCACAGAAACATAGAGACCAAAGCAAATTTAGTATTTAATTAAATCTAAATTTTTTGATTAAATACTAAATATAACGCAGATTTCTAAGTTTTTTGTAATTCTAGAAGTGTGATTGGACTTATAATTCCAAGCACACTATCCTAATTATATTGCCGGCACAAAATAATATATAAAATGAATATGCCTTCTAACTTTACCAGAAAAATTATTCTATCTTTGATTCTTGGTTTGATAACAGGCATAATCATTAAATTCATACCAATAAGCGAGCATGTAAAAAACATAATAATTGACGATATATTCAGCGTAGGTGGCAAGCTTTTTGTAAATCTCTTAAAAATGCTAGTAGTACCGGTAGTCTTTGTATCATTAGTTTGCGGAATAAGCTCTTTGCAAAATATTAAAACTCTAGGACGTATAAGCTTAAAAACGTTTGGGTTATACATAATTACAACAATAATAGCTGTTAGCATTGGAATTATATTTTCTACAACGTTACACATCGGTAGCAATGCTAATTTAACACTTACCCCCAATATTATCTCAATACCCCCTCCATCTCTTAAAGAAATAGTTTTAAACATAATTCCAAGCAACCCCGTAAACGCTATGGCAAATGGTAACATGCTCCAACTTATCATTTTTTCATCGTTTCTTGGAATATCAATGACCATGGCTGGAAAACGTGGTAAAGCTTGCCGTGATATATTCATCCATTTTAATGAAGTACTAATGCGTCTTGTATTTTTAGTGATGATTTTAGCTCCATATGGAATATACTTTCTTTTGGCATCTATTTTTGCTCGCCAAGGTATTACGGTCTTAATGGAGTTACTGCAATATATTTTAGTTGTATTTTTTGCGCTAATTTTTCAACTAATTATAACATATAGTATATTTTTACGTTTTATTGCAAAATTAAACCCCATACATTTTTTTAAAAAAATGTATAATACTATGCTATTTGCCTTCGGCGTATGTAGCAGCAATGCATCTATTCCTGTTGTTTTAGAAACCACTAAAAAACAACTTGGAGTTAAGGAATCAATCGCCTCTTTTGTTATACCATTAGGTGCAACTATAAATATGGATGGGACCGCAATAATGCAAAGTGTAGCGACGGTATTTATTGCAAATATATACCATGTCGATATAGGGATAACTGGTTATTTAACAATAGTCCTAATGGCAACTATTGCATCAATTGGCACAGCTGGGGTACCAGGAGTTGGAGTAATTACTCTTACCATGGTTTTACAACAAATAGGCTTACCAGTTGAAGGAACAGCGTTAATAATCAGTGTCGATCGCATATTAGATATGTGTCGCGCTTCTATTAATATTTCTGGAGATGCAATGATAGCTTGCCTTGTTGCTAAATCAGAAAATCTATTAGACGAAAAAATTTATAAAGGATCTTATCAAAAATAAAATACAACAAGATTTACGGCAAGCATTGGATAATTTCTTGCATTGTCTTCAAATCTATAGGTTTGCTATATACATCATTCATACCAACAGCCAAACATTCATCAAGAACTTGATCCCGACCATGCGCGGTTAATCCAATAATAGGAATTGGTAATTTTTTTTGTAGTTTTTCCCACTGTCGGATCTTAGTAGTAAGATCTTTTCCCGAAATTCCTGGTAATCCAATATCTGTAATAATTAAATTGAAATATTGCCTAGTTGCAATTTCTAACGCACTCTCACCATCATTTGCGCTGACAAATCTAATATTTGCAAGCTTAACTATGCTTTCTAGAACTTTAAGCGCAACATAATTATCTTCAACTAACAAAATAATCGGTGAATCACTCAAGTTAGAAATATGATAATTAGAAATTTCATTGCTCTTAATAGATGTATGACAATTTAAATTAAGATTTTGATCTTCAGCAATAGCAAACTCTAAATCGAAAAAAAATGATGTCCCTACCCCAACTTCACTAGTAAATCGTAAATCTCCACCCATACGGTTAACATATACTTTTGCAATGTGTAAACCTATGCCATGCCCAGAATAAACACCTTTATAAGAAGGATTCACTCGATAAAATCTATCAAATATTTTAGCATGCAAGTTTTTTGGTATACCAATTCCAGTATCTCTCACAATAAAAGATAAACGAGCTTTAACCTCACTCATCTCCATTACTTTTACATCTACATTAACAGAACCAACGCTCGTAAACTTAATAGCATTACCAAGTAAATTTAGTAAAACCCTATAAAGTGCTGGTCTATCTCCATAAAAATATTCTGGCAAATCATTATCAATATTTACTTGCAAAGATATACCTTTCATTGCCGTTGAAGGTCTTTCAAGGTGAACTAAATCATCTAAACATTGACGTAAACTAAATACTTCTTCTTGAACTTTACTTTTTTCATTATCATCATCTGTTGCAACTACAGTTAAAATATCATTTAATAACCCCAGTAATTGCACACCACATTCATGGATCCACTGAGCTTGTTGTTTATGCTCTGAGTCTGATAGAACATCAACCAATAATTGTGATATTCCAACAACACCGCTTAATGGGGTGCGAATATCATGACTCATATTAGCAATAAATTCTGACTTAGTATAATTAGCTTGCTCAGCTAAAGATATAGCTTTCTTAAGCTTTTCCTCGGCAAATTTATGCTCAGTAATATCTAAACAAACTCCTAAGATACCATATAATTCACCTTGATCATCAAAAAGAGGAACTTTACTAGTACTCAAATATCTCTCTTTACCATCAAGAAACAATCTACGCTCAATAATATCTAATTTGGGTTTCTTTGTCTGAATAATATGTAAATCATCAACACGATATGCAAGACTATCTTTACTATCAATTGCTAGATCAAAGTCTGTTTTACCAATAACATCACTTTTATCTTTTAATTTATGTGAATTTACAAAGCTTTTATTGCAACCCAAAAAAACCAATGATTTATCCTTCCAAAAAATTTCTGCAGGCAAAGAATCTATCAATGAATCTATCAGTAATTGTTCTTTAGTGGCCACCTCCAATATTGGGGTAACATCATGCGCGAGCAGCATAAATACTCTGGAATTACTATCAAGTTTATATTCAAATAATGTCCACTGAAAATACTTCAAAAATCTTTTCTCATCTACTCGATGAAAAGTAATAGAATGAGCTTTTTGCTCTAGTAATTGACTAATAGAATCTCCAGGCAATGAAAGATCATTTTGTTTAAAAAAACCAAAGTAATTATGATCAATTATTTCATGTGCCTGTAAGGTATAAATATCTAAAAATTTTTGATTACAATCAAGTATATTACCTAGGTCATCCATAGCTAACATAGGCTGATTATAAGAGTCTAAAAGAAGTTTAATTAAATCAACCGGTGATGTTTTTATGTTGTCCACATTTAACGACTCTACATTCACCAGGACTTAAGCAAAGCTTATAAGTTTTTCTTAAGTCCTGTTCCTTTTTCTGCACATAGATTGTGAATATACTTTTAGTTTATCTACAATCTATGACCTTACTTAATATATTTAAACACCGAACCTGTTAAGAACCTAGTTTTAAAAATATTAATTCTTGATTATCAAAAATTTAATTATACAAAATATACTAGAATATGTCGTCCTTAATGTTAACATTATAAAAAACCAAATTCTGACAATGAATTTCGCACTTCTTCCGTCTCGCTATTTTTTCTAGAATTTATAGGGTATATAGCTTCATGTTGCTCGTAATATCTAAATAATCTATTATCAAATTCCGAGCGTCTCCACATACAACTTGTATTACTAGAATAAGAATGGTTTTTATCTGATAAAAGCTCTGGATAAGGATTAACTTTACAAGAGTAATGTAACTTACTATCTTGTTTAGGCTTACTTGCAATTTCTTTAGACGCAACATCAAGCATACCTTTTGTAGGATACTTATACCCTTTTTTAAAAGATAGGTCACGATGCTCTACTAATTGTAACACCTCCCTAGAAGCTCTAATGGAACTAGCTATCTTCCCAGGGAATACATGAATAATGCCATTATCATTTTCGTCTATTCCTATACATGGATCAGGACTCTCAAAAGCAAAACTTAGCCTAAATTCATTAGCAGTGTTAGGCTTTGCAATAACCCCAGCATTATATCCTACAGGCTTAAACCTATCAAAAAAATCACTAACATAACGCTGCAAATCTGCTTCCGCCTTGGGCTTTACTTGGTTTTTGACAAAATCCACCGTAACAGAATTTATAACTTTCCATGCTTCTTCAGGTGTTGCGCATGACGCTAATAAAGTATATCCACAATGAGTTAACAAGTATCTATTATTTCCACAAGGCATCAAACAAGGGTTGGCGCCATCTAACAGTAATAAAGAAAATATATCTTTCTTATCTGCCATCATATCTTCATAAATTATCCCAACTAATGGCTGATAAATAACTTCAAGCTCAAAAGGGTTCTCATGAAAATTTGGAGGAAGAAATTTTTGATATCCTGTTGCATTAACTACTTTATCAAATTTAAACTCATTATCCCCAGATTTAACCAAATATCCACCACGAACTCTTGTAACTTCTGTAACAGGGGTATTATAATAAAACGGTATATCTTCTTTTAAATAATCCAACCTAAACTGCTCTTTAAGCTCTTCACCATTAATAATACGCTCCTCATTAATTGCAACAGGCTCTTGAAAATCATGCAGATTAAAGTCTGCCAGTTCAATTTTCCTTGCGCTAGGATCAAATTTACATCTTTCTCTAAATTTTTCCACACTTGTACGAGATGGCCTACCTTTTGCATCTGTATCAACTATTCCATGAATGGAATTTGGATTATCTCTTAAAAATTTTCCTCTTTTTTGTTTGAACTCGGAATAGTTTTCAATAAAATACTTGATATATTTCTTAGGAATACGAAGGTAATGAACAGCTGAAGGGTGAGTATGTCCCGAATATAGAGGTGTAGTTCCTGCAGGGCCATCTTCTCCTTTTTCAAAGATAGAAACATCATGGCCATTTTTTTTCATAGTAATAGCAGACTCACGCCCACTCCAGCCCCCACCGATAACACATACTTTTAAACTTTTCTTTTTAGATTTTACTACTCTGGTTGGATGCGGCATAATTTTTCCCTAGCATTCAAAACTAGACTTTAACAATCCTTAAAATAAATAAAATTTATCTTTGCAAGTATTGGCAAAATAACCCAACTTCTTTAAAAAACAATGGATTAACTTTGTTAGCAATCACATAAAATTTATATGCGTAAAAATAGCTAAAGTCCATTAAAATTAAAAACAAGCCATAACGTAATTCCTTCCTTGATAAGCTTACATCATAGCTTATATTGTTAATGCTTCATTTTTATACCTCATAATAAATTATGAGATTTGTTTAATATTTTGTTTCATTTTTCTAATTAATCTAATCTTCGCCATTGCCATAGCAAGCTCAGCTGTTGCAACGGAATAATCTATTTCAGAATTTTTATTAGCAATTGCTGTTTCCGCTCTTTCTTTTGCTGCCATAGCTTTTGCTTCATCGATACAATCGGCACGCTCAACCGTATCTGCCAAAACAGTTACGTAATATGGTTGCACCTCTAACATTCCACCAGATACATAAAAATACTCTTCCTTACCTTCAGGAAGAGTTATTCTTACTTCACCAGGCTTCAAAGTAGTCAATAATGGAGCATGCCCAGGAACAATCCCAATCTCACCAAGCTCTCCTGTTGCAACCACCTGCTCAACTATACCTGAAAAAATTTGTTTTTCCGCGCTTACTATATCTAAATACGTAGTTATTGCCATATCTTCCGAATGCCTCATAGAGTTTCTGCTTTAGCAATCGCTTCCTCAATACTACCAACCATATAGAAAGCTTGCTCTGGTAAATTATCATATTCACCAGCTAAAATACCTTTAAATCCTTTGATTGTATCTTGCAATGACACATACTTACCTGGTGAACCAGTAAATACTTCAGCAACAAAGAATGGCTGAGATAAGAATCTTTGAATTTTTCGTGCTCTAGTTACTAAACGCTTGTCTTCTTCTGACAATTCATCCATACCTAAAATAGCAATAATATCTTTTAACTCTTTGTATCTTTGCAAAGTTTGCTGAACTCGACGTGCAATATCATAATGCTCTTGGCCAACAACTAATGGATCTAACTGTCTAGAAGTTGAATCAAGTGGATCAACAGCTGGATAAATACCCAACTCGGCAATCTGTCTTGACAGTACAACTGTTGCATCTAAGTGAGCAAATGTAGTTGCTGGAGAAGGATCGGTTAAGTCATCAGCTGGTACATATACAGCTTGTATTGATGTAATAGAACCATTCTTAGTAGACGTAATACGCTCTTGCAACATACCCATTTCTTCTGCAAGTGTAGGTTGATATCCTACCGCAGAAGGCATCCTTCCAAGCAATGCAGAAACCTCAACACCAGCAAGAGTATAACGATAAATATTATCAACAAATAATAATACATCACGGCCTTCATCACGGAATTTCTCCGCCATAGTCAAACCAGTTAATGCAACGCGTAAACGATTTCCTGGTGGCTCATTCATCTGACCATATACTAACGATACTTTATCCAATACATCAGATTCTTTCATCTCATGATAGAAGTCATTACCTTCACGAGTACGCTCACCAACACCAGCAAATACTGAGTAACCACTATGTTCGATCGCAATATTACGAATTAACTCCATCATATTAACGGTCTTACCAACACCAGCACCACCAAACAAACCAACTTTACCGCCTTTTGCAAACGGACATAATAAATCAATAACTTTAATACCAGTTTCTAAAAGTTCTTGGCTATTTGCTTGCTCTTCATAGGTTGGAGGCTTACGATGAATCGACCAATGTTCTTCAGCCTCAACTGGGCCAGCTTCATCAACCGGACGTCCAAGCACATCCATAATACGACCTAAAGTTTTTTCACCAACAGGTACTTTAATAGGTTCGCCAGTATTTTTAGCCTGTAAACCACGACTTAGACCATCTGTAGTACCCATCGCAATAGTACGTACCACACCATCACCTAATTGCTGTTGGACCTCAAATACCAAATCGCCTTCCATCAACTGCAAGGCATCATTAACTTTCGGCACACTATCACGAGGAAATTCCACGTCAACTACCGGACCAATAACTTGAACAACTGTACCTAAGCTCATTATCTATCCTCTTCTAAAGCGGCTGTACCACCAACAATCTCCGCCAATTCTTGTGTTATTGCGGCTTGTCTTGCTTTGTTGTAAGCCAATTGAAATTGTTTAATTAATTCACCAGCATTATCTGTAGCGTTTTTCATAGCAATCATTTTAGCTGCTTGCTCACAAGCAATATTTTCAACTACCGCTTGATAAACTTGCAACTCAATATAACGCTCAAATAAAACATCTAGCAACTCTTTAGCATCAGGCTCATATATATAATCCCAATGATGGCCAAGTTTACTCTCGTCATCCTTTGCTTTTGGTAAAGGCAATAGTTGCTTAAATAAAGGCTTTTGCGTCATAGTATTTACAAACTCATTGTAGATAATATGCAATGCATCAATCTTACCTTGTTCATATGCATCTAACATTACTCTAACTGAGCCAATGATATCACTCACTTGTGGCGTATCACCTAAATGATCAACACTTGCAATAACTTTACCACCAACTCTATTAAAAAATGCTTGCCCTTTTCTACCAATTACACATAAATCAACTTCTTTTGAACCTTTATGCCAGTCATGCATTAAGCGCATTGTTTCACGTAGTAAATTGGCATTAAGGCCGCCACATAAGCCTCTATCCGTAGTTACGACTATAAAACCTAATCTTTTTACTTCTCTCTCTTGCATAAAAGAATGATGATATTCAGAAGATGAGCGAGCAATATGTTTAACTACATCATAAATTTTTGTAGCATAAGGCTTAGACGCACTCATTCTATCTTGAGTTTTGCGCATCTTACTCGCTGCGACCATTTCCATCGCGCGAGTAATTTTTCTAGTCTTTTGCGTACTTTGAATCGTTAACCGAATCTCTTTAGCACCAGCCATAATCGTCTCTACCAACTACCTGTCTGTTTAAATTCATCAATAACTGCTTTTAATCTCGCATCAATTTCATCACTGTAAGCGCCTGATTTATTAATATCTGCGATTAATTCTGGATGAATACTTTGAATATATCCGTGTAAAGCAGCTTCAAATGCTGATATTTCTGCAACAGATATATCATCTAGATAACCTTTTTCTACGGCATAAAGAGAAATACCCATTTGCGCAACTGAAAGTGGGGCGTATTGTTGCTGTTTCATCAATTCTGTGATTCTCTGACCACGCTCAAGCTGCTTTCTTGTTGCATCATCAAGATCCGATGCAAATTGCGAAAATGCTTCAAGCTCACGAAACTGCGCTAATGCAAGACGCGTACCACCACCAAGCTTTTTCATGATTTTTGTCTGCGCAGCACCACCAACACGAGACACAGATAAACCAGAATTAATAGCAGGACGCACACCTGAGTTAAACAAGTTAACATCAAGAAATATCTGACCATCTGTAATGGAAATAACATTTGTTGGAACAAACGCTGATACGTCACCAGCTTGTGTTTCAATAATTGGCAACGCAGTCAATGATCCAGTCTTACCTTTTACCTCGCCATTAGTCAATTTTTCAACTTCAGCTTCATTAATTCTAGATGCTCTTTCTAATAATCTTGAATGAAGATAGAAAATGTCCCCAGGATATGCTTCACGCCCAGGTGGTCTTCTTAATAGTAATGATATTTGACGATAAGCCCATGCTTGTTTAGTCAAGTCATCATAAACAATCAATGCATCTTCACCACGCTCCATGAAATATTCACCCATACTACAACCAGAATATGGTGCGATATATTGTAATGCAGCTGAATCCGCAGCACCTGCAACTACAACGATTGTATGCTTTAATGCATCATGTTCTTCAAGCTTACGGACAATTGTTGCAACTGATGAAGCTTTTTGACCAATGGCAACATAGATACATTTAACTCCAGTATCTTTCTGGTTAATAATTGCATCAATAGCGATCGCTGTTTTACCTGTTTGTCTGTCACCGATTATCAATTCGCGCTGCCCACGACCAACCGGCACCATAGCATCAATAGCTTTCAAACCAGTTTGAACTGGCTCATCAACTGATTTACGAGCAATAACCCCATGAGCTACTCTTTCAATAGGAGAATGTAATTTGGCTTGGATAGGACCTTTGCCATCAATAGGATTACCTAAAGCATCAACAACACGACCTAACATTTCAGGACCGACTGGCACCTCTAAAATTTTACCTGTACATTTACCAGTCATCCCCTCTCTTAGAGGACTTGCATCACCTAAAATTACAACCCCTACAGAGTCTCTCTCTAAATTTAGAGCTAGGCCATATATACCACCATCAAATTCGACCATTTCACCTTGCATAACTTGGTCTAAACCATGTAGCCTGGCGATACCATCTTTAATACTGGTGATTTTACCTTGATCTCTAGCTTCGGATGAAACTTTGAACCCTTCTATTTTATCTCTAATGAGTTCGCTAATTTCAGATGGATTTAAAGCGACTTGTTCTGCCATGGAATATATCCTCTTTCAAAATTCTAAGACTCTCCCAAAGAAGCTATAACAACTCTGGAAAAACCAAACTTAAGCGGCTAATATACCTCTTAGTTTATTTACCTGGGTGCCAACTGATGCATCAAATACCAAATGCCCAGCACGTATAATTGCCCCACCTTTTAATGATTTATCAATCTCTACATTCAATGTAACTTCTCGTTGTAACCTAGTAGTTAGCCGCGCAATAAGCTTATCTTCCTGAGACTTTGTTAATGGCGCATAACTTATCACCTTAACTTCAATGGTTTTCTCATAAAGAGCTCTCCTTTGCGCATATTGTAAATAGACATCCGCCAAGACTAGAAGACGATGATTTTCCGCAAGCGCTTTTAGAAAATTAGCTACACCATTTTGATCAAAGTTGATCTTAGACTTTGCGACTATTGATAAAAAAAGATCTACCTGCTGTTCAGCAGTAGTACTAGGATTATTAATAAAATCGATAACTTCTACATCTTGCGCAATATAAGCTAATAACTTTAATACCACATCCCAATTTTGCAGAGCTTTTTTATCACGAGCCATTTCAAATATAGCCTTCGCATATGGTCGTGCAACTGTGCTACTATCTGCCATGTTAAATCTCTTCTATTAAATTATCGATCAATACCTGATTTTGCTTTTCATCAATCTCACGCATTAAAATCTTTTCAGCGCCAGCAACAGCTAACTTACCAACATCCTTTCGCAAAGAATCTTTGGCTCTATTTATCTCTTGCTCTAAGTTTTCTTGCGCTACTTTGGCTATTTGCGATGCCTGCTTTATCGCTTCATCTTTAGCTTCTTCAATAAGCTGATTTGCGCGATAATTTGCCTTTTCGATAATTTCATGAGATTTAGCTTTAGCTGCTTTCATATCTTCAGAAATGCGCTGCTGCGTAAGCTCTAATTCGCGGTGGCCTCTTTCAGCTGCTGCAAGACCATCAGCTATTTTAGACTGACGATCTTCCAATGCTTTTTGTAAAGGCGGCCATACATACTTCATTGTGAACCATACAAACACTGCAAAAACTAGCATCTGTATAACTAAGGTAAAATTAATTTCCAAAGCAGTATCTCCTGTATTATAAAGTTAGAAGAATACGATTATGAACCCATGCTCGCAAGAACTGCGGCTGTAAATGGATTTGCAAAAGTAAAGAATAATGCAATACCAACACCTATCATTGTTACAGCATCAAGTAACCCAGCAACAATAAACATTTTAACTTGCAACATAGGAACCATTTCAGGTTGGCGTGCAGCCCCTTCTAGAAACTTTCCACCTAATAATCCAAACCCTATTGCTGTTCCTAAAGCACCCAGACCAATTAGTAGCGCAACTGCTATAACTGTCATGCCTTGAACTTGAGCTATTAAACTTGCTGCTTGCATATATATCCCCTTTTGGACAACGTTAAATAAAAAACCTAATGATCTTCATGCGCTCTACTTAAATAAACTATAGTGAGCACCATAAAAATAAAAGCTTGTAGAGTAATAACTAGAATATGAAAAATAGACCACCCTAACGATAATAAAAACTGTGTAACTCCCAAAGTTAATGTACTTGAAAATGAAGAAATACTACCATTTAAGGTTAAAAGAGCTATCAAAATAAATATTAATTCGCCAGCATATAAGTTACCAAACAAACGCAATGATAATGAAATTGGCTTTGCAATAAAACCAACCACTTCTAATAGCAGATTAAATGGAATAAATATTGGATGATTAAATGGATGCAAAGTAAATTCTTTTACAAAGCTCTTTATGCCTTTAATTTTTATACTATAGAAAATTATCAATCCAAATACTGCTAAAGCAAGAGCAAAGGTTAAGTTTAAATCATTAGTAGGCACTACTTTTAAGAAATGCAATCCACCAGATTTAGCAAGGGCCGGTAAAACATCAACTGGCAATATATCCATAAAGTTCATTAAAAATACCCAAGCAAAAATCGTTAGCGCTAAAGGACCAATAACCTTGCTTCTACCATGGAAACAATCCTTAACTTGAGTATCCGCAAACTCTAACATCATCTCAGCAAAATTTTGCAATTTCCCAGGCGTACCAACAACAACCCGGCGCGCACCAAAATACAATAAAAATAAAGCAACAAAACCCAAAACAACCGAGAAAAATAATGTATCAAGGTTAATAGTCCAAAAACCACCGCCTGTACCAAATTGCATGGTTTTTAAGTTAAAAGATAAATATGTTAGATGATGCTTTATGTATTCTGTATTTGATACCATCTCAACCACTTTGTTAAATTAATATTATAAAAACGTTTAAATCCGTCTAAAACCCTAGCTTGCTTTATTGCTTAACACAATTGGCGCCAACCATAATAAAAATTGCATACTAATATAAACAGCAAAAAATACAAGTGGTTTAACTCTAAAAAAGCCAAAAACAGCGGCAAAAAGAAAAATAGAAAGAACTATTTTTAAACTCTCGCCCCGATAAAAAGCTTTTACTATTTTCTTGGCAGCACTTGCACCTTTATATTTGAAAATATTTTTAGCAAAAATAACGTTAGGTATTAAAAAAACTAGCGCTCCAGCTAATGCTGACCATGCCGCAATCAAACCACCAAGAAACATAGCCGCAACTATAAGGACAAACATAACAGCCACTTGCAATTTAAATAATCGCTTAACACCGTTAACTGTTAACTGCAACCCCACTAGCAGCACTCCAACGTCAAATAGGGCGAATTATAATAGAATACTTTTAGTATATCAATAGCAAATAACACTTATGTAAGGACGCTAGGTTTAAACACACAATATAAAATCTAAACGTCTACGTTTCACGTTTTATATGCTAAGTCCAGCGTGTCTATTTTTTATGGTTGTTTGTAATAAAACTATTTTATTTAGGCTTTGGCGTATTATTGTTTTTTTTATTTGCAGAATTTTCGTTGTTTGTTGAAGATTCTTTTATACGATTAAAATCTTCTTTGATTTGATCAAATTTAATAACTGTACTCCTACTACCTATTTGCTCTTCTCTTTGTTCTGGAGAATAATAAGATTTTTTGTAAATTAATTTGTAAAATTCATTATACATTTTTTGAAAAAATGTTAATGACTTGGCATGTAATTTTGTTTCTTTCAAATTTTTTATAGTGTCTTTGTTTATTTGTTCTAAATCTTTTATAAATATATCTTCGCAATCTAAGTTTTTGCCATTACAGAAATCATTAATTTTTTTATCTATATTTTCTATAAAGTTCTCTATAATATCTTTTTCATTCTTATTGTATTGTTTCTTTTCCATCTTTAAATTTTCTATTTCAAACAAAAAGTACTTAATAATTTCAAAAGATTTATGCTCTTTAGTAAAATCAATTTGGTTCATTCTTTGGGTAATTTTCTGATCTTTATCAACTGATTTAATTAAGTTTGGATAGTTTTGTTTGTATATATCGTAACCTTCTATTATATGCTTCTTAATTGGTAATTCTCGCTGTTTTTTTATATTTTCAGCATTAAATTCAGACAATCCATCCTTTGGAATATAATTTAACCAGCCTTGTATAAATCTTTCTGATTTTTCTGGAGATACTTTATTTAAAATAGAATTAAGCAGATGACGTCCCTCATAATCACTAGTTAATGTGTCAGATACTTCTTTATCTAGCGCTGAATATATGATCTTTCTATCTTTTTCATTATTGATAATATTGCTAAAAAATTCTGTTGCCTCCTCTGTGGACATGGAGTTTAATAATTTACTAAGAAATTCTATTGGTTGGTAATTATTATTATAAGCAAATAAATTTAATAAAATATTATTCGAGAATGGTTCTTGAATTTGTTTTGGTAATGTAGTTTTAGTTTTACCTTTATTATAAACTTCATACTTAGCTTTAGTATCCTTGATACTTAATATAGTTATTATATCGTTAACAGATTTAACTTCTCCAAAAGAAATGTCTTTATTAAAGTACTCTGAAAGGTGGTTTTCGATTTCTGTAAGAATATCCCGTCTAAATACCGATTTGTTTTTGTTCTCCATATCTAACTCTAATTAACCCTTATAATCTAATTATAGAATAATAATTAAGCTAATATGGTAGTACGTCAACCTCAGATAATAAAATTACTTTGGTTTTAACTCTTTTTGCTCGGATACTTGATCTGTAATAAACTCATCTTTAGAATTTAGAGTTTTGCTGTTATTGTTACCTGTTGGTAAATAAGGAAAAAAAGTCACCAAAAAACGCTCCCAAGCAGTAGATGTAACTAAAGGAGGCAAGCCTTTTTTTTCGTATTCCTTAGAGCGTTCAGTAAATTTAACGTGGCTCTTATAAGTGTCAAACGCTGCTTTAATATAGCAGTATGAAAGCAAAGAAAGTCCGGTAGCACCAGCAGCTCTACCTGCACGATGAAAAAAAGAGTTCATAATGGTGTTATCTCCACTTGTAAAAAATATTTTCCTGCTCATATATGTCGCAGATTTTTGGTAATTTTAACATGAGACTAGTTACAAAACCAAGCAGCTTATAGGAAAATACCACATAATATTGAAAGAATGTCTAGGCTGGAATGAATTGCTTACCTAGACTATTTTTTTAAAAACAATTCAATGGTATCCTTAATAAAAATTTTCTAAATAAATAAAATCTATGTTACATGTCATTATATTAGCCGCAGGTTCTGGTAAACGCATGCATTCTAATATGCCTAAAGTAATGCATAAAATTGCTGGTACGCCAATGATCAAGCGTGTTGTCGATACAGCATTTAGCGTTAACCCACAGAAAATACATATAGTTGTCAGCCCTAATTCTCAAAGTATAATTGAGAGTTTTAATGATCCGTTAATTAGCTGGTCTATACAAGAAAAACAACTTGGTACAGCACACGCCGTTCAACAAGCGATGTCCAATATACCGAGTGATAGTAAGGTACTTATTTTGTATGCTGACACCCCGCTTATCAATAAAACAACTATTTCTCCATTAATTGATAAAGTGGAAACTAATCATTTATGCTTGTTAGTTGCAAAGCTTGATAATCCATTTGGCCTTGGAAGAATAATACGCAATTCTGATAATACTATTCAGGAAATAGTTGAAGAAAAAGACGCAACCATTGAACAAAAGAAAATCCAAGAAATATATACCGGAATTTGTTGCATAAAATCACAGACTTTACATGATTTATTACCAAAAATAAAAAATAATAATGCCCAACAAGAATACTATCTAACTGACATTATTGCTTTGGCTGTACAACAAAACTTACCAATAAGCTCTGTTATGACATGCAATAATGACGATATTCTTGGGATTAATAATCGTATGCAACTTCAAAATGTTGAGCGAATTTTTCAACGACGTTTAGCTCAAGAATTAATGTTACAAGGCGTAACAATTGCTGATAGCAATCGCATAGATATCCGTGGCTCTTTGGAGTGCGAGAAAGATGTCTATATAGACGTAAACAATGTATTCATAGGAGATGTTTTTGTAGGAAGTCATAGTGTCATTGAACCAAATTGTGTATTAACAAATGTAAAAATAGGTGAAAACACTACCATTAAAGCTAATAGCGTACTTGAAAATTGTACTATTGATAATGATTGTCAAATAGGTCCATTTGCTAGAATAAGACCAGGAACTGAAATTCAGAGTAAATGTTCCATTGGCAATTTTGTTGAAGTTAAAAATACAAAAATTGCTGAAAATAGTAAGGCAAGTCATTTAAGCTATCTTGGTGATTCTATAATCGGCAAAAATGTAAATATAGGCGCTGGAACTATAACTTGCAATTATGACGGAGCATACAAACACCAAACCATTATTGAAGACGGTGTATTTATAGGTTCTGATACCCAATTAGTTGCCCCGGTTACGATAGGTAAAAACGCAACCATTGGCGCTGGAAGTACAATTCGCAAAAACGTACCTAAAGATGAATTAACACTTACTAATTCAACGCAAAAAACTATTTATGGCTGGATAAGACCTAAGAAAAAACTTGAATCGCATTAGGGTATGTTGACCATCAATCAATGTACATTCGGATAAGCAAAAGCTGCTGTCTTTGCGAATGCAGTGACTTTTTAAGGTCACTGGTTTGCTTCAGCCACAAGTGACTTCGCAACGACGGTTGTACGGACTAACGCTCATACAACTACAAGTTTTTAGAGGATAATGAACGATAATAATTACATAAGTCTTTAATCAAACACTCGGTACATTTTGGGTTACGAGCCAAGCATACATATCGCCCGTGTAATACCAACCAATGATGAGCATCATGTAAGTATTCTGTATCAATACATTTTAATAAGTCTTTTTCTACAGCCAGCGGCGTTTTGCCTTTACTTAAACCTGTGCGATTTGCGACTCTAAAAATATGTGTATCTACCGCAATAGTTGGCTCGCCAAACGCTGTATTTAAAATGACATTAGCTGTTTTACGACCAACTCCTGGTAATGCCTCAAGATCTACTCTTTGCTTTGGTACTTTTCCTGCATATTTGGTTACTAAAATAGAACAAGTCTTAATAATATTAGCGGCTTTACTATTATAAAGACCTATTGATTTTATATATTCCTTAAGTCCTTCTTCACCTAAATCTAAAATGGCTTGTGGAGTATTAGCATTTGCAAATAATTTTTCAGTAGATTTATTAACACTTATATCTGTTGCTTGTGCAGATAAAATAACTGCTATAAGCAATTCAAATACGGAATTATATTTAAGTTCGGTAGTTGGTTTAGGATTAGATGCCTTAAATCTTGCAAAAATTAACTTACAATCACGTTTATTCATCTATATTTTGCCTTTTACGCGCTGAGCGCTTTAAGGCTTGCAAAATATAGTCTTGTTTTGCCTTAATTTCCGCTTGCTTGTCCGCACTATCTATTGCAAGTTTTCGTTTTGCCAGATAACGCTCATTTTGCTCCTGTCTGTTTTTTAACTCACGAATTTTTTTGGCAGTATAACGCTCTCTAGCCTTATTAGGATCATAATTATATTCACCTGACTCAACTTCTATTTCTAGCATATCTATACAATCTACAGGACATGGTTCAATGCACAATCCGCACCCAGTACATTCAAATTCAATAACCGTATGCATATGTTTATTGGTACCGATAATAGCATCAACAGGACATGCAGATATACACTTAGTGCATCCAATACACTCATCTTCACGAATTTTTGCAACTTGTTGTTTCTTTTCCTGAAAATTAGTTTCCTTCAAGTAAACTGTAACGTCTTGGTTTAATAAGTCACCAAGCAACATAATAGTTTTTTTACCGCCAGGTGGACATAAATTTAATGGCGCAAGTCCAGATGCCATTGCCTCAGCATAAGGCATACATCCAGCATATCCACAATCTCCACACTGAGTTTGCGGAAGTAACTCGTCTATTTGTTTAGCCGATACTTTATGGTTACGCAACTTCCACCCCTAATAAAGCATCAATTTTTTTCTGATCAACTCTTAGCATAAGTGGAATAAAGTTATTAATAGTATGATCGAGCAATGGCTTCTCAATATTTTGCCAATCTAAACTATCAATATTTAAAAACTCTTCCGATTTACGGGCCATCTCTGGTAGTACAGGCTTTAAATAAGTAATTAATATCTTAAATAAATTCAAACCTTGTGTGCACACCTCTTGCACTTTTGTTAACATGTTTTCATCTTTAGCTAATATCCAAGGTTTTTCTGCATCTATATATTGATTAACTTTATCAGCACACTCCATAATCTGGCGAATAGCTTTTGCATAATCTCTATTAACATATGCATCTATTATTGGCTGCTTACTTGCTAAAACCTCTGCGTATAGGCCTTGATTTACCAAAGAGTTGGATAGTTGATTAGCAAATTTTTTCTGCATAAATCCTGCCAAGCGGCTTGCTATATTAACAATCTTACCTACTAAATCTGCATTAACCCGATTAAAGAAATCAGAAAAATTTAAATCAATATCTTCAACTTTACCATTTAATTTAGCAGCAAAATAATAACGTAAATGTTCTGGCTCAAGGTATTCAAGATATTTTTTAGCTTCGATAAATGTGCCACGAGATTTTGACATTTTATGACCATTAATAGTTAAAAACCCATGGGTAAATATTGATGTGGGTAGACGATGTCCACTACCATAAAGCATAGCTGGCCAAAATAACGCATGGAAATATATAATATCTTTCCCTACAAAATGATATAATTCTGTTTTCGCGTCTTTATTCCAAAATTCAGCAAAAGATTGGTTGTGCAAATCACAATATTTTTTAAAACTTGCCATATATCCTATAGGAGCATCTAACCATACATAAAAATATTTATTTTCGGTACCAGGGATTAAAAACCCAAAATAAGGCGCATCTCTTGATATATCCCATTCTTTCAAACCAGTTGCAAACCATTCATTTAATTTGTTAAATACCTCATCTTGCAAACAACCACTGGCTAACCATGCTTGTAATATTTCTTTATAATTTTGTAATTTAAAAAAATAATGCTCCGACTCTTTTTGCGTAGGAGTAGCTCCTGATATAGCTGAGACAGGGTCTAATAAATCTAAAGGAGTATAAGTTGCCCCACAAACTTCACAGCTATCGCCATACTGATCTGGAGCTTTACATTTAGGACAAGTTCCTTTTACATACCGATCTGGCAAAAATATATTTTCTATTGGATCAAATGCTTGAGAGATTGTCCTTTTTTCTATGTCACCATTTTCCTCTAAGCGCTTATATATATAACTTGCAATTTCTTCATTCTCTGGAGAATGAGTTGTATGATAACAATCATAATCTATATTAAATCGTGCAAAATCTTCTTCATGACTCTTTTGCATTGCGATTGTTAACTCTAGCGGGGTAATTCCAAGTTGTTTCGCCTTTAGCATAATTGGCGTGCCATGTGCATCATCACCACAAATGCTAATGCACTCATGGCCAAGCATTTTATTGGTTCTCACCCAAATATCTGTTTGAATATGTTCAACCAAATGACCTAAATGCAAATTTCCATTAGCATATGGCAATGCGCTTGTAACTAGCATTTTTCGCTGCGTTGGCATAATATATAACCTATATAGACAAATTTTATGATTATAACGCATTTTATTAATAATGTATTATAACAAATCGAAAAATATGACAAAATCTAGAATAATTATTGGTATTACAGGGTCATCCGGTATTATTTACGGAATTAGACTGCTTGAAGAGCTAAAAAAACTTAAAATAGAAACACACCTTATAGTTACAAAAGCAGGACATTTAACTAGATCTTATGAAACAAAATTAAGTTCTAAAGAATTGCTAGACAAAGCAGATTTTCACTACCAATACAAAGATATAACAGCACCTTTGGCAAGTGGTTCATATAAAACGATGGGTATGATAATTGCCCCATGTTCGATGAAAAGTCTTGGTGAAATAGCAAATAGCATACCAAGTAACTTATTAACAAGGTCTGCGGATGTGGTATTAAAGGAAAGGCGAAAGCTTGTCTTATTAACTAGGGAAACTCCTCTGCACTTACAACATATTCAAAATATGTTACAAGTAACGCAAATGGGCGGGATAATTTTCCCCCCCAATCCTGCATTTTACCAAAATCCAATAAGTATAGAAGAAATAATCAATGACACAGTAGGTCGTGTATTAGACCTTTTTGATCTGGATACTGGACAAGTTAACCGCTGGAAAGATGACTAATTAGTCATCTTTCTCTTCTTCTGTTGCTTCATCATCTGTTGCTTCATCTTTGTTAAAGACTATATCTTCGTTATTCTTATCTTTCCACTCAAGCTTAACGCGACCTTGCTTATCAATCCCAGCAACCAGAACAACTATTTCTTCACCTTCAGAGATAACGTCCGCTACTTTTTGCGAGCGATCCGCACAAATCTGAGAAATATGCAGCAATCCATCCTTTCCAGGTAAAAGGTTAATAAAAGCACCAAAATCAACAATTTTACTTACACGTCCAGAATAAGATTTACCAACTTCAACTTCAGCAACAAGATCTTTAATTTGCTGTTTAGCACTTTCAAGAGCTTGTAAGTTTGGTGAAAATAATTGGATAAGACCTGAGTCACTAATATCAATATCAACACCAGTACTCTCAATTAGCCCCTTAATAGTGGCTCCGCCTTTACCTATGATAGTACGAACCTTATCTTCTGCAACTTGCATAGTAACAATACGAGGCGCATGTTCAGACAACTCTTCGCGTGCTTCTGATAAAGAGTTATTCATAATATTTAGAATATGCAATCTACCGGCGTTAGCTTGAGATAATGCTTGCTCCATTATTTCTTTGGTAATACCAGTAATTTTTATATCCATCTGTAAAGCAGTAACACCTTTTTCTGTACCAGCAACTTTAAAATCCATATCTCCAAGATGATCTTCATCTCCTAAGATATCTGTCAAGACCGCAAATCTATCGCCTTCTTTAATTAAACCCATAGCAACGCCAGCTACTGGTGCTTTAATTGGAACACCAGCATCCATTAATGCTAAGCTTGTGCCACAAACAGTT
Source organism: Gammaproteobacteria bacterium (assembly GCA_030427555.1). GTDB lineage: Bacteria > Pseudomonadota > Gammaproteobacteria > Legionellales > Legionellaceae > 2-12-FULL-35-11. The sequence goes on along the minus strand of JAUIBC010000020.1, from coordinate 1,301 downwards.
GCCATTGAACTAGAACCATTTGATTCAGTTATTTCAGAAACAACTCGCAATACATATGGAAACTCTGTCTGTGTCGGTAATACTGCGGAAATACCACGTCTTGCCAAACGACCATGACCAATTTCTCGTCGCTTAGGGCTGCCTATCATCCCCGTTTCACCAACAGAATAAGGAGGGAAGTTATAGTGCAACATAAATCTATCTTTTTCTTCGCCTTCAAGTTTATCAAGTATTTGTGCTGACCTTTCATTACCTAAAGTTGCAGTAACAATTGCCTGTGTTTCACCTCGAGTAAATAATGCTGAACCATGCGCTCTATCTAATACTCCAGCTCTAACAGTGATTGGTCGAACTGTATGATTATCACGGCCATCTATTCTTGGCTCACCATCTAATATTTGTCCACGTACGTGTTGTTTTTCAAGGTTATTAAATTCAGCCAATACTTTATCAAGGTTAATATCTTCTTGCTGATTTTGCATAGTTTCACAAACTTGTTTACGAATATCTGCTAAACGTTGATAACGCTCTTGCTTATTCCTTATTAAATAAGCTTTACTAATATCTTCTTTAGCAAGCTCAGCAACTTTTGCAACAAATGTTGTATCAACTTCTGGAGCTTTCCAATCCCAACCGTCAGTCCCAACCTCTTTTGCAAATTCGTTAATGCCTTTTATAACACTTTGCATCATTTCATGGCCAAACATAACTGCGCCAAGCATAATATCTTCACTCAATTCTTTGGCTTCAGATTCAACCATTAAAATAGCATCTTTAGTACCTGCAACTACTAAATCAAGAGCAGATTCACCAGTAATTGATTTAGTGGTTGGATTTAGCAAATAAACTCCATCCTTATAACCAACTCGCGCAGCACCAATTGGCCCAGCAAAAGGAATTCCAGAAATTGCAAGTGCTGCCGATGCACCAAGCATTGCGACTATATCTGCCGGAACTTCTGGATTAAGCGACATAACAGTTGCAATAACCTGTACTTCATTTTTAAACTCTTCTGGGAATAAAGGACGAAGAGGTCTATCAATCAAACGTGAACGTAGTGTTTCTTCTTCACTTAAACGACCTTCGCGCTTATTAAATCCACCCGGTATTTTACCAGCTGCGTATGATTTCTCTTGATATATAACCATAAGCGGGAAAAAATCATTATTTTCGCCCCCGTCTTTTTTTGCAACCACGGTTACCAATACTTGAGTACCATTCATAGAAGCCATGACTGCGCCATCTGCTTGACGCGCAATTTCACCGGTTTCCAATACTAATGTACGCTCACCAAACTGAAT
>JAUIBC010000127.1 GCA_030427555.1 Gammaproteobacteria bacterium | reverse complement strand
ATTTATGCACTATCGTCCTGAAATTGCGATTTTAAATAATCTAGAGTTTGATCATGCTGATATATATCCCAATCTTGAAGCAATTAAGCAGCAATTTCACTTTTTAATTCGTACTATCCCACACTCAGGCTTAATTTTAAAGCCGGCTAATGATATAGCGTTAAATGATGTAATTAAACGTGGCTTATATAGTGGTTTAGAAAACGTTGGATTACAAGGTGGCACTGACTGGTATGCAAGTTTACAGGATGAGTGCGGTTCTGAGTTTGAGGTCTATTATAAAAATCAGAAAGTTGCAGAAGTTAAATGGTCAGTTATAGGCGATTATAATGTTGAAAATGCCTTAATGGCAATTGCTGCAAGTTATAAAATAGGTGTAAGCCCAAGCACTGCGGCAGAGGCTCTTAGTGAATTTTTACCAGTTAAGCGACGTCTTGAGGTGCGAGGTGTGTGTAATGGCATTACTGTGTATGATGATTTTGCCCATCACCCAACAGCTATTCGTCGGACAATAAGTGCGTTAACTAAAAGTAAACGCCATGCTCGGGTGCTTGCTGTTATGGAGTTTTCGTCTTATACCATGCGTGAAGGTTTTCATGTAGATAATATGGCTGATGCTTTAAATGGTGTGGCTAAGGCTTACATTTTAAATCCAGAAAATTTTGCTCATCAAAGCATGACTAATAATTGGCAAGTGCCATTTCAAGTATTGGATAGTGTTGATGATATTGTTTCAAATATTGTGCGAGAAGCTAAAGCAGAAGATGCTATTTTGGTTATGAGTAATCGTGGTTTTGGAAATATACATAATAAATTGTTAGAGAATATTAAAAGTGGTTGCGTTAAATAAGAAATTTTACAGTAGAAGAAAGGATATAGAAAACAAAGGCGATAATATATTTTCCAGGGCTTCGAAAAATATAGCTACTCTTACTCCAATTATTTTTGGAATTATTTTGGGGCCTACGGTTGTTGTATCTAGTATTATGTCTCAAGCTGCATTTTTAATGATAGCTAATATTTTACTATCTATTGGGTTAACCGTAGCGTTTCTTAATAGAGTTTATCAAGGTAATGCTAAATTTTTAGAGATAATCCTAACTATTAGCATGATGGCCGGATTATTTTTTTTGGTTTTGTATTTAAGTCCTGTGATTTCAGGATGGAATTTATTAGGAGCAGTTAGTTTTATTAATCTGTTTGCTTCGAGTGTTAACTCATTTTTTTTACTTCGTCCTTTAGTTTTGCCGCCATTACTTGCAGTTATTGAATATGGGTTAAGTAAAGTTGGCATTAAGGTTGACGTTGATCTAGATAAACAAAGAAATTTTGAAGTAGAAATAGACCTAGATAAAGGATTTAAATCGGATTCATCAGCTACAGATTTATTAATGAAAAATTATCCATCTGCAACAACAAAAAACCTTAACGATAATACCTGGAGGGAAAATGCTATAGCGCCATATAACCACTCTAAAGAGGTATTATATAAATATGCTACTAGATATAGATCTTTGCCATTTGGAGAGATTAATAATTATGAAAAAATATCTAAGTGTATAAAATTAGTAGATAGTATATTTATTGATGGTGCTACTGATAGTAGCCATAACGTTTTTTTTAAAAATAAGTTAATTCATAAGTCTCAGAAAATTAAGTTTTTTCGTGATGATATTGAAAAAATAAATAGTCTAAAATGTGATGATATAAAAAAGCGTTTCATTAGTATGTCGTCGAAAGATTTACATGAAAAAACAGGCTTGGTTAGCTGCTTACAAGAAAACGTACAGTTACAATTAAACAAGATAATAAATTTACTGAATTGTTACCCACTACATATTGCTATAGATCTTTTGGAAAAAACCTTAAGCAAAAATATGAATGAAGAAGATATAAATGCAATAAAAGATAAGATTGTTACGGAAGATAAAAAAAGCCTTTATATTGAAACAGAATTAAAATGTTTAGGGGTTGCACCAAAATAGTGATAGTACCATTAGACCTCTTCGCGCAGTTTGAATCTGAAGCTGGTTTCCGAAGAAGTCTATTGTAGATAAACTTTCTGATTTTTTATTAATCTTCTTCTAATATATAATAAAAATGCTGGGGTTATCATTAGGGCTATACCAAGGCTAAATATTAATCTAAACTGTCCTTCTCCACCTACTGAAACTGCTTCTTCAGGAGGAAAAAATCCAACTATTAAGGTAACTAGACAACCAATTAACCCAAGTCCACAAGTGCAATAATAACCTGTTTTACCTCCTGGTACGGCAAATGGTCTGTTTAAGGTTGAATGTTTGTGCTTTAGTCTTATCGCAGCAATAAACATCATTACATACATTAAAATATATAATTCTGTACTTAAATCAGTAAATAACCAATAGAAAGCATTTACTGATGGTAATAATAAAAAACCGCTGCAGAGTATAGTTACCAGGATTGCTTGGAGGATTAAAATTCTAGATGCAATACCATGTTTGTTTAGTTTGTATAGCCAGTTAGGTAGAAATCCATGATCTGCCGCGATTAATAATCCTTTAGCTGGAGAAATTATCCAATTTATCATACTACCAACGCTACCCAATAAAATCATTATTACGAGAACAGGCATAAATGCGGATAGGTGATAGGCTTGTAAAAAATTAGTAAATGCTTGCATAACTCCTTGGACAAGACTAATTTCATTGCTTGGGAGTACGATTGCAATAGCTAATGATCCTAAAATCATCGTAAATAAGATTAAGATGGTTGAAAAAAACATAGCGCGTGGAAAATTTCGCTGTGGTTTTCTAACATTTCTAACATGAACGGCGGCTAGTTCCATACCGAGAAAGGATGTCATTATAGCTGTTAATGATACCCAGGATTGAGTTTTATCGAAGTTTGGTAGTATGTCTGTGAAGTTGATTCGAATAGCGCTAGGGTGTCCCTGTATCATCCAAACTATAGCTAAGATAATTATTAATCCAATAGGCAATAACATTCCTACTATTGCGCAAAAGCTTGCAAATTTTGCTGAAGATTTAAGGCCTGATAACCCCAAAAAAGTTAATGACCAGAAAACGATTAAAATTACACTGACAAGATATATCTTGTTTTGCGCGAGTTCTGGGTTTATTAGGTAGGCCAAGGTTCCAGCAATAAAAGAGAGTATGGTTGGGTACCAAGCCATAGTGTTAATCCATTGTAGCCATATGGTAAAAAATGCCATATTCGTTCCGTATGCATTTTTTACCCAGCTGTAAATTCCGCCTTCTTCGTTTGACCATGTGGAAGATAGTTCAGCTGATACTAGGGCTACAGGAATTAAGAATATAATAGATGAGAAAATAAAAAAGAAAATTAAGGATGAACCGAATAAGGCTGTAGCTGGTAAATTTCTAACACTGTCTATCGCTCCGGTAATCAGTAGTACTAAAGCAGTTACGGAAATTTTTTGTATAGATTTGGAATTCATGTTTATATTACCTTTTTTTACTGCAAGGTGGAGTAAGATGTGTTTTATTTGGGTTTTGTTGCCATTCGTCAGGGGTATACAAAGCAAGAGATAAAGCATGTATTGATTTTAATTCTGTTTCAAGGATAGTAAAAATCATTTTGTGTCTAGCAATTCTTGTTAAATTATTGAATTTATCGGATATAGCAATAATCTTAAAATGTGATTCTGCATCTTTAGGCACATTATGCTTATATGATTCATTAACCACTTCAAGCATCTTAGGCTCTAGATTTTTAATAAGAGTGTTTTCTATTTTGGTTTGCATACTTTAATTATTCATTGTTTTAGTTGGTACTTATGTCGTATTATACCGTTTTTACCAATTAGGTGATAGAGGGGGGGTGTAATGAAAAGATTTGGTTTTACGTTAATTGAGTTGATGGTAACAATAGCGATTATAGGCATTTTAGTGTCTATCGCGATACCTTCATATCAAAATTATGTTGTTAGGGCTAGAGTTGCTGAGGGATTACAAGTTGTGTCTCAGGCAAAAATGGCTGTTGCAGAAGATATTGTAGCTAATAATGGTAGATTAGAGGGCACGGCATTAGGTAAAGGTTTTAAAAGTCCAGAAGCTACGGAAAATTTTAAATCTATTACTATTAATTCTACAACTGGTGATATTACTATAGATTTTACGAAAAAAGCTGGTGATGGCAATATGATTATTCATCCGGTAGTAAGTCCTACTGGGGAAATAACTTGGCATTGTAAAGAAGGTACTTTGGATCCAAAATATCGTCCTGCTAATTGTCGGTGAGTTTCTTAGCGGAAGATACTTTCTGTTGTATTTTTTAATTACTGT
>JAUIBC010000126.1 GCA_030427555.1 Gammaproteobacteria bacterium | reverse complement strand
AACATTAGATTGCGAAATAATAAAAGAATATGGGTTAAAATAGCTGGATAAGAACTCTTGCATAGTCTGACCTGTCTTGGAAATAGATTTTCTCAAGTTATAACTTCTAAAAAAACGATTGACCATTTATTAAATTTACTCCAACTAAATTTTAACGACAGCTTAACTTGATTACCGACATTTTTATCCTTGACTTTTATCTAATTCAACTAATAACAAACCTAATTCAGCAGAATGTGCTTTAAAATTTTGATGCGACAACTGTGATAGACATCAAATAACACGACGAATCATCATAAATATGAGAATAATTAAAAACAACTCTACAAAAATACCTAATCTATAACGCTCTTCAACCGTTGGATCAGCAACAAAAGTTAAAAATTCAACTATATCCTCGATATCTTGCGTATAACTTTTACTATTTGCGATAGGATACAAAACATTTGGCATTTGTACATTAGGCATTAATTTATTATTACAGTTAAAAGGTCGGGACTTATCGGAATAAAAACTATGCAAATATTCTTTAAGCCACTCCTTTCCTCGATATTTACTAATCAAAGTTAAATCCGGAGGTACAATACCAAACCAATGCTGCGCCTCTAAATTAGGCATACTAACAACTGGATAATCTGTATATTTTAAACTATGGCAACCATTACAGTAGCTCAAAAATAGTCGTTCGCCATTTTTAATATTCGTCTGATTAGTATAAGCATTAACAGAACATGCAATTAAAATTGCAATATACCAAAAATACGTCCAAACCAATTTCTTCATCCAGTTATACTCAACGGTGGTTGCTTACATTTTTCAAATCTAGTGTAAATCGGCATCGATAAAATACTAACAAAATAAATAATAATACAGACCCTTGCAAATAACAGATTAATTGGATTTAAATCTTGAATACTAAAATAACCTAATAAAATAAAACTACATATAAACCCAAGGAATCCAAGGCGCGAATAAATACCCTTATAACGCATAGCACGCACGGGACTTTTATCTAACCAAGGCAAAAGAAATAAAACTAAAATAGCGCAAAGCATCAATATTACCCCCAAAGTTTTATTGGGAATAACTTTTAATATCCCATAAAAAGGCATTAAATACCAAAGAGGCCTAATATCTTCAGGCGATTGCATACTGTTTGCAACAGCGTAATTATTGGTCTCAATAAAATACCCTTGCATATCTGGCATAAAAAAAACGACTAGAAAAAAAATAACTAAAAAAATTAACATCACTAAGAAATCTTTAATCATATAAAAAGGATAAAAAGCTAACATATTTGGATTTTTAGAATCATCCCCTAATCTTTCAATATCTATCCCTTGTGGATTATTAGAACCAACATGATGCAAAGATTTAACATGCAAAATTATTAATAAAAACATCAAAAACGGCAAGCCAACGATATGCAAGGCATAACAGCGTAACAGAGTTACCCCACTTACCACAAAATCTCCACGCGCCCAAATAACCAACTTCTCACCAAAGTATGGAATAACACTAAACAATGAAGTTATTACTTGCATGGACCAATATGACATTTGTCCCCATGGTAAAAGATAGCCAAAACTAGACTCAGCCATAATCACCACGAATAACAACATACCCAGTAACCACACCAATTCGCGCGGCCTTTGATATGAACCATACAAAAAACCACGAAAAATATGCAGATAAAGAATAACATACAGTGCGGATGCGCCAGTGGTATGCATATAACGCAATAACCACCCATAATTTACATCGCGCATAATCAACTGAATTGATGCAAAAGCCTGAGTTGTTGTTGGTGTATAAAACATACTTAACCAAAGCCCGGTTAATAGTTGATTTATTAATACCAAAACAGCAATAGCCCCAAAACAATACATAAGATTTAGATTTTTTGGCACAAAATAATTTTTTCCAACAAGCCTGTGCCAAGGGAAACGAGCAGTCATCCAATTAATAAGTTTATGCATGAGAAGCCCCAATTACTATCACATTTTCACTTGAAAAATAATATGGCGGAACTTCTAAATTAATTGGCGCAGGCATACCCTTATATACCCGACCAGATAAATCAAAACGCGAACCATGACAAGGACAATAAAAACCTGATTGTTTGTTTGAGTTGTTGTTAGATTTTAATTTTGGAGAACAACCAAGATGCGTGCATAAACCAACTAATACTAGATATTTAGGATTACGTGCACGATAAATATTTTTCGCATAATCAGGCTGTTGATCAGTTAATGATTCTGGATCACGTAAATTTTGGTTACTTATTTGTAATTCTTGTAATTGCTCATTAGTTCGATAGATAATCCAAATTGGTTTACCTCGCCACTTAACCGTCATTTGTTCACCTGGTTTAAGATGACCTACATCAACTTTGAGAGGCTGATTATTACGTAAAACTTTTTTATTTGGATTTAAAGATGATACAAATGGGAATAGCGCATAAATCGCACCAAATCCGCCAATAAATTTTGACACGTCGATTAAGAATTTACGTCGCTTTAAATCTAATTGCTTAATAGAATTTGGCTTAGTACTTCGACGCATTTTAAACATAATGCTAAAGGCCCTCACCATACGCTATATTATTACCTCTAACACACAAAGGGAGAGAGGTAATAATATTTGGCATTGCCAAACACGGAAAAAATTAACGCTTAGAGTATTGAGTAGCTTTACGTGCTTTATGTAAACCAACTTTCTTTCTTTCAACTTTACGTGAATCACGAGTCAATAAACCACGAGCACGTAATTTTCTACGAAAAGAGTCTTCTGCAGGTTCATCACCTTCTTGCATATCAGCTTCATCATACTGAACCAAAGCTCTAGCAATACCCAATCTAACCGCACCAGCTTGACCAGAAATTCCGCCACCAGAAACAGTCGCATAAATATCAAATTTACTTAACATATCTACTGTTTCTAAAGGTTGACGAATAATCATTGATGCTGTCTCACGACCAAAGTATTCATCAAGAGCGCGTTTATTTATAGTAATGTTACCATTACCTGGACGTAAAAATACTCGTGCAGTAGAGCTTTTCCTTCGGCCAGTACCATAATGTTGCTTTTGAGCCATATAAATTATCCCTCAATTTCTAAATGTTTAGGTTGTTGAGCAGAATGTGGATGCTCATTACCTACATAAATTTTTAACTTACGATACATATCACGACCTAGCGGATTTTTAGGAAGCATTCCTTTTACTGCTTTCTCAAGAATACGAGCTGGATTTTTAGCTTGTAACTTATCAAAAGTTATTTCTTTAATCCCACCAGGATATTCAGAGTGTGAATAATATTTTTTATTTTTATTTTTACGGCCGGTTACCCTTAACTTTTCCACATTTGTAACAACAATATAATCTCCTGTATCTACATGCGGAGTATATTCTGCTTTGTGTTTACCTCTTAATTTTGAGGCAATTTCAGTGGCTAGGCGACCTAAAACCTTATCACTGGCGTCAATAATGTACCAATCACGCTTAACTTCGTGTAACTTGGCGCTAAATGTTTTCATTAAAATAACTCCATATCGCCGACTATAAACAAGACCTTATAGAGTTGTACCACCAATGGTTACACCCCATAGTCCCATATTAATTTAACTACAGACCGGCGATTTTAACTAAATTTGAAAGAATCTACAAGTAAAACTAATAAATATCAATAATTTTTTTTGTCCACTTGTTTTTTCAGCTTTAATCCAGGCTTAAATGTAACTACTCTACGTGCGGAAATAGGAACTTCTTCGCCTGTTTTAGGGTTTCGTCCTGGACGTTCTGGTTTGTCTCTTAATATAAAATTACCAAACCCAGAAAGCTTAACAGAATCTCCTGACTCAAGAGTAAGTTTTATATTTATAAAAAACTCATCAACCAAATCCTTAGCATCCGATCGCGATAACTTAAACTCACCACATAACTCTTCAGCTAATATATTTTTACTCATGGCAGACATAATAAATCCCATAAACTATTACAGAATTAATAAAATAACATAATCCTACCAGAGTTTAACCTCTTTTTAAAACATACTTAAATTAATCATTAAAGCGCTAATTACGATACGCGTAAAATCACTTTATATTTAGAAATTAAAGTATTTAAAAGAGTATCCATTATGTCATTAATTTTTTCATCAACTAAAGTCGCATTATCATCTTGTAACGCCAAAGATATCGCTATACTTTTCTTACCAGATGGCACGCCTTGACCAACATATACATCAAAAATATCAAAAGATTTTAAAAGTTTTTCTGGCACAGCGGCAATACTAGCTTGCTTCAAATCAG
>JAUIBC010000125.1 GCA_030427555.1 Gammaproteobacteria bacterium | reverse complement strand
AGATTAAGCTTGTATCAACTTAACCCACTTTTCCCTCTTGTACTATGGCATATAATCCACAAGAACAATTCGGTGTACAGCAAACTTGAATTAATTAAACCAGATCTAATTAATCCCGTCAAACTATATGTTAATAACTTTCACTTTAATTAAGGAAAACTACAAACGCATCAAAGTACGGACGGGAATATACGCGTATTTTCGTCGTATGTAAATCTTTTTTTTAATTATTTTATGTTTTTTTCTTATCCTTAGCTTTTTTTGCTTTATTTTTGTCTTGTAAGGCTAGTTTTAAAACTTCTTCTATGTTGTCCACTAAATGTATATTTAACTTACTTAAGATATTTTTAGGTATTTCTATTAAATCTTTTTCGTTCTCTCTAGGTATCACGACTTGTTTTATACCACCACGATGTGCGGCCAAGAGCTTTTCTTTTAGCCCACCTATTGGTAATACTTGTCCACGTAAGGTTATTTCACCAGTCATAGCAAGATCCGCGCGCACGGGCTTCTGAGTAACAACCGAAGCTAAAGCTGTGCACATTCCTATACCTGCGCTTGGCCCATCCTTTGGTGTTGCCCCCTCTGGGACATGCACATGTATATCATGCTTATCAAAATAATCAGCATCTACCCCAAAATCGTTAATATGCCCCCTAACAACCGTCATGGCAGCATGAATAGACTCTTGCATAACCTCACCAAGTTGACCAGTTTGCAATAACTTGCCTTTGCCTGGAACAACTGAAGCTTCTATAGTTAGCAATTCTCCACCTACACTAGTCCAAGCAAGTCCTGTTACTTGCCCAACACGGTCTTCGGTTTCAGCTAAACCATATCTAAACTTCTTAACCCCTAAATATTTATTAATGTTCCTAGCAGTAACATTAACTTTTATAAGCTTTTTATTAGTTAAAATATCTTTAACTACTTTACGACAAATATTAGCAATATCTCGCTCTAAATTTCTAACTCCTGCCTCACGAGTATAGTGCCGAATAATTTCATGCACAGCTCCATCAGCAATAGATATTTCTTTATCTTTTAAACCATTTAATTCTTTCTGTTTGGGAACCAAATAATTTCTAGCAATATTTACTTTTTCATCCTCTGTATAACCAGCAAGCCTAATAACCTCCATCCTATCTAGCAATGGAGCTGGTATCTCAAGTGAGTTTGCCGTGGCAATAAACATAACCTCACTAAGATCATAATCAACTTCTAAGTAATGATCACTAAAAGTATGATTTTGTTCAGGATCTAACACTTCTAATAAAGCAGATGCTGGATCACCACGAAAATCCATAGCCATCTTATCTACTTCATCTAGCATAATTAATGGGTTTTTAACCCCAGCCTTGCAAAGTTTTTGGATTATCTTACCTGGCATAGATCCAATATACGTTCTACGATGCCCTCTAATCTCCGCTTCATCTCTTACACCGCCAAGAGCGATTCGAATAAAAGTTCTACCAGTTGCATTTGCTATTGATTGTCCTAATGAAGTTTTTCCTACTCCTGGAGGACCGACTAAACATAATATTGGCCCTTTAAGACGTTTAACTCGTTGTTGTACAGCCAAGTATTCTAATATTCTTTCTTTAACTTTTTCTAATCCATAATGGTCTTTATTAAGAATATTTTCAGCCTTTTTTAAATCGAATTGAATTTTATCTCGTTTTTTCCAAGGGACACTTAACATACAGTCTAAATAACTACGAATAACAGTAGCTTCAGCTGACATTGGAGGCATTAGTTTAAGTTTTTTTAATTCAGCATTGGCTTTTTCAAGAGCATCTTTGGACATTCCAGATTTTTTAATAGATTCCTCTAACTGCTCAAGCTCATTACCTTCTTCAGATATTTCTCCAAGCTCTTTCTGTATCGCCTTAATTTGCTCATTTAAGTAATATTCGCGCTGACTTTTCTCCATTTGTCTTTTAACACGCCCTCTTACTCTTTTTTCTACTTGCAGTAAATCAATTTCGCTTTCAATAGCTCCCATTAATTTCTCTAGGCGATCGCCAACATCAAGCTTTTCAAGTAATTCTTGTTTATCTTCAATTTTTAAAGATAAATGCGCAGATATAGTATCTGTAAGCCGGCCAGCTTCATCTATGCCAGCTAAAGATGCCAAAACTTCCGGAGGTATTTTTTTATTTAGTTTAATATACTGTTCAAATTGAGACATTAATGAGCGCACCATAATCTGCACTTCTTTATCTTTAAATTTCTCACTTATCTCAGTAACAGATTCAGCATTAGCACTTATATAATCTTGGTCGAAATTATATGAGTTAATTTTAACTCTTTGCTCACCTTCGACTAAAACCTTAACTGTACCATCAGGTAATTTAAGTAATTGAAGAAGGCTTGCTACAGTTCCAAAATTAAATAAATTTTCTGGAGTAGGCTCATCTTCAGATGCCTTACGTTGTGCAACTAGCACAATACGCTTATTTTGAAGCATGGATGCCTCAAGAGCCTTTATAGATTTCTCCCTGCCTACAAACAAAGGAATTACCATATACGGATAGACTACAACGTCACGTAATGGTAGAACTGGTAAATTAGATAAATCCGTTAATAATTCATCGGTTGACATTTCCTGTTGGTCAGCCATACATTCCCCTTTTAATCAGCATCACCATTAGCAACTGATTTAGTATTATCAGCATCTTCATAAACTAATATTGGTTGACTAAAGTTATTAACAACGTTCTCATCTACTATAACTTTACTAACATTATCAAGCGAAGGTAACTCATACATAGTATCTAATAAAATAGATTCTAATATTGCTCGCAAACCACGAGCACCAATCTTTCGTTCTAATGCTTTTTTAGCAATACTATGCAAAGCTTCTTCTTTAAAAGTTAGCTCGGCATTTTCCATCATAAATAATGAGCAAAACTGTTTTACTAATGCATTCTTAGGCTTAGTTAATATATCAATAAGAGCTTTTTCATCTAGAGCATGCAAAGTAGTAACCACTGGTAATCTACCAACAAATTCTGGTATTAACCCGTACTTAACTAAATCATCCGGCTCAAGCTTTTTAAGAGTTTCGCTCATATCTGTATTTTCTTTTTTATTCACAGACGCTGAAAAACCAATCCCAGATTTATCAGTACGTTGGCGTATTACTTCATCCAAACCAGAAAATGCGCCACCACAAATAAATAAAATGTTAGAGGTATCTACCTGCAAAAACTCTTGCTGAGGATGCTTTCTGCCTCCTTGAGGAGGTACGGAAGCAACCGTTCCTTCAATCAATTTTAATAAAGCTTGCTGCACACCTTCGCCTGAAACATCTCTAGTGATAGATGGATTATCTGATTTACGAGTTATTTTATCGATTTCATCAATATAAACTATACCCTGCTGAGCTTTATTTACATCATAATCGCATTTTTGTAAAAGTTTTTGGATAATGTTTTCTACATCTTCACCAACATAACCAGCTTCAGTCAAAGTGGTTGCATCTGCGATAGCAAATGGAACATTCAACAACCTTGCTAACGTCTGAGCAAGTAATGTTTTACCACTACCTGTTGGACCAATAAGTAAAATATTACTTTTACCAAGCTCTATACCATCATTATCTTTTCGATACATGCGCTTGTAATGGTTATACACCGCAACAGACAATACTTTTTTAGCGTGCTCTTGACCAATGACATATTCATCAAGTATTTTAGCTATCTCTTTTGGCTTAGGAAGATGTATTTCTGTTTCTTCTGGAGTATTTTTAGTCTCATCACGTATTATATCGTTACACAATTCAATGCATTCATCACATACATAAACCGATGGACCAGCAATTAACTTTTTAACTTCATTTTGACTTTTACCACAAAAAGAGCAATATAGCATTTTTGTGCTATTATTATCTGACTTACCCATCTATATACCCCTTTTCACTATTACGTGAAATTACCTATTACTACTCTTGTTCTTTATATATGTGGATTAATTTCGAAATAACAACCAATAATTTTCAAAAATGATAATTATTCATCGCGTCCATGAAACACTTTATCTACTATACCATATTCAAGAGCTTGCTCAGCACTCATGAAATTATCTCTTTCCGTATCACGCATAATTTGCTCAGGAGTTTTATTGGTATGCTTAGACATAATGTGATTTAAAGTTTCACGTACTTTTAAAGTTTCACGGGCATGAATTTCTATATCGGTAGCCTGACCTCTATAACCACCTAATGGTTGATGAATCATAACTCGCGCGTGTGGTAAACATAAGCGCTTGCCTGGAGCTCCGGCGCAAAGTAGTAACGCTGCGGCACTAGCAGC
>JAUIBC010000019.1 GCA_030427555.1 Gammaproteobacteria bacterium | reverse complement strand
ATATTGTTTTTGATACAAAACCCAGTGTATTATTCCAATACATAAGCCAATAAAATAAGATGCCAAGACAGTAAATAGCCAGTTGTCTCCTAAATAAATAGAAGAAATCCCAGATAAGCATAGAGTTGTAAATAAAATTATTCTTAATAAATAATATTGTACTTCACGCCTTTTAAATTCGATTAAATAATATATTGTAAAGCTAAATAAAGCGGTCGCCCAAGTTAAACTAATAACCGGGAATGTGGCATCAATATATAATTGGTATAAATCTGTTGCATTTGGAACATCTATAAATAGAGAAAAAATATAGACAACTAAAATGGAACTAATAGCAATGCTTGCTAAAAATCTAGCAAGGCGGAAATCTTTGACTAGTAGTGCTGAGATAAGAAAAATGCTAAATACAGTTAGTAATGGTATGGGGCTTGTGATTAGATTAATTATTATTAATGTTATATCTATATATTGTGAGCGAATTCCTTGAAAGAAGAATGCCACAGCTCCATTTATGTCATTTATCCAACTATCTTGTAATACAAAAAGACTAATTAAAAGTACGCACAAAAAGCTTAACGCCAACGATATGACTAAGCTAACTGTGAGGCCGTTTATTGATTGAGCACTAACATCTTCCCTAAATAATCCTTTTAAATAAGGGTATTTTACTAGCCAATTATAAATTTTATCTAGATTTTTATTGTACCAGTGATTTAAAGATCTTATGCAAAAATGAATAACCTTACTTGCAATCCAGATAATTAATAGGGAAATAATGATTAAAATAAATAGACGTCTAGCGCTATCATGAGATAATTGGCTACTAGCAGCTCCTACCAAGTATCCAGGCATAACGTATAAAGCCGACCAGCCAATTGCTGATATAAAATTCGCAATGAAAAATAATAACTTTGGCATGTTCATTATTCCAGCTATCACTGGAATAATCGAGCGTAAAGGGCCAATAAATCTGCCAATTACCACACTTTTGCCGCCATGTTTTAGAAAAAAAGATTTGCCATAGAAAATAAGACTTGGATATTTCTTAAATGGCCACATTTTAGTAAGCTTCTCGCTATAAATATATCCAAGTAAATAACTTACTCCATCTCCAGCAATTGCTCCTATGGAGGCAGAAATTAGTGTTAGATCAATGCGCATAACCCCAGAACCGGCCAGAATGCCAACGGCAGTCATAGTTAGGGAACCAGGAATAATACTGCCAATTATTGCAAGAGATTCAGTTAAGGAAATTAAAAATGTAATAAATAATGCAGACTTTGGATTGTTTTGCAACCAAACAGTAAGTGGTTCTATATAGTCGACAAAGAAATGCATGTGTTAGTATTTTTGTTAAAAGTTGAAGATACCTCAGTATTAGTTTTCTGTAAAGATCCAGTATGGCTTATAAATCCTTTGACTTTTTATCTTATCTTGCGTGATTAAACTTTAGTCTTGTGGTATCCTTACAGAATCTGTTAAATATTCATGCAAAATTTATGAAATATATAATTTTTTTGGTATTTTTGGTAAGTACTGCAACTTTTGCGTCTCAGGTTGATTATTCTAAGCTTAGTCCTGTTATGATAGAGCGAGATCTTGCTAATTGTCCTAAACAGGCACCGCATATTAATTTTACTTGTGTGGAATTAAAAACTTTTGCTGAACGTATAAATGATTTTGCAATCCAGTTGCAAATTGATAGACAAGGATATGGCAAAGCTATTCTAGCATCTCAAGAAAAGCTTGCTAAACAAAAAGAATTATTAGCAAAGAATAAGGATGATAAACAATTATCTCAAGAAATTGCCGCAAATCAACAAGAGATAAATGAGAGATTACTTTTAATTAAATGGCTTGAATCGCCTAGGTGATGTGCAGTATTCAATGGTATAAAGTAGTACTTTGCACAATTTCTAAAAAAGTTTATAACAAGGATATACTTATTCATGAAAATTTTAATTAGTAATGACGATGGTGTGTTAGCTCCTGGAATTGAAATTTTAGCAGAGGAGATTGCTAAAATCGCCGATGTCGATGTTATTGCTCCAGATAGAAATAGAAGCGGGGCTAGTAATTCTTTGACTCTTCTAAATCCACTGCGAGTAAGAGAACTTGCAAATGGGTCGCATAGTGTTGATGGTACTCCAACTGACTGTGTTCATTTAGCGTTAACAGGTTATTTTGATAAGCATTATGACATGGTTATTTCTGGGATAAACGATGGTTCAAATCTGGGAGATGATGTTTTATATTCTGGGACAATCGCTGCAGCGATGGAAGGTTGTAATCTAGGTGTCCCATCTATAGCTGTATCTTGTGTTAGTCGTGATAGCCAACATTATCGTACAGCTGCTATTTTCGCTCGTAAGATTGCAACACAAGTATTGCAAAATAATTTACCAAAAATGACAATGTTGAATGTAAATGTACCTGATCTTCCAGTAGAAGAAATACATGGTATAGAAATAACTCGCCTTGGTACAAGACATAAGGCAGAGACAACGCAAAAGCTAGAAGATCCTCGAGGTAGAACTATATATTGGATAGGTGAGCCAGGTAAAGAGGCTGATGCTAGTGAAGGAACAGACTTTTATGCGGTAAAGAGAGGCTTTGTATCAGTTACTCCCATTCATTTAGATATGACTAATTATAATGTTTTTGCTAATGTAGCATCATGGTTAGATGGGATCAAAGTTTAATATGAAAATTTTCTCTTACTTATACGACAGAACTATTTTTTGGTCTGGACACCGACATGCAAGATATTATTTGGCTGGTGTATCCTTTATTGAATCATGTTTTTTTCCAATTCCACCAGATATGATGTTAATTAGTATGGGCCTTGCTTCGCCTAGAAAGGCTTGGTATAACGCTTTTATTGCTACTTTATTTTCAGTTGCAGGCGGTATTTTAGGTTATTATATTGGTATGTATGCTATAGGGTTTGTTGAGCCGTATATTTTGGCTTCTTCTATGGCCAAACATTATAATAATGTAAAGGCTTGGTTAAGCAATAGTAGTATGTGGTTGGTAATTTTAGCCGGGTTTACTCCTTTTCCTTATAAGGTTTTTACAATAACCGCTGGAGCTATGCAGGTTCCGATGTTTGTTTTTGTGATTGGCTCAATAATTGGGAGAGGCCTGCGTTTCTTTTTGGTATCAGGTATTTTGTATTACGTTGGAGATTCTTTGGAGAAAAATTTACGGCGTTATATTGATTTTCTTGGTTATTTTATTTTAATTGCAATGGTCTTGATTTATTTTATTTGTAAATGGATATAGGTTCTATTTATGCGCAAATGGTTATTGCTGTTTGTAGTTTTAACATTAATTTCGTGTGGAAATCGTCAAACACCAGCTCCTGTATCTGAGTTAAGTTTAAGTAATTCTAATTTACATGCATATACGCATAAAGTTAAACGTGGTGAAACATTATATTCAATTGCTTTTTTATATGATGCTGATTATAAAAAATTAGCACAAATTAATAATATTCATCCTCCATATATATTGGCAATTGGTCAAGTAATAAGATTATACCCTAAAACAACACCTAGAACGCGTATGCCAGTTAGGCATTTTAAAGCGTCTAAAAAAACATATTGGCATAAAAATAACAAGTGGTTTTGGCCTGTAAAAGGGCCAATAAGAGCTTCCTTCGCGCCACGCTTGGGGCGGAAAGGGATAGATATAGGTGGTAGCAAAGGAACTAAAATTCATGCCGCGCAAGGCGGAATAGTTGCTTATTCTGGCAGTGGACTTGAAAATTATGGCAACTTAATAATTATAAAACATAGCAATAATTATCTTACAGCATATGGCAATAATGCGAAAAACTTGGTAAGAGAAGGTCAATATATTAATGCTGGTCAAATAATCGCTGAAATGGGTATTATAAATCATAAATACTATGGATTACATTTTGAAATTAGAAAAAAAGGTAAGCCATTAGATCCTTATATATTTTTACGGCATTCATAGGCTATGTATATAGGAGTATGTTGGGCCAAGGCCCAACATACGTCTTATTGATCAAATTTTAATGCTAAAATCGTGCGTTCATATGGTATGCTTATAGATTTTCTTGTAATTTTCGTTTACTTTATAGTGATGTTTCTTAAAACTTGGTGCAATTATGGATGATAATAAAAGCATAGATTTAGAAGAGGATTTTAATGATGATAGTGATACACCATTATTAAATGATCTAGAAGACGGTGATTGTGATGAAAAAGATGCTGGTTCTAGTGATGAACATGATTTTAGTGATCGTGAATCATTCCCAAGTTTTCAGTCTAGCTCCAAGCATATTGTAAAAACTATGGATGCAACACAATTATACTTAAATGAAATAGGATTTTCTCCTTTATTATCAGCTGAAGAAGAAGTGCAATATGCAAGGCTCGCATTAAAAGGCGATAGCGATGCTAGAAAAAAAATGATTGAATCTAATTTACGTTTAGTTGTAAAAATTTCAAGAAGATATTTGCATCGTGGATTACCTTTATTAGACTTAATTGAAGAAGGTAATTTGGGTTTAATGAAATCAGTTGAGAAATTTGACCCGGATCGCGGATTTAGATTTTCTACTTATGCAACTTGGTGGATTAGACAAACAATAGAGCGAGCGATTATGAATCAAACCCGCACAATTCGTTTGCCTATTCATGTTTTAAAAGAATTAAATGTCTATTTACGCGCAGCCAGACAATTAACGCAAAAACTAGATCATGAACCATCGCCAGAAGAAATAGCTGATATGTTAGATGTACCGATTGAAGATGTTGAAAAGTTATTTTGTTTAAATGATAAAGTAACTTCATTTGATAGCTCAATAAATCATGAAGACGGAAAATCTTTACTTGATACGATACCTGATGAAAATAGTATTAATCCTGCTGTTTTACTTACAGATGAAAATCTAAGGTCGCAAATTGAAGAGCTTTTAGATGAGTTAACCTACAATCAACGTCAAGTTATATCTAGAAGATTCGGTTTACGCGGATTTGAAAAGGCAACGCTTGAGGAGGTTGGTGAAGAGATTAATTTAACTAGAGAAAGGGTGCGCCAAATCCAAGTAGAAGCACTAAAAGCTTTACGTAAGCATTTAGAGAATATTGGTTTAAACCATGATGATTTATTTGATAATTAAGTAAAGCCTCTCCCCACTAAATTTTTTTGGTGGGAGGAGGGTATATTTTAGTTATTTAAATCCTTTCCAGCATTTCAAATAATCTTTTTGTCTGCTTTTACTATTGTATGCATGTTCAGTATATTGCCAAATATTTTTTGTTTCAAACATAAATGCCAAAGTGTTATGGTAGTAATCAGGCTTTAACTTCGTTTCTATTGCGGCATTATATGATTGAACGTCTGGTCCATGAGGAGTCATGCAATTATGAATACTAATTCCCCCAATTTCAAATCCACTATCTTTAGCATCGTACTGTCCTTTTATTAGCCCCATAAATTCGCTCATTATGTTTCTATGAAAATATGGAGGACGAAACGTATTTTTTGCAACCATCCATCGTGGTGGGAAAATAACAAAATCTAGATTTGCAATTCCAGGAATTTCACTTTCCGAAGTTAAAACTGTAAATATAGAAGGATCTGGATGATCAAAGCTTACTGTATTTATTGTGTTAAAAAGAGATAAGTCATACATGTAAGGAGCATAGTTACCATGCCAAGCGACAGTATTTAAAGGAGACTTATTTTGTGAACTAATCCAGATATTATCTTGGTACTTACTATATAATTCAACATCATTATTATTGTCCTCAAAGTCGGCTGTTGGATAAAGAAAGTGCCTTGGGTTGGCAAGACCATTTGCACCAATTGGTCCTAGTTGGGGAAGACTAAGTGGAGATCCTTTATTTTCACAAAGATATCCAGAACAAGCTTCGGAGTTAAGAATTACTTTAAATGTAACTCCTCGTGGAATAACCGCTATAAATCCAGGGCTAACTTCCAAGTTACCAAATTCTGTTGCTAGTTTAATATTGCCAAGATAAGGAACAAATAATAACTCGCCATCTTGATTTTTAAAATATTTATTATCCATTGATATATTACAATGGTACAAATAAGCATTAATATTTTGACTACCTGCAATATGATTTAGGCCATTAATAAAATCAGTATTATCATTTGGAATTGGCGGGGCTGACCAACGTAGTTGGTTAGGTGTTTGTGGGTTTGCAAATGGCTTACAGATTTTAATTGAACTTAATTCATAAGCATTATTGGCAACAGACGGAAATTTTTTATACATCCAAGAGTGTAAGTTATTGTGTCTGGGTCTTGTAAATGCGCTACCAGATAATTGTTCTGGATATAAATCATATTTGCAAACTTGAGGTGAATTTTGTTTGCTAGGTAGCGCCCCTGGCATTGCTTCCGTTTGATGATAATTACCAAAGCCGGTTAAATACATATAAACTCCTTTTTATATTCTAGCAAATAGAGAAAATGATATTATAATTGTTGGGATATTGTAAAGAAACAGAACTTAGTACATTGTAGTTTTTAAGTATTCCAATTACTTATTGCTTTTATAGAGCGATTATTTTAGATTTATATAATGATATTACATGGATAGTTGGGTTGTTATGCGGAGACAATGGTTTATATTATCAGGCGTGTTTTTTCTTGTTATCATATTACGTTTGATGATTTGGGGACATGAAGAATGGATTCCTTTGCTTTGTGTTATAGTACTTGTCATTTGGGTAAATGACGTTGTACAAAAGAGAAGTGCGATAAGGCGTAACTTTCCAGTCGTTGGGAATTTTCGTTATTTATTTGAATTTATTCGTCCAGAAATACAACAATATTTTATAGCCAATGATGAAGAAGAGCGGCCTTTTAATAGGGAAATACGCTCAGTTATCTATAGGCGCGCTAAAAATGTGCGAGACACCATACCTTTTGGGACATCTAAAGATATTTGGAAGGTTGGTTATACTTGGGTTTCACATTCTCTTTCACCAAAAGCAGTTGAAGATGTTGAGGCTAGGATAATTATAGGTGGAAAAAACTGCAAACAACCTTACTCTGCTTCGCGTTTGAATATATCTGGTATGAGCTTTGGCGCTTTATCTGCTAATGCAATTAAAGCTTTGAATAAAGGCGCAAAGATAGGAGGTTTTGCGCATAATACCGGGGAAGGTGGATTAAGTAGTTATCACTTACAAGGCGGTGATATTATATTTCAATTAGGCACAGGCTATTTTGGTTGTCGTGATGAAGATGGTAACTTTAGTGAAGAATTATTTGTAAAAATTGCCAATTCTAATGAAGTAAAAATGATAGAGATTAAACTTTCACAAGGTGCGAAACCTTCGCACGGTGGAATTTTGCCAGCAGCAAAACTGACAAAAGAAATAGCCGAAATTCGTGGAGTTCAACTTGGTAAAGATGTTATTTCGCCACCGGCACATACAACTTTTTCTACTCCTAAAGGTTTATTAGAGTTTGTTCAAAAATTACGAGAGTTATCTGATGGAAAACCTATAGGCTTTAAACTATGTGTTGGTAAAATTACCGAGTTATTTGCTATCTGTAAGGCTATGGTAGAGACAGATTTATTGCCTGATTTTATCACAGTTGATGGTGCTGAAGGAGGCACTGGTGCTGCACCTTTAGAGTTTAGTAACCGTATTGGTGAGCCTTTGGATTCAGGATTATTTTTGGTGCATAATACTTTAGTTGGGCTGGGTATTAGAGAGAAAATCAGGATAATATGTAGTGGAAAAATAGCAACAGGTTTTGATATGGTATATAGAATTGCATCCGGCGCAGACTTGTGTAATTCTGCACGCGCAATGATGATGGCTGCAGGATGTGTCCAGTCAAAGCAATGTGATGCAAATACTTGCCCAACTGGGGTGGCAACCCAAAATCTTAGGTTACAAAAAGGTTTGGATGTTGACTCTAAGATGCATAGAGTAGCATCTTATCATCGAAATACAATTCATAGCTTTTTAGGGATTGTAGGTGCTATGGGTCTGACTAATCCAAGCCAATTGACCCCAGCACATTTGATTCACAGAGTTTCAAAAAATGAGTCTAAACCTTTATCCCAAGTTTTAGAATATCTAGAACATGGCCAATTATTAAGAGGTGATATACCCGAAAGATTTAAAGAAGAATGGGCAATAGCTGATCCTAATTCATTTTAGTTAGAAGCTATTTGGTTTCTCCAAATAAATCATACTCATCGCTTGCATGAATATAAGCATTATAAATATTACCTACTTTTAGGTTCTGGTTAGGAGTTAAGTAAACTAAGCCGTCTATTTCGGGAGCATCTCCTTGACTTCTAGCTATAACCTCATTATTACTTATGCTATCAACAATAACTGGTATTGTTGTGCCAATTTTTTCTTTTAATTTATTCTTGCTTATTTCTGATTGTAACTGCATAAATCTATGTAAGCGTTCTTCTTTAACTTCTTCTGGTATTTGATTGTCTAAAAGATTAGCTTTAGCTCCATCAACATTTGAATATTTAAAGCATCCAACTCTATCTAGTTTTGCAATTTTCAAAAATTCTAAAAGTTCGGAAAACTCTTGTTCAGTCTCTCCTGGGAATCCAACTATAAATGTTGATCTTAAAGTAATATTGGGACATATGCTACGCCAATTTTGAATCCTATTTAAGGTGTTTTCCGTACAAGCCGGGCGTTTCATGGCTTTTAATATTCTAGAGTTAGCATGTTGTAAGGGTATATCTAGGTAAGGAAGAACATGTCCGTCACGCATTAAAGGAATAATGTCATCAACGTGTGGATATGGATATACGTAATGTAAGCGTATCCATATATCAAGTTTGCCAAGTTCCTCACATAAATTATAGAATTTAGTTTTAATAGTTCTATTTTGCCACTCTACGTCTTTATAATGCGTATCAATTCCATATGCGCTTGTATCTTGTGAGACAATAAGCAATTCTTTAACCCCAGCATCTTTTAACTGTCTGGCCTCTGTTAAAATATTGGTTAAGTTATAGCTTGATAATTTACCGCGCATCGAAGGAATTATACAGAAAGTACATTTATGGTTACATCCTTCTGAAATTTTTAAATAGGCATAATGTCTGGGAGTAAGCTTTACTCCTCCAGGAGGAATTAAAGATGTATATGGATTTTGTGGTGGTGGTAAATATTTATGTACGGCTGCAACTACTTGCTCATACGCATGTGTACCACTTATATGTAAAACATCTGGACAGGCTTCGCGAATTAGTTCAGCTTTTGCACCTAAACATCCAGTTACTATTACTCGGCCATTTGCGGCCATAGCTTCTTTAATGGTATCAAGTGATTCTGTAACTGCAGAATCAATAAAACCGCAGGTATTAACGATTACAATATTTGCATCCGCATAACTAGATACTAAATCATAACCTTGAGCGCGTAGCTGAGTTATAATTCGCTCAGAATCAACTAAAGCCTTAGGACAACCTAGACTTACAAAGCCAACTTTATTACTCATAATTTAACCTAGAATTTGTAAAGGTAGTG
The DNA here is from genome assembly GCA_030427555.1 of Gammaproteobacteria bacterium. GTDB lineage: Bacteria > Pseudomonadota > Gammaproteobacteria > Legionellales > Legionellaceae > 2-12-FULL-35-11. Next base: position 13,177 of record JAUIBC010000019.1, on the reverse strand, counting down.
ATCCACCAATTGTTATCGTGATAACCTTTATGATAACAACCGCGACAAGAGGAGATAAATCAAATCCAGCTATTGCTGGGATATGTTTACGCAGTGGAGACATTATAGGCTCGGTAACTATGATTAATAAATCAGCTAATGGATTTCTAAAATTTGGGTTTATCCAGCTCATGATAACCCTTATAACTATCGCATAAAACAATAAGTTTAAAGGTTGAACTATTAAATCCGCTAATGTAAAAGCTATTAATAACCACCCAGAAAATAAACCAGAAAAAAACAGCGGCCCTATAAGAGTAAATTTAATTAGACATAATACCGAAATTAAAATTAAGCATGGCCAATCAATTTGTTTATATTGGTTCGTTTGAATTATTTTGCTTAATGGAAAAACTAGTGGGTTAGTTATTTTTAAAATAACTTGGTTTATTGGGTGTAGAGAACTCACCCGCATAAAATGAAGTATAAATCTTACCCATAATGCAAAAGTGATTAAACCAAAACTCAAAGAAAATAAAAAATACCCTGCGGCAAGTACCCCATTCATAAAATTGTTACCTTAAATTTAAAAATGCGTAGGATCCCATGGATTTAAGAATTTGTCTATAGCCTTATCTCCCAAGCATTAATATTAGGCATCTTTTTGGATTTTAATTAATTCTGTAATTCCTTGTTTGGCGAGATCTAACATTGTGGTTAGTTGTTCTGCTGTGAAGCTTTTGTCTTCAGCGGTACCTTGTAATTCAATAAACTCGCCTTTCTCATTCATAACTACATTCATATCTGTTTCTGCAACTACATCTTCAGCATAGTCTAAGTCTAAAACAGCATTGCCGCGATAAATTCCAACTGAGATAGCAGCAATATAATTGAATTCTGGTTTTTTCGGAAGTTTATTACAATTATATAGCCAATTCAAAGCATCACGTAAAGCTACACATGCTCCGGTAATAGCAGCTGTGCGAGTACCTCCGTCAGCTTGAATAACATCACAATCTAGGGTAATAGTTACTTCATTTAAGCTTTTTAAATCAATACAAGCACGTAATGAACGTCCAATTAAGCGTTGTATTTCAAGAGTTCTGCCATTTGGTTTGCCTTTTGTTGCATCTCTTTCTGTTCTTGAATGAGTGGCGCGGGGTAACATACCATACTCTGCAGTAATCCATCCTTGATTTTTACCTTTTAAAAACCTTGGAACGCCATCAGTGATAGAAGCGGTACATAATACTTTAGTCTGACCGAACTCCACAAGGACAGAACCTTCAGCATATTTAGTATAATTACGGGTTATCTTAATTTCTCTAATTTGCTTATCTGATCGCTCACTTGGTCGCATTTATTTCAGACTCCTTAAAAAAAATTAATCAAATATAATTTATTCAAAACATTAATGCAACTTTAATCTAAATTTATATTTTTTAACAAAAGGGGACATTTTTACTTTGGATTTAAGAGGACATTATCATTTTGGCGCGACACAAGAAAACCCAAATCTAACAGACCCCAAATTATACACGAGCTATAAGTGTAAAACTTTAAACTGAAGGGCTAGATTGTATTCCATCCTCTGGCGCGGACTTCAATATAGTTATCAACGGATCTGCCAAAAGAGTAAGTTTATCACGCTGATCAGGTGACACATTTATCCAATCATCAAGCATTTTTCTTTCATTGGATGATTCAAGAGTGTCACTGACACCACCTATTGATGAGAAAAAACTCGGAGATGAGTGATTGTGTGTAACATAACGACAAAGTTGTTGTGTTCTATCCATTCCTTCTTTAATTAGAGTAACTAGCTCAGCTATAGAATAACCATCAAATTTATTTGGATTATCCATTAATGTAGGATGAAAGTCATATTGCATTAAAAGAGTATTTAATAACACCTTGCAAAAAGTTCTACAGTTTCCATCAAAGAAAGGATGTGCTTGTTCAAGATCTTGTACAAGGATAACAATTGCCTGTAGTTTAGCATCTGCGTCATCTGTGGACAATGTTCCAAATTTAAGGTAAAAATTATTTAAAATTTCCTTTATTTTTTGGATGGTAGCTGCCCGATATTTATTTTTTAACCTTTCAGAAGGTTTACCCAATTCCATTTCAGCAGCTTCTTCTTGCGTGAGATCTCCATGATACGCTTGCAAATAAAACCCTCTACTTTTCCGTAACTTCTGTAGTTGAGTAAATATTTCTTGTTCACTGCCTGTTACAAGACTAACTCCTTTACAATTTGACTCGTTGTATGAACGATATAGATTCTTAGATATCAGCTGTTTTTGAGCCAACTCTCGTAAACCAGCCTCACTACTATTACCATGACCAATTTTAAAACCACCATACTGCGTTCTAAAATTAAACTTAGCGTCTTGAACAAAAGACATGCAAAAAGCATGAATATCTATTAAATCGTCACAAGTGATATTTTGGCCTTCTTTAATGATTAAAATGGCGTGTTTATACGCTCTTAAAACTCCTTTTAAAGACCCAGGCTCATGTGCTTCCCATACATCAGGTGCATTGGGGATTAATTGACGCTCCCAGTCCATTGCATAACGATACAATTGATAAGGTGCATATTTTGCAAGCAACTCAAATACTGTTAAATTTGCCATAAAACACAGTGCGCGTTGTTAATAATAATACACATTATAGATTATAATAATATATTGCGCAATTAATTGACTACAACTTTAATCTAAATTTATAAGGTAAATTGCTCTAAAATATAGCAAGTGTAACCCTTGGTTAGTTTCAACTACGTTAAAATGATTTTGTGCAAATTATTTGGACTTAGTGTTTATTTAGCGTATAATAGGTGGATTGGATTTTTACAGAATTTATTCATGGATATTTATATTACAAAATCAATGCTTAAGCCAAGAGATCTTTATGCCATATAAAACTATTCCTAAACCTACGACAGAACTAGAGTATATTATACTAAGTCAAAGTGAAAAATTATTTGAAGAACATTTTATTAAATTACAAGAGGGCCTACTTCAAGGCTCTATGGGAGAATATGATTTAGAAGAATTACTTACTGTAGGATTTTTTAGAGCCTTACAAGTAAATAACCTTGCTATGGCATTAAAATTATTAAGGCTAGAACAAACGAAAGCCGGTCTCATTAAATTAAAAGTACAAACAACAGAGGAAAGACTAAAAAATATTAAAAATAAAATTCCAGCCAACCGACAGTTGGATAAAGATTTGCTTGATTTAAAAGTCATAAAAAAATGGAATTATCTTGATTATTTAAGTAGCCATTTAGAATACGAGCCTGGCATGAATATTACTGCTGGCGCTAAAAATGTTGCTCTTTTAACCGCTCTACGCTTAGATAATTATGGTTTATTAGTTAAGCTATTAGAAATTCAAGGCATTAAAGATCAATTATCTCATACTTGTATTCCGTTATTTATGAATCTTGTCATGAATAGTTCTGGTGAAGTATTAAGCCTTGCAAAATTAGAGAAATGGAAACAAATTCGTGTTAATAAATTATTGGAATATCCTTTATTGTTTGCCTATATAAGTACGCGTTGGTTTGACTTTTCTGCTATTATCGAGCCATATCAAGAAGAAACTTTATATTTGCTATCTAGTGTAATGACAGAAGAACAATTAAATAATTTATCTACAAACGATATTCGACAGGCTTTTTATATTTTAAAAAATTTAATTCAATATAGATTGATTGACAATCTAGGTAGTCCTAAAAGCAATGAAGTTTTTGGTCATATTATAACCTTATTAAACATTCAGGAGTTAAGTGATATTGCACATAAAGCAGTGTCCTTTGAACAGGATAAAGAGGAAAACTATCTACTACGCATACTTTGTGATGCAATAATCAATAATAAAACAAGGCCTAATGCACAAAAAAAATTGATTGATGTAGCTAAATATTTAATTATAAAGTGCCAAAAGGTAAGAGAGATAGCTCAAGAAAATGATTTTTATTCAAATAGATATATTAAACTTGCTATAACTAATTCTTATAATACGGAAGAAACTTTATTGGGTAGTGAATCACCGATGACGATTCCAGCTACTACAAGAGAAAATTCACCTATGCCAAGTTTGCCATCTCTATCTAATTTTTCATTTTTATCAAGTGTGTCTTCACCAGCAACCATATCAACGGAAGTAACTACACGAGAGAATTCACCTGTTCCGCTAGGCATTTATTGATAAAGTGACTAAACTTGAGTTACTAAGTTTAGATTTTTAGATATAATAAGCGATTTGTTAGTAACTGTGGATTTTTAGAGATGCAGAAATCAATTAATATTGGCTCTTTATTTATTATTGCAGCCCCATCTGGTGGAGGAAAAACTTCTTTAGTCAAGGAATTAGTAAAAAACCTAGATAATATTGAAACTTCAATTTCTCATACAACTCGAGAGAAGAGGCCGCTTGAAGAAAATGGTGTTGATTACTTCTTCGTATCCGATTTAGAATTTAGCAAAATGATTAGAAACGGTGAGTTTATTGAGCATGCGTCGGTTTTTGATAATTGTTATGGAACTTCATATTCTCAAATAGAAACTAGGCTTAAATCTGGCATAGACGTAGTTTTAGATATAGATTGGCAGGGCGCTCAACAGATTAAGAAATTATTCCCTGATGCGGTTGGAGTTTTTGTTATACCTCCTTCCTTAGAAGCATTACAAGAACGATTGTTGTCTAGAGCACAAGATGATTTTAAGGTTATAAAAAATCGTATGCAACGAGCTAAAAGTGAAATGAGCCATTATTCTGAGTTTGATTATCTAATTGTAAATGATGATTTTGCTAAAGCTGTAAGTGAACTGGTTGTAATTGTTAAAAGTAAGAGGTTAAGCATGTGTAGACAAATTGCTAAACATAAAGATTTACTATCTTTCTTAACAGCTTAGTATTAAAATATACCTAAGATAATTTTGGAGTTAAATTAATGGCACGTGTAACGGTTGAAGATTGTTTAGATAAAGTAGCAAATAGATTTGATTTGGTAATGGTTGCATCAAAAAGAGCACGAGATATAGCGGTTAATGGTGCTGAACCAAAGGTTGATTGGGAAAATGATAAACCAACGGTAGTTGCTCTTAGAGAAATAGCGGAAGGGTTTGTTAAATCTGATATTTTGCACGACGAATAGTTACATGCTGGAGAACATGCAGTGTGAAATATTTTGATGAATTAGAAGCAGCATTAAAATTATATCTTGAGCCTTACCAAGTAGAAAAATGTCGTCAAGCATATTTACTTGCGAAAAAGGCTCATGCTGGACAAAAGCGTCGTTCTGGTGATCCATACATTAGTCATCCGGTTGCTGCTGCTTTGATTTTGGCAGAAATGCGTCTTGATTATCAGACAATAATGGCAACATTGTTGCATGATATTATTGAAGATACTGTAATTAGTAAAAAAGATTTAGTAGATGAGTTTGGGGAAGAAGTAGCATCTTTAGTTGATGGAGTTACTAAACTTACTAAAATAAAATTCGAATCACGAGCTGAAGCACAAGCTGAAAACTTTCGCAAAATGGTATTAGCCATGGTGAAAGATATTCGCGTTATAATTGTAAAGCTTGCAGATAGATTGCATAATATGCGCTCACTTACCGTTATGCCTGCAGATAAGCGTCGTAGGATTGCGGTAGAAACATTAGAAATATACGCTCCGATCGCAAATAGATTGGGTATGCATTATATGTATACTAACCTTGAAGATCTTGGCTTTAAAGCATTGTATCCTATGCGATTTAGCGCGTTAAAAACCGCTTTAGAAAAATCTTTAGGTAATCGGCGTGAGTTAACGCAGAGGATAGAGCAAGATTTACAGGAAGCTCTTGAAGATTTAGCAATACCTTATGAGCATGTTTTTGGTAGACAAAAGCATTTATATAGTATTTATCGAAAAATGCGTCAGAAGAAAGCTTCTTTTGCTGAAATATCTGATGTTTTTGCTTTTCGTATTATTACTGAAGATATTGATTCTTGTTATCGAGTATTAGGAGCATTGCATCAAACTTATAAACCAGTACCACAGAAATTTAAAGATTACATAGGCATTCCCAAAGTTAATGGCTATCAATCTTTGCATACCACTCTTTTTGGTCCATTTGGAGTTCCATTGGAAGTTCAAATTAGGACTAGAGAAATGCATGGTGTTGCTGAAAATGGGGTTGCGGCTCATTGGATATATAAATCTACAGGTTTAGAAATAAATGAAGCGCAGTTGCGAGCTAGGGATTGGGTGCAAAGACTATTGGAAATGCAAAATAGTACAGGCAATTCACTTGAATTTATTGAAAATGTAAAAATAGATTTATTTCCGGATGAAGTTTATGTTTTTACTCCAAAGGGACATATAATGGAGTTGCCCAAAGGAGCAACCGCGGTTGATTTTGCTTATACTGTTCATTCAGATATTGGAAATACATGTGTCTCTGCTAAGGTAAATCGGCGTTTAGTGCCCTTAAGCATGCCATTAACTAATGGCCAAACGGTTGAAATAATAACCTCAGCAAATTCCCATCCAAGTCCTTCTTGGCTTAATTTTGTCGTAACAGGTAAAGCACGTAGTAATATTCGTAACTTTTTAAAAAGTAAATTACATAATGAATCTATAGTACTTGGTAAAAAGCTTCTAAATCAAGCATTAGCTGAGTTAGGTAGTGTTTTTGAGGAAGTTCCTGCAGAATCTTTGCAGGCCTTATTATTAGATCTAAATTATAAAACTACAGATGATCTATTATATTCCATCGGAATTGGCAATGAAACTCCTATGGTAATTGCAACCCGCCTTGTAATTTCTAAAGGAAGTGATGAATTAGAAAAGCATACGCAAGTAAAGCCATTTGCTATCAAAGGTACTGAGGGTATGGTTGTAGATTTTGCTGAATGTTGTCAACCTATTCCTGGTGATAATATTGTTGGCATATTTCAACATGGCCGTGGAATATTAGTGCATTCAAGTGATTGTATTGGTATTAATAACTCTAAAGTACATCCTGATCAGTTTATTTCATTACGTTGGGATGAAAATGTTGAAGGTGAGTTTTGGGTAGATATAACCGTTGATGTTGCAAATGAAAGAGGAGTTTTGGCAGCTCTTGCAACGTCTATTTCCGAAGCTAATTCTAACATTGGTAATATTAAAGTTGATCCGCGTGATGGAAAACATAATGCAGTTACTTTCTCAATAAGTGTCGTAGACAGGACCCATTTAGCAAGAGTTATGCGTAGATTACGGAGAAATAAATCTGTCATGCGCTTATTTAGAAAAAAACAGGGGGTTTAATGCAAGTAGTTAATGCTAAAAATGCTCCGCGAGCTATTGGTATCTATAGCCACGCGGTAAAATTTGAAAATCTAGTTTTTCTTTCAGGACAAATAGGCTTGGATCCTGATTCTATGCAAATTTGTAGCGAAGATGTTAGAACACAAGTATATCAAATATTTGAAAATTTATGTGCTGTTTGCCTTGATAGCGGGGGAAGCTTGTCTAATATTGTCAAGTTGACTGTTTATTTGACTGATATTAGCTATTCTCAAATTGTAAACGAAGTTATGCAGGAACTTTTTACTAGTAATTATCCAGCACGAGCAATGCTTGAGGTTTCTAAATTACCAAAAGATGCAAAAGTTGAGATAGATGCAATTATGACAATAGATTGCAAGAAGTAATCTATGAGTTTAATTGTACTTAACAACGTTAGTTTTACTTTAGCTAATATTAATATTTTACAAAACGTAAATTGGCAAATAGACAAAAATGAACGCATAGCTCTGCTTGGGCGTAATGGAGTAGGTAAATCCACACTTTTAAAGCTTCTATCTGGAGAGCTAACTCCAGATAGTGGCGTGTTACAACGTCCCAATTCAGTAACAGTAAGTAGTTTGTCTCAAGATGTAGTTAATATTAACGATAATTCTGTTTATGCAAATCTGGTTTCTGGATTAGGCGTTACGGGTGAATTATTAGCCAAATTTCACTATTTTACTAAAAATAATGATTCACATAATATTATTGAATGTCAAAAACAAATAGATGCTTTACAAGTTTGGGACTTATTGCCAAAAGTTGAAAATATAGCAACACGGTTAGATATTGATATAAACCAAGTAATGGATAATTTATCTGGCGGAATGCGACGCAGAGTTTTATTAGCTGCTGCTATTATTGCTGAGCCACAATTGTTACTTTTAGATGAGCCAACAAATCATTTAGATGTTAAGTCAATAGAATGGTTGGGTGCTTATCTTAATAATTATCCATCTAGCGTTATGTTTGTAACCCATGATCGAGAGTTTTTAAAAGAAATTGCAACCAAAATAGTAGAGTTAGATAGAGGTAATTTATATAGTTATGCTTGTTCTTACGAAAAATATCTAGATAGACGTGAGGCTATGTTATTGAGTGAACGTCGACAAAATGATTTATTTGATAAGCGATTACAAGCAGAAGAAGATTGGATCCGCCAGGGTGTCAAAGCGCGTCGTACTAGAAATGAAGGTAGAGTTAGAAAATTAAAAGATATGCGAGAAGCATTTAAAAATCGTCGTAATGAATTGCGTAAATTGACTTCTATTAACATTGATGTAACAGGTTCTAGTAAAATAGTTTTAGAAGCACAAAATGTTAATTATAAAATAGCAGATAAAAATCTAATATCAGATTTTTCTTTTCTTTTAACAAAAGGTGATAAAGTAGGGATTATTGGCCCAAATGGTTGCGGTAAGACCACTTTAATTAGATTGCTTTTAGGGGAGTTGTCTCCAGATTCAGGTAAAGTCAAGCGTGCAGAATCATTAAGAATAGCTTATTTTGACCAATTGCGTCAGCAATTAGAGATGAATAAAAACCTTATGGAAAACGTAGGGGATGGTTCGACCCATGTAACTATAAATGGTAAGCAAAAACATGTGGCCGCGTATTTGCAAGATTTTTTATTTACTAAAGATAAGTTAACATTAACAGCATCTCAATTATCAGGAGGAGAGTGTAATAGATTGTTATTGGCGAAACTTTTTGCAAAATCAGTTAATTTAATAGTCTTAGATGAGCCTACTAATGATTTAGATATAGAAACCTTAGAATTGTTAGAAACTATGTTGGTTGAATATTCAGGAACACTATTATTAATTAGTCATGATCGTAGCTTTATTAATCAAGTTGTTACAAATGTTTTAGTATACGAAGATGATAATAAGTTTGTAGAATATGTTGGTGGTTATGATGAGTATAAACATGCTCGAAAATCGACTAAAAATAAGCAGCAGGCAACTAGTTCTAAAGTAGCAGTCAAAGAAGTTAGAAAACCACAAAAGTTAAGCTATAACGAACAGCGCGAACTTGCAAATATACCAGATATTATTGAAAAAAAGGAAATGGAAGTAGCAAATTTACAAGATACTATGTTATCTAAAGATTTCTACTCTAAAGCACCTACGGAAATAGCCAACATAAAAAAACAACTACAAACTCTCGAAGAAGAGGTTGTTAATTTATATAGTAGATGGGAAGAGTTATCAAATTTCTAAAGAACTTTTAAATTCAAGTCGATATATTTAATAGCGTGTAATAAGTTGGATATACAAAAATGGAAATGATTTTAACTACAATAGCACTTTTAGTATTATTTGCATCGGCATTTATATTGTTTTCTGAAGAACTGCGCTCGTTTGCAAAAAAACTCATTAATAATGGCGTGGTTAGGTTTTTAGGTCCATTGTTAATAGTTTCTTTTATAGTTTTAAATTTGGAAGACCACATCGATCTGTTTTTAGTTCAACTACGTATTTTTGTTTTTTTCATTGTATATTTATTTGTAAAGATAATTCCAGTTTCTTGGGGTGGATTGTTATTAGGTAAAATAATTACTTTAATTTTAAGCGCGACTATACCTATTTTTATAGGCAAAATATTACCTAAAAAATCCCATATAGGTAAATTATCTATAGATATTTGTCATATATTTTTTATTGTTAGCGTTTATCTATGGAGTATATTTGCGTTATTGTTGGTTCTTGGTATTTAGGGCATATTTATTTAAATAAAAAATTAGCACTATAGATTGGGAATGGTAAATTCTAATTTGTAGTACTTGTTTTTATCTAATCACAAGTTCAAATCATACTCTATAAAATAATTTATTGAATTAAATGCGCATATAATGTACAATGTAATTATTTACTTATTACAGGAAGCTTATATGTGCATAGATATAAAGAACCGTGTCAAAGAGCTGATCAATAAAAAAATTAATAATGAGGAAACTAAGAATAGATTTTTAGAATTATTGAATTACAAGAAATCATTGCTTAACAAAATAGAAGATAAAGAATTGTCACTAACGTTGAAAGATAATATTACACATTCTGAAGCCAACTTCTTATGCCGCGCAATAGAACAGGTAATTTCGGAAAAAAATCTACAAAAAAATGCTGATTCAAATGCAAGGTTTTTGGGTGGATGCATTGGTTTTGCTGTTTTTGCCGCAGGAGAAACAACATTATTTTGGTCATTTCCACCTTTCTTGATAATGTTAGGGATATCAGGACTTTTAACTCTACCTATAAGCCCTGTAGCCATAGCATTTATGCCATCTCTAGCACCAGTTTTAGGACTTGCATTTTTTGGAATTATAATTGCTGCATGTCTAATTAGCTTTGAGAGTAGACCAATTATAAAACAAGCACAATCTAAATTACTATCATCTTCATTTGGTTTTTTTCAGTTATTTGAAAGCAACGCAGAAAGAGAACCTAACGATAGCGAATCGAAAGTTTTAGAAGATCGCATCTTGCAACTTATACAAACACCAAATTAACTCTAATTAAGAGTTATTTAAGAACGATTCATTGAGTTGAGGTTATGTGTATTTAATGACCTAAACTCATTGATTGGTGTAAAGTATTTATTTTTTTTATTAAAATTTATAAATATGTATTGACCTTCAATTCTACTCCAGGTATTATCAGCGCTCTGTCGTCCTTACAGGGCTTAGTATTCGGGGTGTAGCGCAGTCTGGTAGCGCGCCTGCTTTGGGAGCAGGATGTCGGGAGTTCGAATCTCTTCACCCCGACCATTATTTGCGTCCGTAGCTCATTTGGATAGAGCATCGGCCTTCTAAGCCGAGGGTAGCAGGTTCGAGTCCTGCCGGGCGTACCATTGGCTAGAGCAGTGCTTAGATACCTTGCACAGGATCTTCAGGGTAAATGGTGGGCGTAGCTCAGTTGGTAGAGCCCCGGGTTGTGATCCCGGTTGTCGTGGGTTCGAGTCCCATCGTTCACCCCAGTTATAAAGTTTTTTGAATTATTTTATTGTATAATTCGATGATAGCGAAAGTGGCGGAATTGGTAGACGCACTGGATTTAGGTTCCAGCGGGGCGACCCGTGAGAGTTCGAGTCTCTCCTTTCGCACCATTTTACATGGGTGTTTGCCCGTGTTTCAATTTAGTTAGGAAATTCACAAATATCAAAATTAATTTAAGGGGTGCGAATATGGCAGTTTCAGTTGAAACCCTAGAGGGTTTAGGCCGTAAAATCACAGTTACAGTTCCAGGCATACAGCTAGAAGAAGAAATTGATTCTCGTTTAAAAGATTTAACAAATAAAGTTAAAATTGATGGTTTTCGTCCAGGGAAAGTGCCTTTTAGTGTGGTTAAGAAACGCTATGCAAAAAGTGTTCGATTTGATGTAATGAAAGACAAAATACAATCATCACTATATGAAGCACTTGCTGAAAAAGAATTAGTGCCAGCTGACACCCCTGACGTTGAGCCAGAAAACTTTGAAGAAGGCCAAGATCTCAAATATTCAGCAATATTCGAAGTATTCCCAAGTTTTGAAATAGTTGAACTTGACGGCGAAGAATTAGAGCTTATTTCTTCTAGCGTTACAGACAAAGATGTAGATGAAATGCTCGAGAAGTTGCGCGAACAGGCTAAGACTTGGAAAGAGGTTAAAAGAGCTGCTAAAGTTGATGATAAAGTAGTTATAAACTTTGAAGGCTTTATTGATAATGAGCCTTTTGAAGGTGGTAAAGCAGAAGATTTTGAATTAGTTCTTGGATCTAAGCAAATGATACCTGGATTCGAGGATGGTATTCTTGGTTCTAAACCTGAGCAAGACATAGAAATCAATGTTAAATTTCCAGAAGATTATAACCATGAACAATTAGCCGGAAAAGACGCATTATTTAAAATTACTGTAAAAAAAGTTATGGAAGGTGAGCTACCGGAAATTGATGAAAGTTTTGCAGAAAAATTCAACATCAAAAAAGAAGGTGGTGTTGAAGCACTAAGAAAAGACATCAAAGAAAATATGCAACGCGAATTAGATAGAGTCGTAAGTTCAAGAAATAGAGAAAAGATATTTGACGAGATTTTAGCTAAAAATGAATTTGATATTCCTAAAAGTTTAGTTGATAAAGAAATAGAACATTTAAAACATGAAATGTTTCATAGAGTATTTGGCCCAGAACATTCTGATAATGAAAATATTCCTGATTTTCCTAGAGAAATGTTTGAGGACAAAGCGATAAAACGTGTTAAGTTAGGATTATTGTTTAGTGATTATGTAAAAAAACATGAAATAACAGTTGATACTGCGCGTGTAGATGCTATGATTGATAAGTTAGCTGGTGCTTATGATAGTCCTGAAGAAGTTCGTGCATGGTATAAAAGCGATAAAAATCGTATGCAAGAAATTGAAGGATTAGTGATGGAAGAAATGGTGGCTGATAAAGTCATTAGCACTGCAACTATTGTACATAAAGCATTAGGCTATCAAGAAGTTGTAAACCCAAAAGAAGAGCAACAAGAACTAGAAGAAAAAGGAGCTTGATTTATGGTATTGGACGCGAGTAATACAATTAGAAATGTTAGTGGCCTTGTTCCCGTTGTTATTGAACAAACTTCTAGAGGTGAGCGTTCTTACGATATATATTCGAGGTTATTAAAAGAAAGGATTATTTTCTTGCTAGGTGAAGTAGAAGATCACATGGCAAATTTAGTGGTAGCGCAATTATTGTTTCTTGAGTCAGAGAATCCTGAAAAAGATATTTCTATTTACATTAATTCTCCAGGCGGAGTAGTAACTGCTGGCCTAGCAATTTATGATACTATGCAATTTATTAAACCAGATGTTAGTACTTTATGTATAGGTCAGGCTGCTA
>JAUIBC010000018.1 GCA_030427555.1 Gammaproteobacteria bacterium | reverse complement strand
CAGGATCAGTATGAGATTCGTACACATAAAAGGTTAGTTGTAATTGTAAGTCCAACTGATAAAACCGTAGATGCATTGATGAAATTAGATTTAGCTGCGGGCGTAGATGTGCAAATCAGTTTAGATGATGATTAACAATTGGAAACAAAATAACTTGCTGTTAATTTAGAAACAACAATAAGCAGCTAAAAGTAATATGAGGTGTGAAAGATGATCGGTTTACTAGGCCGTAAGGTCGGCATGACAAGAGTGTTTACCGAAGATGGGAAATCTATACCAGTATCTGTTGTAGAGGTTACTCCAAACAGGGTATCACAGGTAAAAACTGTAGAAACTGATGGTTATTGTGCTGTTCAGTTAACTGCGGGTCAAAAAAAGGCCAGCAGAGTTAATAAGCCAATGGCAGGCCATTATTTAAAAGCAAAAGTTGAAGCAGGTGATATCATAAGTGAGTTTAGACTTGATAATGATACAGAGTATAAATGCGGTCAAGAAATTAATCTATCAGATGTTTTTGCTAATGGACAATATGTAGATGTTTCTGCCATTTCCAAAGGTAAAGGTTTTGCTGGTACTGTTAAAAGACATAATTTTAGAACGCAAGATGCTACCCATGGAAATTCATTATCTCATAGAGCTCCTGGTTCTATTGGCCAAAATCAAACTCCAGGTAGAGTTTTTAAAGGTAAAAAAATGGCAGGACAGATGGGTAATAAACATTGTACTGTCCAATCCTTACAGATTGTAAGTATTAATAATGAAAAAAATCTTATTCTTATTAAAGGTGCAATACCAGGATTCCCAGGATCTAAAGTTGCAGTAAAGCCAGCAATAAAGAAGAAAGAGGGAGTGGTAAGTGATGCAATCTAATGTTATAGATACAAATGCCAAAATAAATTTAGAACCATCAGTATTCGGAACTGAATATAATGAAGGTTTAATACATCAGGCTGTAGTTGCAGTTATGAATAGTGCTAGATCTGGTAATAGTGCACAAAAGACAAGATCTGAGGTTCGTGGTGGAGGTAGAAAACCATGGAATCAGAAAGGGTCTGGTAGAGCAAGAGCTGGTACAATAAGAAGCCCTATTTGGCGTTCTGGTGGAGTGACTTTTGCTTCTAAGAAAAGAGATTATTCGCAAAAAATAAATAAAAAAATGTACAAATGTGCAATACGTAGTATAATCTCGGAACTTAACCGTAATGGTAGCCTAGTCATAATAAGTGATTTTAAGTGCGACTCGTTAAAAACAAAAGAATTTTTAACTAAGATGCAAGATCTTAAGCTTGATAATGCATTGTTGGTATTGACAGAGATAGGTGATAATGAATACTTGGCATCTAGAAATCTAACCCAATATGAAATTGCAGAAGTAGGTGAATTAGATCCAGTGTTATTACTTACATATAAACAAGTTGTGATGACCGAGGGAGCTATCAGAATGTTGGAGGAGCAATTACTATGAATGCTGAGAAAATATTGATGGTTTTACAAGAGCCACACACCTCAGAAAAGTCTACTCTTCTGGCTGACAAGTATAACCAATATACATTTAAGGTTTTAAGAACTGCTAATAAACTTGAAATAAAACATGCAGTTGAAAAACTTTTCAATGTAAAAGTTAAAAATGTAGCAGTAGTAAATGTAAAAGGTAAACAAAAGCGCTTTCGACAAATGCTTGGCAAAAGAAATGACTGGAAGAAAGCACTTGTATCGCTAGAACAAGGTCATGAAATTGACTTTACAGTGACAGAATAAGGTAGAGATAAAATGGCATTAGTAAAATCAAAACCAACATCACCTGGAAGACGTGGACAAGTTAAAGTTGTTCATAAAAATATCCATAAAGGTAAAGCGCATAAATCGCTAACTACTAAATTATCGAAAACAGGTGGACGAAATAACTATGGTCGTATAACAGTACGTCATATTGGTGGTGGTTCAAGGAATCATTACCGTCTTGTTGACTTTAAACGTAATAAGGATCAGATACCTGGAAAGGTTGAAAGAATAGAATATGATCCAAACCGTTCAGCTCTTATAGCTCTTATATTATATGCTGATGGTGAACGAAGATATGTCATAGCTCCTGAAGGATTAGAGGTTGGCAAAAGTATAGTTAGTGGTGATGATGCACCTATTAGCGTTGGTAATTGTCTTCCACTTAAAAACATTCCTTTAGGTACAGTAATACATTGCGTTGAGCTAAAACCAGGTAAAGGAGCACAGCTATTAAGAAGTGCTGGTACTAGTGGACAGCTTGTTGCTAAAGAAGGTGCATATGCAACTTTAAGATTAAAATCAGGCGAAATGCGCAAAATATTAATTAATTGCCGAGCTGTAATAGGTGTTGTTAGTAATAGCGAGCATAACTTACGCTCACTAGGTAAAGCTGGAGCTAAAAGATGGCGAGGAGTACGTCCGACAGTAAGAGGTGTCGCGATGAACCCGGTAGATCACCCTCATGGTGGTGGTGAAGGTAGAACTTCTGGTGGACGTCATCCTGTTACTCCATGGGGTGTACCAACTAAAGGGTACAAGACTAGAAGTAATAAGCGGACTGACAAATACATAGTCAGAAGACGTAAGAAGAAATAATTAAGAGGGTAATATAGTGGCACGTTCTATACGAAAAGGTCCATTTGTTGATATGCACTTGTTAAATAAAGTTGAAGCAGCAATAGCATCTAACTCTAAAAAACCAATAAAAACTTGGTCAAGAAGATCAACAATCATTCCTGATATGATTGGATTAACTATTGCCGTACACAACGGTAGAGATCATGTACCGGTATTTATTACTGACAATATGGTTGGGCATAAACTGGGTGAGTTTTCAATGACCAGAACATTTAAAGGCCATTCTGGTGATAGAAAGGCAAAAGGTAAGTAAGGAGTGGTGATGGAAGTTTCAGCAAGTTTAAAAAATGCGGCATTGTCAGCTCAAAAAGGTCGTCTAGTAGCAGATATGATTAGAGCTTTAGAAGTATCTAAAGCGGTAGATGTTTTGAAATTTACTCAAAAAAAAGCTGCACGGATAATGCTTAAATTATTAGAATCAGCAATTGCGAATGCGGAAAATAATAATGGTGTGGATATTGATGAGCTTTACATAAGTAAAATTTCTGTAGATGAAGCAGCATCATTTAAACGTATTAGAGCTAGAGCAAAAGGTCGTGCGAATAGAATAATTAAGCGCAACTGCCACATTACTATTAAAGTATCTGACGAGGTTTAAATATGGGACAGAAAGTTAATCCAATCGGTATACGATTAGGAATAAATAAAGAATGTAACTCTAATTGGTACGCTACTAAGAACTATGCTGAATTATTAAATCAAGATATTGATTTACGCAAAGATCTTAAGAAAAGACTTATGTCAGCTGCTATAAGTAAAATACAAATATCTAGACCAGCTAATAATGCTGTAGTTACAATACACTCTGCAAGACCAGGCGTATTAATCGGCAAAAAAGGTGGTGGTATAGAAGGCCTTAAGTCAGAAATTTCTGAAAAGCTTGGTGTTCCAGTACATTTAAATGTAGAAGAAGTCAGAAAGCCTGATTTAGATGCAACTCTTGTTGCTGAAAGTATAGCGCAACAATTGGAACAGCGCGTTATGTTTAGACGTGCAATGAAAAGAGCGGTTACTTCTGCTATGAAAAGTGGAGCAAAAGGAATCAAAATATGTGTAAGCGGTCGTCTAGGTGGTGCTGAAATTGCACGTAGTGAATGGTATAAAGAAGGTCGTATACCATTACACACATTTAGAGCAGATATTGATTATGGAACAGCTGAATCCAAAACTACTTATGGGATAATAGGCATAAAAGTATGGATCTTTAAAGGTGAGTCATCTGCACAAAAAAGCCGTAAAGCTGATTCTGAAAGAGAATAAGAGAGCGAGGTGAACTAATTATGATGCAGCCAAAACGAACAAAATATAGAAAGCAGATGAAAGGTCGTAATCGCGGCTTAGCTCATAGAGGAAACAAAGTGAGCTTTGGAGAATTCGGTCTTAAAGCATGCGAAAGAGGAAGGTTAACAGCACGCCAAATCGAAGCGGCTAGACGTGCCATGACGAGACATATTAAACGTGGCGGTAAGATATGGATAAGAGTCTTTCCTGATAAACCAATTACTCAAAAGCCTTTAGAAGTTCGACAAGGTAAAGGTAAAGGTAGTGTGGAATATTGGGTAGCCCAAATTCAACCAGGCAAGGTCTTGTTTGAAATGGAAGGCGTATCGCGCGAATTAGCAATTGAAGCTTTTGATTTAGCAAAAGCAAAATTGCCATTTAAAGTAGTATTTGAAGATCGCAAGGTGATGTGATGAAAAATGTTGAAGATCTTAGAAAGATGACGAAGGCAGAGCTTGAAGCTGAAATATTAGAGTTAAGAAAACAACAGTTCAAACTTCGTTTACAAAAAGCTAATGCTGAATTGGCTAAAACACATGTTATTAAACTTGTAAGACGAACAATTGCAAGGATAAAAACCATATTAAGTGAAAAGGCTAAAAATGAAGAGTGAAAAAGAGTTAAAAGGTAGGTATGTTGTTGGTAAAGTTGTAAGCAACAAGATGACTAAGACAATAGTTGTAGAAGTTGAAAGGCAAGTAAAGCATCCTTTGTATGGAAAGTTTATTCGCCGCCGTACCAAATTACATGCACACGATGAAAAAGAAGTATGTAATATTGGCAATGTTGTACGTATACAAGAATCACGGCCAATATCTAAGAAGAAGACTTGGGTTTTAGTAGATATAATTTCTTAACTAAATTATTAATATTTACTTTAAATATATCAAAAGGCCTGATATAATCAGCAACCTTTTGCATATTGGATTTAGGAGCCGGAGAATAAAATGATACAAATGCAAACAGTGCTCGATGTTGCAGATAATAGTGGCGCACGTAAAGTTATGTGCATCAAGGTATTAGGTGGTTCACATAGACGTTATGCACGTATCGGCGATGTAATTAAAGTCTCCATCAAAGATGCATTACCACGCAGTAAAGTTAAAAAAGGTGCTGTAATGAAGGCAGTAGTTGTAAGAACTGCTCAAGGAGTACGAAGAAGTGATGGTTCACTTATACGTTTTGATGGAAACGCTGCTGTGTTATTAAATAATCAGGACGAGCCAATAGGTACACGTATTTTTGGTCCTGTAACACGTGAGCTTAGAGAACGCTACATGAAAATCATTTCTCTAGCAGCAGAAGTATTATAGAGAGGAAAACACATGAAACGTATTAA
Source organism: Gammaproteobacteria bacterium (assembly GCA_030427555.1). Lineage (GTDB taxonomy): Bacteria > Pseudomonadota > Gammaproteobacteria > Legionellales > Legionellaceae > 2-12-FULL-35-11. The sequence continues at coordinate 17,580 of JAUIBC010000018.1, read as the reverse complement.
ACAAAACGATACCGTGATTGTTACAGTAGGTAAAAGCAAACATCATGTAGGTAAAGTTTTAAAAGTCGTAGGCGACAAAGTTTGGGTTGAAGGCGCTAATCTTGTTAAGAAACATGAAAAGCCTAATCCTAATATCGAGAAGAAAGGCGGGATTGTTTCTGTCGAAGCAGCTATTCATGTTTCAAATGTTGCTATGTATAACGAATCTACTAAGAAAGCTGACAAAGTCGGTTTTAAATATATCGAAAAAGATGGCAAAAAGTATAAAGTAAGATACTTTAAATCTAATGAAGAATTAGTAGATCAGTTTTAATTTGGGTGAATAAGATGGCTAGATTACAAGAGCTATATAAGAAAGAAATCGTTTCAACAATGATGGAAAAATTTGGTTACAAAAGCATTATGCAAGTACCAAAATTACAAAAGATAACTCTCAATATGGGAGTTGGTGAAGCAGTAACTGATAAAAAAGTAATGACTCATGCGGTCGATGATTTAACTAAAATATCTGGACAAAAGCCAGTTGTTACGGTTGCTAGAAAATCATTAGCTGGGTTTAAAATTCGAGAAGGCTGGCCAATTGGTTGTAAAGTAACACTACGCGGTGCGAAGATGTATGAGTTTTTTGAGCGTTTAATCTCAATTACATTACCGCGAGTTAGAGATTTTCGTGGCCTGAATCCTAAATCTTTTGATGGAAGAGGAAATTATTCTCTTGGTATAAAAGAGCAAATAGTTTTTCCTGAAATTGATTTCGATAAAATTGATGTAATACGAGGTTTAGATATTTGTATTACAACTACTGCAAAAAATAATGAAGAAGGCAAAGCATTACTTGAGGCCTTTAAGTTTCCTCTTCAGGATGTTAATTAGTATAAGGTGATATAGTGACTAGAAAATCGATTATGCAACGGGAAAGTAAAAAGCAAATTATAGAAAGCAAGTATAGATCAAAAAGAGTTGAACTTAAGAAAATAATTAAAAAATCAACTGATTTTGATACTATTATGGATGCTCAAGAACAGCTTGCAAATTTGCCGATAAACTCAAGTTCATCACGTTGTACTAGAAGATGTTGCCAATGTGGAAGAGCACATGCTGTGTATAGAAAATTTGGTTTGTGCCGAATATGTTTACGCAAAGAATTAATGACTGGAAATGTAACTGGCGGCAGAAAGTCAAGCTGGTAATTTAAAAGTGGAGAAAGATTGTGAGCATGCAAGATCCTATAGCTGATATGTTGACAAGAATTAGAAATGCACAACAAGCTAATCATAGTGAAGTTAGTATGATGTCATCAATATTAAAAGAAAATGTTGTAAAAGTTTTAAAAGAAGAAGGTTATATCCTTGATTATAAAACGGATTCTTTAGAAAACAATGCTAAGAAATTAACGATTGTACTTAAATATTTTAAAGGTACGCCAGTAATTTCAAAAATTAAAAGAGTCAGTAGACCTGGTCTTCGTATTTACAAATCAGTATCTGAACTTAAACCTATTCCAGGATTTGGCATATACATATTATCTACATCTAAGGGTGTATTGTCACATACAAACGCTAAATCTATGAATGTAGGTGGTGAAGTAATTTGCGAAGTAGCGTAAGTAGATTTTAATAGAGGAATATTATGTCAAGAGTAGCAAAATCACCTATAAAAATACCTAATGGTGTAGAAGTTAAAATTGAACAGCAGAACATAACAATAAAAGGTCCAAAAGGCTCTTTAGATAGAAAGCTTAATAGTTTAGTTAAAGTAGAAGAAGTTAAAGGTGACTCTTTAGAACTACATTTTGGTCCAGCATCAAATGATCCAAATGCATGGGCTCAAGCTGGTACAGCACGAGCACTTGTTAACAATATGGTTCAAGGTGTAACTACCGGTTTTACAAAAACCTTGGAACTTGTTGGTGTTGGATACAGGGTACAAGTAAAAGGTAATGTTCTAGTTTTATCATTGGGGTATTCTCATCCAGTTGAATATAAGCTTATAGATGGGGTTACTGCTGAGGCACCTAGCGTAACTAATCTAGTCTTAAAATGTTTAGACAAGCAAATTTTAGGGCAAGTCGCAGCTGATATAAGGGCATATAGACCACCTGAGCCATATAAAGGTAAAGGTATACGATATGCTGGTGAGGTAATCGTTACTAAAGAAACTAAGAAAAAGTAGGGTTTAGGTTATGAATAAGTACATGACTCGTAAAAAAAGAGCACTTAAGACAAGAGAAACTATTAGAAATTCCAGATCAGCTAGACCAAGACTAGTGGTTTTTCGAAGCAATGCGCATATATATTCACAAATAATTATTCCTGGGGATGCTGGAGATTTGGTGCTTGTTTCAGCTTCAACTATGGACAAAGAACTTAAAGCCTCTTTGCAAGGAAATAAGACTGACCAAGCAATGCAAGTTGGGAAGTTATTAGCAACCAGAGCTAAAAAGAAAGAATTAAGTAAAGTAGCATTTGATAGAGCTGGTTATAAATATCATGGCAGAGTTAAAGCTCTTGCAGAAGCAGCGCGTGATGCTGGCTTAGATTTTTGAGGAATTAATAATGGCATTCGATGAAAACAAAGCAGAAGGATACCAAGAAAAATTAGTATCTGTAACAAGAACAGCGAAAGTTGTAAAGGGTGGTCGAGTATTTGGATTCGCTGCACTTGTAGTTATAGGTGATGGTAAAGGTAAAATTGGCTATGGCCGTGGTAAAGCTCGGGAAGTTCCTGTGGCTATCCAAAAAGCTATGGATCAAGCACGAAAAAATATGGTTTATATCCCACTTAATGGTGGCACAATACATCATGAGATTACTTGGAATTTTGGATCTTCAAAAGTATTTATGAAGCCAGCAAGTGAAGGTACTGGTATTATTGCTGGTGGTGCTATGCGCGCTGTGTTTGAAGTACTTGGGGTGCACAATATATTGGCTAAAATAATTGGTTCTACTAGCCCAAGTAACGTAGTTAGAGCTACAGTTGCAGCATTGCAAAACATCCAAACTCCTGAATATGTTGCTGCTAAGAGAGGACTAACTGTTGAGCAGTTAAAGGAGGCTAATGGTGGTTAAGCAAAAACAAATACAAATTAAATTGGTAAAGAGCCTAATTGGTAGAAAACCTAAGCATATAGCTATTGCTAAGCAATTAGGTTTAAAAAAAATGAATAGTACTGTAATTCATAACGATAATCCAGCTATTCGCGGGCTTATCAATGAAGTTCAATATTTAGTAGAAGTTGAGGAGAGTGCGTGATGAGACTAAATACAATAACTTCTGCGGAAGGCGCAAGAACTTCTAGAAAAAGAGTAGGTAGAGGAATAGGTTCAGGTTTAGGTAAAACTTGTGGTAAAGGCCATAAAGGTCAAAAAGCTAGAGCTGGCGGATTTCACAAAATCAACTTTGAAGGCGGACAAATGCCTTTACAAAGAAGATTACCTAAAATTGGTTTTACGTCAAGAGTTGGACGAATTACTGATCAGGTAACTTTAAGTGAAATAGCTAAATTAGATACAGATATAATAGATATTGATGTTCTTAAGGCATACGGACTAATTAATAAATCTATGAAATTTGTTAAAGTTATTCTTTCAGGTGAAATTGATAAGGCCGTTAAAATAAAAGGCTTAGGTGTAACTAAAGGAGCTAGAGAAAAAATCGAAGCTGCTGGTGGGAGCATTGAAGAATAATTATGAAAAATAAAAATACCAGTACTTCATCATCCGGAGGTTTAGCTGAGCTTAAATCAAGATTGTTGTTTGTAGTTTTGGGGATATTAATTTATAGGTTAGGAGCACATATTCCAGTTCCTGGCTTAGATCCACAAAAATTGGCACATTTCTTTAATCAGCAACAAAACACCATTTTTGGGTTGTTTAATATGTTTTCGGGTGGTGCATTGTCAAGAGTAACGGTATTTGCTATAGGGATAATGCCATATATTTCAGCGTCGATTATAATTCAATTATTTTCTGTCGTTGTGCCTAGTCTTGAGCAGTTGAAAAAAGAAGGTGAGTCTGGTAGGCGTAAAATAAATCAGTATACTCGCTATTTAACCTTTGTTTTTTCTTTATTTCAATCATTAGGTATGGCTAAGTGGCTTGCATCTCAAAACATAGCATTAAATGCTGATATAACATTTTATGTTACTGCTGTTGTAACCTTGGTTACAGGAACAATGTTTTTAATGTGGTTGGGTGAACAAATTACAGAAAAAGGTGTTGGCAATGGTATATCGCTAATTATATTTTCTGGAATTGTATCTAACATGCCATCGGCAGTAGGCTCATTGTTTCAACAGGTTAAAGAAGGGCAAATGCAATTGCTGACGGTATTTATTATTATAGCAATAGTAATTGTTGTAACAGGCTTTGTTGTATTTATGGAAAGAGGACAGCGCAGAATAAGAGTGAACTATGCGCAAAGAACGCAGGGTAGAAAAGTTTATGCTGCGCAAACTAGCCATTTACCGTTAAAAATAAATATGGCTGGAGTTATACCACCAATATTTGCATCTAGCTTGATTTTTTTGCCGGCTACACTCGCGCAATTCTTTGGGAATTCTAAAGGAATGGGGTGGCTTGCTAGTGTTGGTTTGGCCTTATCGCCTGGCAGACCGTTATATCTAATAGTCTATGCCGGAGCGATATTAGGATTTGCGTTTTTTTACACAGCATTGGTTTTTAACCCGAAAGATACATCTGATAATTTGAAAAAATCAGGTGCATATATACCTGGGATACGCCCTGGCGAACAAACAATGCGTTATATAGATAATATAATGACAAAACTTACTTTGGTAGGAGCATTATATTTAGTATTAGTATGTTTGTTGCCACAGATAATGATGTATGCATGGCATGTTCCTTTCTATTTCGGTGGAACATCTTTGTTGATTATAGTTGTGGTTATTATGGATTTTGTTGCGCAAGTGCAAGCTCACTTGATGACTCAGCAATATGATTCATTAATGAAAAAATCAGGTATTAAAGGCGGGAAACTACCAGGGTTGTTATAAATTAATTGGAGTTATTAATGAAAGTAAGAGCGTCGGTTACACGTATCTGTAGAAACTGTAAAATCGTTAAACGTAAAGGAACTTTACGGGTAATCTGCAAAGATGCAAGACATAAGCAAAGACAAGGTTAGAAAGTATTTTGGTAAATAGTTTAATCTTTAATTAACATTGATTAAATTAGTAAATAAATATAGAGATCTTGATTTTTAGATTTTAAAGTAGTAAGATTTTCACCCTTTGTGGTGAAGGAAATTTTTGGAGATATGAATGGCTCGTATTGCGGGAGTGAATATAGCAGATCATAAACATTTAGTGATTGCATTAACCTCTATATATGGGGTTGGACGATCAACGTCTAAAAAGATATGTGAAAAACTAAATATGGATCCTGCAGTTAAAGTTTCGGAGTTGACAGAAGATCAACTAGAAATTATTCGAAATGAGATCGCTAAAATGACTGTTGAAGGAGATTTGCGTAGAACTGTTTCGATGAATATTAAACGTTTAATGGATCTTGGCTGTTACCGTGGTTTACGACATAGAAGAGGGTTACCACTAAGAGGACAGCGTACAAAAACTAATGCTAGAACTCGAAAAGGTCGTCGCAAAGGCACAACTAATTGATTATTGTAGGAAATTCTTATGGCAACATCTAAGGCAAAACAAAAGAAAGTACGAAAAAAAGTTAAAAAGATAGTAACTGATGGTATAGTTCATGTACACGCATCGTTTAACAATACAATTGTAACGTTTACTGATAGACAAGGTAATACATTGTGTTGGGCTACTGCGGGTGGATCTGGATTTAGAGGTTCGCGTAAAAGTACGCCATATGCTGCACAAGTAGCCACAGAAAAAGCGTCTTTAGTTGCCAAAGAATTTGGAATGAAATCAGTTGCAGTATTTATTAATGGACCGGGACCGGGACGCGAATCAACAATACGCGAATTGATTTCGCAAGGTTTTAAAATCGTTGAAATTACAGATGTAACTGGCATTCCTCACAATGGATGTAAGGCACCGAAGAAACGTCGAGTTTAAATTGGGAGTTATATAAAATGGCTAGATACTTAGGTCCAAAGTGTAAGCTGTCACGTAGAGAAGGTACAGACTTACTTTTAAAAAGTGGTGTACGTGATTATAAGAGTAAATGTAAATCTGAAAAATTGCCAGGTCAACATGGTGACCGTAAAGCAAGACTTAGTGATTATGGCTTACAATTAAGAGAAAAACTTAAAATAAGAAGGTATTACGGAGTATTAGAAAGACAGTTTAAACTCTACTATAAAAAAGCATCTAGACAAAAAGGTGCTACTAGTGCGAACTTGATGACCTTATTAGAGCGCAGACTTGATAATGTAGTTTATCGTATTGGATTTGCAAGTACTAGAGCAGAGGCTAGACAGTTGGTTTCGCATAAAAGTATTTTAGTGAATGACCAAGTGGTAAATATTGCGTCATATTTGGTTTCACCAGGTGATGTAATATCTGTAAGGACAAAAGCTAGAGAACAGAGTAGGATTACAGCTGCTATTGCATTATCTGAACAGAGACCTGTTTGTGATTGGATTAGCGTTGATAGTGCTAACTTTAAAGGAACTTTTACACGAGTGCCTGAGTTAGATGAGTTATCAGCTGATTTTAACGTTAACTTAGTCGTAGAACTTTACTCTAAGTAACTTGGAGATATTACTTTATGTATACTGATATAAATCAAATGTTGACTCCCAAGGTGTTAAAGGCTCATTCTGATAATCCCTTTCATTCTCGGATTATTCTTGAACCTTTAGAGCCTGGCTATGGTTATACTGTAGGTAATGCACTACGTAGAATTTTAATGTCATCTATGCCTGGGTGTGCAATTACTGATGTTTCAATAGACGGAGTATTGCATGAATACAGTACTATTGAAGGCGTAGAAGAAGATGTAATTAATATATTACTTAACTTAAAAGAAGTTGCGATAATTATGCCAGTAGGTGATGTTGCAACTTTAACTATTGATAAAGTTGGTCCTTGTGTAGTTAAAGCTTCAGACATTCAGTTAACACATGACGTTGAAATAGTAAATCCAGATTTAGTTATTGCGCATCTTAATGAGCATGGTAAATTAAAAATGACACTTACTGTTGAAAAAGGCATAGGTTATTATTCAGCAGAAGTTAGTCCAATGCAATTAGAAGAAGAGGTGTTGAAAAAATCTATTGGTAAGTTAAAAATAGATAATGCTTTTTCTCCTGTTAAGAAAGTTGCATATTATGTTGATAAAACTCGAGTTGAAAATCGCACTGACTTGGATAAATTAACTATAGAGCTTGAAACTAATGGCACTTTAAATCCAGAGGATGCTATTAAGATATCAGCTAACATATTGCAAAAGCAATTAGCATCTTTTGTAGATTTAAGCTATGAAGAGGAAGAAGTAGATAAAAATAACCTTGAAGATTTTGATCCAATGTTGTTAAGGCCGGTAGATGACCTTGAGTTAACTGTAAGATCAGCAAATTGTTTGAAAGCAGAAAATATCTATCTAATTGGTGATTTAGTACAAAAAGCTGAAAGCGAATTACTTAAAACACCTAATTTGGGCAAGAAATCTTTGACTGAAATAAAAGATGTATTGGCATCTAGAAATTTAATGCTTGGAATGATTTTAGAGAATTGGCCGCCTAAGTTTGTAGGCGAGAAAGAGTAGGAGTAGAAGTTATGCGCCACAGAAAGTCTGGCCGAAGTTTTGGAAGAAGAAGCAGCCATAGAAAAGCAATGTTTGCAAATATGAGTTGTTCTCTTATAGAGCATGAATTAATTAAAACCACTTTAGCAAAAGCTAAAGAATTAAGAGGTTATGTTGAGCCTCTTATAACAAGTGGCAAAAATGATAGTGTAGCTGCTAGAAGAAACGTTTTCAGTAAATTACGTTCTAAAAGTGCGGTTGGTAAACTTTTTACAACACTTGGTCCTAGGTACAAAGAAAGACCTGGAGGGTATGTGCGAGTACTAAAGTGTGGTTTTAGATTAGGTGATAATGCACCGATGGCTATAGTTGAGTTAGTGGATAGACCAGCTAAGTTAGAAGAGGTCGATGCCGAATAGTACTATTTTAAGTCCCTGCTTAGCAGGGATTTTTTTTATATGAAGTTTTACTTACTTTTTGCTTTGCGCAATTTTGGATTTTTTAGAAGGTTTTTGAACGTATGAATTTCTGTAAGAAATAAGATTTTTTCATGTGTAAACCCGCGTATACTCTAGACTTTGATTGATTTTTTTGTGATTATAAGTTGATATGTAATTTATGGTGGACAGTTTTTCATGGTGGCGCAATTAATAAAAATAATATCCATTGTGTCATTATTATTATTGACATCATGTTTTATGGTCGGGCCAGATTATATAGAACCAACAAAGAGAGTAGCTCAGCATTGGGTTGAGCCAGGTAAAACTGTTCATGAAACTCCAATACATAATGCCTACTGGTGGAAAGTTTTTCATGATCCCACGTTAAGTTGTTTAATTAACTTAGGTTATAGGAATAGTTACAATCTGCAAATAGCAGCGACGAGAGTATTAAAAGCTCGAGCATTGCTTGCGCAATCAGTTGGTAGTCTTTACCCACAAAAACAAAATTTTCTTTCTAATTTAACTTATCAACGTATAGGCGGACAAGAATTTCAATTTGTTTTGCCGCCATCTTTTACTACAGCATTATTAGGTATGTCAGCAAATTGGGAATTAGATTTTTGGGGTAAATATAGGCGTAAAATACTCTCCGATGATGCTGGATTTTTATCTTCTTATGCTGCTTATGATAGCGCATTAGTTAGTTTAACAGCAGACATTGCATCGACATATATAAGTATTCGAACTGATGAAGAGTTGATAAAAGTAATTGAGAAAAATATAAAGATTCAAGAGACTAGTTATAATATTGCAAAGACAAGATATGAAGAAGGTGAGACTAATCAATTAGATCTACAGTTTGCTAAAACAGAACTATATAAAACAAAAGCATCTTTACCTAGAGTAAGAGCAGATTTACAGCGTAGTAAAGATAAATTGGGTGTTTTACTTGGAGAAACTCCTGATAAGGTTAATAATTTAATAGCAAAGAGTTATGGCATCCCTAAAGCACCAACAGAGGTTGCGGTTGGTATCCCAATGGAGTCAATTAATTATCGTCCAGATGTATATGAGTCTCGTTTAAAGGCGATTGCTCAATTGGAAGGGATTGGTGCGGTTAAAGCAACACTTTTTCCTGCTTTTTCATTGTCTGGAACATTTGGTTTTTCTTCAAATGATATAAATAATTCTTCTTTATCTGAATTATTTAATTGGGCAAATAGAATGGCTTTTGTTGGTCCTAGCGTGCTTTGGCCAATATTAAATTATGGGCAATTGACTAATATGGTTCGCCAGCAAGATGCGGCATTTCAAGAGGCATTACTATCATATTTACAAGTAGTCCTTACTGCGCAGCAAGAGATCCAAGATAATATAACAGGATTTATTCAGTCGAAAAAGGCAGTATCTGAGTATAAAGTTGCAAGTCAGGCATCTACCAAAGCTACTGGAATTTCAATAATACGTTATAAAGAAGGTGAAACTGATTTTACTTCGGTAATAATTGCACAAAACATTCAATTAAATGTGCAAAAAGCACTTACTGAAGCTGAAGGAGATGTGCCTAATGCATTAGTCATGTTGTATCGCTCTTTAGGAGGTGGCTGGCAAATTCGTGGATGTAATGATATTGTTGCAAATGAAATAAAACAAGAAATGGCGCGCAGAACTTATTGGGGGAATTTGTTAAAGCAAAAAAATCATATTCCACCAAGGACAAAGCGCGATAGATTAGCAGAATTGTACTTACCTAATTGGTAAAAATAATGGATATAGATACTAAATTAAAAAAAGTTAAAACTTGGCTATTGGCATTTTCAGCTATATTGGTCGTGTATTGGATAGTAAAAGACATAATAAATTATGAGACTTCTAAGGTACCGTTACCAAGTGTTATTATTCAACATCCAAAATCTAAAAAGATAGTTGAATATGTAACTCAAACTGGTACCGCAGTTTCTTATAAATCTGTCGATTTAGTGGCGCGTGTTGAAGGATTTTTAGAAAAGCAAGATTACACTGATGGCAGTTTTGTTGAAAAAGGTAAAGAGCTTTTTGTAATTGAAGAACAAACATATTTGGAAAAGCTTAAAGGTGCGCAAGCAGATTTAATGGGTAAGAAAGCATCTTATAGATATGCATCCATAGAACATGAACGTCAAAAGAAAATGTTTGCTAAGAATGCTACGTCGCTCAATAACGTACAGTTATGGGAAGCAAAAAGGGATGAGGCTAAGGCTGGCGTTGCCAAAGCTATTTCCGATGAACATATTGCGGCAATTAATTATAGTTATACTAAGGTCTTAGCTCCATTTTATGGCAGGATTGGACGTCATTTAGTAAATGTTGGCAATTTAGTTGGGCATAATGAGACGACTAAGCTTGCGACTATAGAAATAATAGATCCAATTTATGTTTATTTTAATTTAAATGAAATAGATTTGATTAAAATACGTGAAATTGCGAAAAAGCAAAATTTTAATCCTGAAAATATGGATTCTATTCCTGTACAAGTTAAAACGCAAAATGAGCGTAAATTTTTGCATAAAGGCAAAATGAATTATGTAAATACAGGCTTAAATGCATCAACTGGTACTTTAGAATTTCGTGCATTATTAAAAAATGAAGATTACGCTTTGTTACCTGGTCTTTTTGTGCAAGTTAGAATTCCTATTACAGATCCTACTTTGAGAGTTGTTATTCCAGATTTTGCTGTTTTATATGATCAAATAGGGCCATATGTTTTAGTGACCAATAAGGACAATTTTGTCGATATAAAACGTGTTACTTTGGGTTCAGTAACTCGTGGTCGCCGCGTTATACTTGATGGATTGACTGTAGATGATAATTTAATTGTATCAGGTATGCATAACGCCACACCAGGAAAGCAAGTGGTTCCTGTATCTAGAGAGATTAATAGCAAATGATCGCAGATTTTTTTATAGAAAGGCCGGTATTATCAAACGTAATATCACTAATAATAGTGTTTCTTGGCGCTATTGCGATTGGCATTTTACCGGTCGCTCAATTTCCGAATATTGTTCCTCCAACTATTCAAGTATCTACTACATATCCTGGTGCGGATGCTAAAACCTTAGTTAAAACGGTTGCATTGCCAATCGAACAGGAAGTTAATGGTGTTGATAAGATGTTATATATGCAATCAACTAATAGTAATAATGGTTCTTATAATTTGGTTGTAACTTTTGAGATTGGTACAGATCTAAATTTAGCGCAAATGTTGGTGCAAAACAGAGTTCAGTCTGCTCTTGCAAAACTACCTGATTCTGTACAAAAACAAGGAGTTAAAGTTCAACAAAAATCTACGGCAATTTTGGAGTTTATAACTTTAAATTCTAAAAGTGGTAAATATGATGGTTTATTTTTAAATAATTATGCAACCATCTATATGCAAAATGAGCTATCAAGAATACCAGGGGTTGGTAGTGTGGTTATATTTGGCGCAGGATCTTATGCAATGCGAGTTTGGCTTGATCCTAGAAAGATGTATTTATATCAGTTAAATCCTAGTGATGTATTAAATGCGATAAAAAATCAAAATAAAGAAATTTCGGCAGGCCAAATTGGTTCACCGCCAATGACAAATAGTAATCAATTTCAATTGACAGTAGATATTCCTGGGCAACTTACTACGCCTGAAAAATTTGAAAATATAATAGTTAAGACAATATCAAGGATGCCAAATCAAATGGCTGATTCATCAAGTAGTGCTAAAGTAGTACGCATTCGTGATATTGGTAGAGTTGAACTTGGTTCAGCTAGTTATAGTCAAAATGCGCGTTTAAATGGTCATCCGACAGCTGCTATAGGAATATTTCAATTGCCTGGCGCTAATGCTCTTCAAGTTTCGGCTGCGGTGCATAAGGCGGTTGAACAAATGGCAAAGAAGTTTCCGCCTGGCATGGAGTATAGCATACCATTTAATACTACAGTATTTGTTCAAGAATCTGTCCATGAAGTATATAAGACTATATTTGAAGCGGGAATATTAGTATTAATAGTTATAATGGTCTTTTTGCAGAATTTGCGTGCGACTATGGTGCCGGCTACTACGGTTCCTATTACAATAATTGGTGCATTTATTGCGATGTTTTTATTAGGATATACAATAAATTTAATGACACTTTTAGCTTTAGTTTTAGCTATAGGAATAGTTGTAGATGATGCAATTGTAATAGTTGAAGGGGTGAGTCAACACATTGAAAAAGGAATGCAACCTAAACCTGCTGCGTCACGAGCTATGCATGAACTTATGGGACCAATTATTGGTATAACTTTAGTATTAATGGCAGTTTTTGTTCCAGCAGGTTTTATGCCAGGATTAACCGGCGCTATGTATGCACAATTTGCCTTGGTTATAGCCGCGACAGCATTTTTAAGCGCGATTAATGCACTTACTTTAAAGCCAACTCAATGTGCACTTTGGTTAAAGCCAATAGATCCAAATAAGAAAAAGAACTTTTTCTATAGGACTTTTGATAGGATTTATAATCCAATAGAAGAGAAATATGTAAATTTTATTAGCCAATTGACGCATCGAAGTAAAGAAGTAAGCGTTATTGGTGCTATTTTAATTATATTAGCTATTGTTGGATTAATGCGTGTTCCAACTGGATTTATTCCGATTGAAGATCAAGGTTATCTGGTTGTTAACGTGATGTTGCCAGATGGAGCAAGCTTAAATAGGACAGAGCAAGTTATTAATGAATTAAGCTCGAAAATTGCAAAAGTTGATGGTGTTGATAATGTTATTAGCATTGATGGTATATCGTTACTAGATAATAATGCGAATTTGGCTAATGCTGGGGTTGTTTATGTAACTTTGAAAAGTTGGGCGCAACGAGGGGCTAAATTAGATTTACGTAATATGTATATGGCATTAAATAAAATTGCTAAAGAGACTATGGATGCAAATGTTATGATTGTTGTCCCGCCTCCTATTCAAGGTTTAGGTTTATCAGGTGGGTTTCAAATGCAAGTTGAGCTTACCGATGGCAGTTTTGAATATATTAAATTACAGGATGCAACAGACGGGGTTATAAATATAGCAAAGGATCGTAAAGAACTATCTCACTTGCTTTCGACCTTTCGAGCATCAGCTCCTCAAGTATTGGCACCAATTAACCGTACCAAAGCTGAAAGCCTAGGCGTGCCTTTAAGTGATGCTTTTGATACTGTACAAACTTACCTTGGTTCTTCATATGTAAATTTATTTGCTAAATTTGGTCAAGTATTTCAAGTTTATGTTCAAGCAGATCCAGAAATCAGGATGACTCCAAGAGATGTGCGTCATTTTTATGTTAGAAATAATACTGGGCAAATGGTACCTATTGGCACATTAACTGATATTAAAAAAACTTTAGGTCCATCTTTGATATCTTTATATAACCTTTATCCCTCTGCGTTAATAAATGGGATGTCTGGTACGGGGTATAGTTCTGGTGAAGCTATTAAAATTATGGAGAAAATATCTAAAGAATATTTGCCAGATGGGGTACGTTTTGAATGGACTGGTACTGCTTATCAAGAAAAGAAGGCTGGTAGTTTAAGTTACTTAATTTTTGCTATGTCGTTGATTTTGGTATATTTAATTTTATCTGGTCAATATGAAAGTTGGGTAACTCCTTGTGCTGTGCTATTTAGTATTCCTTTGGCCTTGGTAGGTACTGTATTGGTTTTATCTTTATTAGGTATAGATAACAATATGTATACTCAAATCGGTATATTATTGCTTATTGCGCTAGCCGCAAAGAATGCTATTTTGATAGTTGAAGTAGCACGTGAGCAGCGCGAATATCATGGAAAATCGATAATTGAAGCGGCTGTTATGGGAGCTAAAATTAGATTTCGCCCAATTATTATGACATCTTTTGCCTTTATTTTTGGGGTATTACCATTAGTGTTTGCAACAGGAGCTGGTGCAAATGCAAGGCGTTCTATAGGAATCGCTGTGTGTAGTGGCATGCTTGCTTCAACTTGCCTAGCAGTAGTACTAGTTCCTGTTTTATATGTACTATTGCAAACCTGGCATGAAAAACGAAAGAATACCGAACTGCAAAAAATAGAAGTAAATTAGAGCTCTGTGTTTTAGGTTGTTTTTTGTCAAAAAGTTGACAAATTTACCATTTTATGTAAAATGTGGCTTACATAGAGATTTTTTAAGAGTTTATTATGCCATTATTTGCTCAAGATCCAAAGGTACAAGAATTAAGGAATAAATTACATAATTTAGTAATAGCAATTCAGCAATCGAAAATATCAAGAGAACAAGAAGCAATTAATCTCGTCTTGTTAAGAGCAAAATTTTTAATGCGAGATAGTAAATCATTATCTTTGTTACATTCAGATAATAAGTTAGCTACTGAAAAATGCGATGAATTAATAAATGAAATATTAACCTTACCGTCTAATAAAGAAATTAATGGTTCTCCTTTATATGCAGTTAGAAACAAGATATATAACGACAAAATGTATGCTGTTATAAATAACAAGCAACGTTACGATATGGTTAGAAAAACTCTTTTTTTTACTGGTATGGCAATCTTAGCTATTATGATTTTAGGTTACGCAGCTTTTTCTATATTTTTTGCAGCTTATGGTCACACAGCTTTAGCGATGACAGCATTTAATTTGTTTTTGCAAATTAACGCATATGCACTTTTTGGAAGCATGTTTGTAGCCCCATTTATTGCTTTTTTATCATATCCTATATTTCATTCTGTTATATCTTCTTCTCATGACAGTAATATAAATAAATTTGAAAAAACTTTTGAAAAACATGAATTGTTAACTATAAGTCAAGAAGATATGGATAAAATAGCCGAGCAATACAATCTTATAGGCAAAGATGCAAATAGTTCTGCAACTAAGTCCTGTTAGATAATTTTTAGGGGTTTATTATGCGATTTCTTGATTGCCAACAATCAGGACAAGAATTAAAAAATAAATTAGATGCTCTAGTGCAAGCAATTCGTCAAACTGCAATATCATCAAAAAGTAAAGATGCGGTTAGTATTGTTTTGCAAGAAGCAGAATCTATTATAAAAAATCATGAATCTCTTGCGTTATTATGCAACTCAAAATTACCTGTAAACAATTGCAATGAATTAATCGATATAATGCTAAAGTTGCATTTGAATAATGTTAAAGAATTTATAAGAAATAAAAATACAGCTTTTATAAATAATGCAAGGTTTCACGATAAGGCTAGTAAATTTGTTGCTTTTATAGCTATAGCAAGTATATTTGCTTTTATTGTTGGTTGCTTTGCATTTTCTCTAGCAATCTCTTCTTCTAGTTATGCGCCTTTATTAGTAAATATGTTTAACCTGTTTTATAAAATTGATGGTTATACAATATTAGGAAGTATTTCCTTACTGGTATTCATTACTTTTATATCACAGCCAATATCTAAGTCAGTTATATCTTCTTATTATAATACCAAGTTTAAAGAACGTGATTCGTATATAATAGATGATGTGGATAAGCAAAAGATTATAAATAAATTTAATTCTATTATTGGCACCGACGATACAGCTTTTAATAATAATTCATTTGAATGTTTATAATGCTTTTTTTAAATCATATAGCCTAAAATATCGCATTTTGAAATGCCTTAGGTATATACTTAAAGTATCTTAATTTAAAATAATAATACAAAGATGAATATTCAGTATTTACCAATATTTAATGACAATTATATTTGGTTGCTTATTAATGATAAAAAGAGAACAGTAACTGTAGTTGATCCAGGCGATGCCGCTCCTTTAGAGAGTTTTTTAGAAAAATCAGAATTAAGGTTAACAGATATTTTACTAACTCATCATCATACTGATCATATAGGTGGTGTTGCAGATTTAATTAGGCGTTATCGGGTAAATGTTTATGGTCCATTGCGAGAAGATATTGCTGGGGTAACTCATAATTTACAAGATAACCAAGAAATATTTATAGATTCCCTTGATATTTCTTTTAAAATTATTGCTATTCCAGGCCATACTCTTGGGCATATAGCTTATTATAATCAGCAAAATAACATATTATTTTGTGGCGATACTTTATTTTCCGCAGGGTGTGGTCGTTTATTTGAAGGCGCTCCGCAGCAAATGTATGAATCGTTGCAAAAGTTGAGTAGTTTACCGGATGATACCCTTATTTATTGTACGCATGAATATACATTAAACAATCTAAAGTTTGCTAAAAGCATCGAGCCAGATAACTTGGCTATTCAAAATAAAATAGCAGAGGTTAAAGAGCTTATTTCACAGGGAAATTCTTCGTTACCGTCTAGGCTTGTTGATGAGCGTAAGTTCAATCCATTTTTACGTTGCGACCAAGCTACAGTTTTAAAAAACTTGCAACATAATTTTCATTTTACACCTAAGAATGATTTAGAAACTTTTACATATCTTCGCAAGCTAAAAGATAATTTTTAAGGAGAATTCTATGCGAGATAGACATAAACAATGGTTAAAGCTTATATCAGAAATACAAGCTATCTCGCAGGTAGGTTTAACTTTTACAAAAAATGAGTTTGATATAGAGCGATATAAGAGATTAACTGCGATTAGCGCAGAACTAGCAGCATTATGTACTGATAAGGATCTCGATGATATTAAACAGATTTTTAGTATAGAAAAAGGTTATGCAACTCCTAAAATAGATGTTAGATCGTTTGTTTTGAAGAATGATAAAATACTACTAGTAAAAGAACGCTCAGATGGTTTGTGGACTCTGCCAGGTGGTTTTGCTGATGTTAGTGAAACCCCATCTCAGGCTGTGGTTAGAGAAACTAAAGAAGAGTCTGGGTATAAAGTTAAAGTTATTAAACTTTTAGCGTTATGGGATAAATTAAAACATGATCATCCTTTACATTGGCCACATATTTACAAATGTTTTTTCCATTGTGAATATATATCAGGCAAAGCTCATGAGAATATTGAAATTTCAGAAATAGATTTTTTTGCTATGGATAATATTCCACCGCTATCAACACCTAGAGTTACAGAGTTGCAATTAAAAAAATTATATAAGTTAGTAAAAGATAATTCCCCAACAGTTTTTGATTAGATAGCGACTTACGCAAAACCCTTGTCAGTATATTGAAAAAAGTTAGTACAAGATCTCTTTTGATCAATATTTTCTCTAACGGGAGTGATTTTGAATTGATGTTGACAATTTGAACGTCCTTTGAGTTATAATATAACTGGACTTTAGCTATTTTTATAAAATTAACTTACAATTGCTTCACTTCGTTCGCAAAGACGGCATATTTAAAACTTTTTTAAAAAATGGCCAAAGCCCAGTATAAGCCTTTTGCTGATAATTGACATCATTGCTAAACTTTTAAACTTAAGCTATTTAAATAGCTTAAGTAATTCGCTTTAATAAAGTCTAACACTACTTTTAGCAGGGATACTAATTATCAA
>JAUIBC010000017.1 GCA_030427555.1 Gammaproteobacteria bacterium | reverse complement strand
TATAATTTGCATTATATTCTTAGGTGACCATCTAAAATGGAATGTCGTCATCTAATTCTTCTAAAGCATCTACTTGCATGTTATTGGATTTTTTCTTGCTTTCTGGAGCACTTTCGAAATGTTGTGCTGGTGCATCGTCTGGCATGTTAGCATTGCCTTTGCTATCTAACATTTGCAAGTCGTTGGCGACAATTTCTGTTGTATAACGATCTTGGCCTTGCTGATCTTGCCACTTTCTAGTTCTTAATGAACCTTCTATATAAACCTTCGAACCTTTGCGTACATATTCGCCAACTATTTCGCCTAATCTATTAAAAAAAACTACGCGATGCCATTCTGTGCGATCTTGACGATCCCCAGTTTGTTTGTCTTTCCACGATTCTGTTGTAGCAATAGAAACTGTTGCAACGGCATTACCGTTTGGCATATATCTTACCTCAGGATCATTGCCTACGTGGCCAATTAATATAACTTTATTTATTCCTCGTGCCATTATTTTCTCCGTCTTGTGCTAGGTTGAAAAATTAATTATACATAATTTAAAAATAATACTTAAGATCATTTATTATTAATTGCACAAAGAATAGTGCAAAAGCAATAAATACTAGACGATAAATTAATATTTCTAATGCAACAGACATAGGTTTACCACGTATTTTTTCAATAAAACTATAAATTATTGAACCGCCATCCAAAGTTGGGATTGGTAGCAGATTGGCAATAGCCATTGCCAGACTAAAATTCGCAATAAAATACAAAAATATTGAAAGGCCTTGAGCAAATGAGTCAATGATTGCTTCAAAAAATTTGAAAGGACCTATTAATGCGGCAAAAGGAATATGGCCAGTTAATATCTGTTTTAGCATAATCATAAAAAAACACATAAGGCCTACTAACTGTTGTATAGCTTTTTGAATAGCCGCGCTAAAACTTAATCCTTGAACGTGAATAGTATTCTCTTCTATGTCTTTAGGAGTAAAGCCAATTGCAGAAAACATAGAGAAATCTTTAGAGTCTTTATTCCAAATATCTAAATTAATTTCTGCTTGCTGACAAGTATTGTCAGCATTACAAACAATCATTTTCACATTTTTTTCCCCAACATGCATAATTAATTGCATGGCAACGTCGCGAAAATAAGTTGTTTTATGATTGTTGATAGATACTATTTCAGAATTAGATTTTAGCCCAGCAAGAGCCGCATTACTATTAGGTTGTACTTCTGCAACTATGGGTTTTAATTGGTTAAAACCAAGCATTAGCATAAAAACTAACGCTAAAAAAGCTACAATTAAATTAGCAAAAGATCCAGAGAGTAAGATAATTATACGAATCCAAATTGGTTGTTTATCAAAACAATATAATTGTTCAGCATCTGCAACTTGATTGACTCTATTATTATAAAGATGTACTCGACCACCTATTAACAAAGGTTTTAAGTCGACTGTATAACCGGCTTTAGACTTCCAGCTAAAAAGCGTGTGGCCAAAACCTAAAGATATTTTTTGAATTTTAACACCAAATATTTTAGCTGCTATTCCGTGCCCTAGTTCATGAATGCCAATAACACAAATAAGGCAAATTATTATGGCACAAATTGAAATCAAAGTTTGCATAAATGCTCCATATATATACCAAAAAAGTTTACTTTGGAACTGGTAACATTAGATATCCATGTTATCACTTATCCATACCCTAATAGAGCATAGCACATATTTGCTTATATACCATTGATAGTCTTTTATAAATATGAGAGGATTCTTGCGTATTTATAAATAATCGAATTTAGTAAGAGATATTGTTATGCCATCATTTGATATA
This sequence comes from Gammaproteobacteria bacterium, assembly GCA_030427555.1. GTDB lineage: Bacteria > Pseudomonadota > Gammaproteobacteria > Legionellales > Legionellaceae > 2-12-FULL-35-11. Next base: position 22,076 of record JAUIBC010000017.1, on the reverse strand, counting down.
GTTTCAGAAATTTCAGAAGTAGAATTACGTAATGCGGTTGATAATGCTAATCGAGAATTAGGAACACGTTTTGATTTTCGTGATGTTGAGGCAAGTATCCAATTAAGTGAATTAACTGTGACATTAAAATCTGAGTCAGACTTTCAAGTAAGGCAGCTTGAAGAGATACTTAGGAATAATTGTGTGCGCAGAGGAGTAAATACTTCTGGAGTTGAGGTAGAAGATAAGCCTGTACATAGTGGACGCACTTTTTCTTTAACTATGGTGTTTAAACAGGGAATCGATCAACCTATAGCAAAGCAAATTGTTAAAGAATTAAAAGATTCAAAAATCAAAGTTCAAGCATCTATTCAAGGTGATAAAGTTCGTGTAACTGGTAAAAAAAGAGATGATCTGCAAGATAGTATAGCGTTTCTGAAAAACTCTAAAATAGAATTGCCTTTGCAGTTTAATAATTTTCGTGATTAAGGGCCTAATATAGTGAAATCAGCAGATGATTTACAATAGGTTTCTTTTATTAAAAACATGGCCATGATTAATCCAATACAAGAGAAAATAATAAGTATATTAAATACATATAAATAATTATTAAGTGAAGCAACATTTCCAGAGCTGATAGAGTCTAGCATAACACCAATAACAGGAGCATTAACTGCAGAAATAGCTGTTATCATTGTATTATTTAGGCCAAATCCTACCGCAACAAAGTGCTTTTTAAATTGTTCGGCAATAATTGCAAAGCCAATACTTTGCCCACCCGCACTTGCTCCTAAGAGAAAAAACGAACTGTAAATAACATGAGCGCTTGTTGAATATAAAATCATTATTATTGCTAGCAAAGAAATACATGCACAAATTTTCATGATAATTGTTCTACGCTCTAACAAATCTGAAATTAACCCTAATAAAGGACAACTAATGGCATAACCTATCCAAGCAAATGTAATCATGTAAGATGCTGTATCTATAGAGATGCCTTTTAAAGCTAGAAAAGCTCTACCTTCGTTTTCAGAAAGATATTCTATAGTAAAATATACACATGCAGAGAATAAAGCTATGTACCATGCTTGGCTTTTAGAAAACAAACGACGTAAAGAAGTTAAAATCTTCTCAGATTTGTAAAGAATCACATATTTACCAGCTACATGCTGATTATTTTCTACAAAGAAGAAGACTAGCAATGTTAATATCGTACCCAATCCACTTAAATATAAAAAAATTAATCTTGGGCTTATTCCCGTTGTAGATATTATGCTAGATAATGGGCCAGCCGCAATCATCGGCCCCATGGTACCAATAAACTGGGATAGGCCGATAAACAGAGCACTATATTTGTGAGGCATCCAATCATATACAGCCACTAGTAAGCAAACAAAGCCAAAAGATGCGCCTAATCCCATTAACATTCTAAAAGCTAAGGCAGTTAGATAATTTTCAGCGCTGGCAAATCCAAGTGTGGAAATGGTACAAAAAATAACTCCTAAAAGTAGAGCTTTTTTCAAACCTATGTTATCAACAATTATCCCTACAGGAATTTGCATGATGCCATAAACCACTAGAAAAACAGTTGAGCTTAATAAAGAGAATTGAAAAGATGTTAAATGCAAATTTTGCATAATGGAATATTGATAGGTACCTATGACAGTTCGCAAAAAAAATTCGTACAAAAAGAATAGCGCGCATATTCCCCAAACAATGAATCCTTTAATTTTTAATTTATTATCATTCATAATTTATAACTTTTAAAATTGTATAATAAAGATACTTTAAAATATTTTATTTTGGATTATCTTTAATATATAAAATTTGATAAAACGCAACCTAAAGTTATATTTTATAACTGTCTGGTTGTTTTTTATTCCACTCATCTATGATTGTTTCTGCTTTATCATAATCTAGAAAAGAAGCGACTTTGAAAATAGGTAATCCTTCATGAATAAGAGGAGATGTATTTACTCCTACGACGATACCATCTTGGGATGATTTTATAGGTTCAATTACATCTGCTCCAAATGGATCACTAATATTACCTATTGTTTGACCGCTTTTTATCGCTTGTCCGAGAGTAACCTTTGTGTGTAAAATGCCACCTTTATGTGCAATTATCCAATCTTCTTCTCTAGAAAAAATTGGTGACATTTCCTGAATAGGCTCTTTTTCTAACATATTAATAGCCCGCATTACATTTTTGACTCCATCTACACCAAGCGTAATTGCATTCTCATCAAAACGCATTGCCTCGCCTGCTTGGTATACCAATAATGGCACTTGTAGCTCTTCTGTTGTTTGGCGCAGAAAATTGTCTTCTAAAGAAACATTAGTGATAACCGGAGCCCTAAATACTTTAGCTAACTTTTTAGCCTCTTCATTACTGAAATTACAATATACTTGTGGCAGAATATTATGGTTTATACCACCAGTTTGTAATTCTATGCAGTAATCAGCTTTTTTAAAAATTTCTTGAGTAATTAAATGCGCAATTCTTTCACCATATGATCCTTCCTCATTACCAGGGAAGCAGCTAGCTAACCCTTTATTATCTGTTGGTAATGTAGATGGGTAATGAGTCAGACCATAAACATTCATAACCGGGATAGCTATGATGGTGCCAGAAATTTGCTTTGGCAGTATAGTATTAATTATCCTATTTGCTATTTCCAAGCCATTTAGTTCCGTGCCTTTTAATACGGAAAATATCACTAAGCAAGGCCCTTTTTGGGTGCCATGGATTACCTTAATTGGCATATATAAAGGGGCACAAGAGTATTGCTCAGGTAAAGGCAAAGCTAAATTAGCCGATTCTCCTGGATGTACGTTAGTTCCACATATAGTTATTTTTTTATTACCCATAAATCCTCAATATTAATTATCAATAGACTATAGACTAAAAAAAATATCATTATAATGTAAATCACAAGTGCTTTTGAAACAGCTAAGCTGTTTGACTTCTAGTTGCAATAATATTTTTGCTGATAGTCAGAGCTTTTGATAATTCGTTCGCGAAATTATTTTGACCAAGTAGGTCCATTATTCCAGCTTTTCGCAGTTTATCTTCTATTTTAGGCCTTGCTCCGCAAAGAATTACATGGACTCCACGATTTTGTAAGTCTATTATAGCTTCTTCTAAAGCTTGTAGACCAGTAAAATCAATTAATGGTACCCAACGTAAGCGAATAATTAATACGTTAGGATCATTATGAGTACTGGCTAAAGCATGCTCAAAATTTTTAACTGCGCCAAAAAAAACTGGCCCATCTATAGAATAAACTAATATGTCTTCAGATAAAACCGCTAATTCTTGATTATTCGGTAATTCGTTTATTAAATCTTCATGTGAATGCGATATTATTTCTGTGCTACTAGACATGCCCATAATAAAGTGAGCTATTGCGAGAAGAACACCAATATTTACAGCAATAACTAAGTCTGTAAATATTGTTAAAGCCAAAGTTACTAATAAAATCAAAATATCAGCGCGGGGCGCTTTCTTTATAAGTTTCACTACGTGTTTGATTTCGCTCATATTCCAAGCAACCACAAATAATATTGCAGATAGTGCTGCTAAAGGAATATCTGTTGCCATAGGAGCTAGAAATAAAATTACTAACACTAAAGTTAATGAATGCACTATACCAGACAATGGGCTATTACCGCCATTGCGTATATTGGTAGCGGTACGCGCTATAGCGCCAGTTGCAGCAAACCCACCAAACATTGGTGTAATTAAATTTGCCAGGCCTTGTCCGATTAATTCTTGATTGGAGTCATGTTTTGTATCTGACATACCATCAGCTATTACAGCAGATAGTAAAGATTCGATTGCTCCGAGCATAGCTATTGCAAAAGCAGGACCCATTAGTTCAATAATTCTATCCAGACTTAAATTTGGTAGTTTGAATGTTGGTAATCCTTGAGGTATACCGCCAAAAGTCGAGCCAATTGTTGCAACATCTTCAAATTTAAATATTGCAAACAATACCGTAGCATAAATTAAAGCTAAAAGCGGACCAGGAATTCGTTTTAAAAAGCTAATTTTATTGCCATAAATAACCACTATTAAGGAAGATAGCCCTATTAACGTCGAATTAAGGTTGAATTTTGGAAAAGATGTAATCAGACTAAGTAATTTATTATGGAAATGAGTTCCAGTTGGAGCTGGTAAGCCAAAGAAATATTGCCATTGCCCAACCCAGATTACTATCGCAATACCAGCAGTAAAGCCAACTATGACTGGGTAAGGTATGAATTTAATTATGCTACCAAGTTTAAAAAATCCCATTAGAAATAATATACAGCCGGCGAGTAGGGTTGCTGTTTGTAATCCATCTATACCGTATTTTGCAGTTACTCCAGCTAAAATTACGACAAAAGCTCCAGTGGGGCCTGCAATTTGCATACGAGATCCACCAAAAATGGATACCAATAACCCAGCAACGATGGCTGTATACAATCCTTGTTCTGGTTGAGCTCCAGATGCTATAGCAAATGCAAGAGCTAAAGGTAGTGCTACTACCCCAACTATAACTCCTGAAATTATATTTGGTAGCCAAAACTTTTTTTGAAACAAACCTAATTTGTATGATTGAAGTATTGTCTTCATGGGTAATTCCTGGGTTGTAGATAGCTTATCGCACAATCATTGTAACATAAAAAAACAAAAAATACGCTTATAGCTTAAATAATTGCTAGGATAAAAGTTGCATTTTGAAGTTTCTTGGGTATAGTATGCAAATTTGTTGTGCCAGTGTCTTTTCGTAAGCAAATATATCGGTTATTATGACGGTTGCTATAATTTTGGGTGAAATAATGTTAACACAATACTTACCTATTCTTGTTTTTATTTTAGTGGGCTTTGGTTTAGGCATAGCCCTAACTGGTGTTGGGAAATTGCTTTCTTTAAGAAAGCCGGATGCTGCTAAGGATTCTCCATATGAATGTGGATTTTCTGAGTTTGAAAGCGCGCATATCCCTTTTGATGTGCGTTTTTATTTGGTAGCAATCTTATTTATAATTTTCGATCTTGAGACGGCATTTTTCTTTCCATGGTCTTTAGTCTTGCGCAAAATAGGCTGGGGTGGATTTGCTGCTATGATGATTTTCTTAGGCGTATTAGTGATAGGCTTTATCTATGAGTGGAAGCGAGGTGCTTTAGAATGGGAATAGAACAACCTATTGAACAGCTCAAAAAGCAAGGTTTTTTGACTACTTCAGTTGATAGAATATTTAATTGGGCTCATAGTGGTTCAATGTGGCCTATGACTTTTGGTCTAGCATGTTGTGCGGTAGAAATGATGCATGTAGGCGCTGCTCGTTATGATTTAGATAGATTTGGAATTATTTTTCGCCCTAGTCCACGCCAGTCTGATGTAATGATTGTTGCTGGAACCTTATGTAATAAAATGGCCCCAGCTTTGCGTAAAGTTTATGACCAAATGGCTGAGCCACGTTGGGTTATATCTATGGGTTCTTGTGCTAATGGTGGTGGTTACTACCATTATTCTTACTCCGTTGTGCGAGGTTGTGATAGGATTGTGCCAGTAGATATTTATGTGCCTGGTTGTCCTCCAACAGCGGAAGCACTATTATATGGCATTATTCAGCTGCAAAATAAAATTAGGCGTAAAAATATAATTAAGGTTGAAGCGTGATACTAATCATAAACATGCTTTAAAGCTAGTTAAGCTTTTTGAGATAGGTGCATTTTAGTTATGGCTAAATACGAAAAACTTGCAGAGAGCTTGCGTACGCAAGATAAATTTTCCTTATCTGCAATTGATATTGCTTGTACTGAGGTAACTGTAGAGTGTAACAAAAATATTATTATTGGTTTTTTGACAGAATTAAAAACTAATAATATTTTTGCCTTTGATCAGTTAATAGACCTATGTGTGGTTGACTATCTGTCTTATGCTGATTCAGCGTGGGAAACTAATAGTGCAACGGATACTGGTTTTTGTAGAGCGGCTCATCAGCATGCAGACATACATGATGCTGATATAAAATCTTTTAAAGAGCGTTTTGCGGTTGTTTATCATTTGCTTTCGGTAAAAAACAACCAAAGACTACGAGTAAAAGTATTTTTAGCAGAGGAAGATTTAGTGATTCCATCTGCACATGAAATATGGAAGTCTGCAAATTGGTTTGAGCGTGAGGCTTATGATCTATTTGGAGTTTTATTTGCTGGCCATCCTGATTTACGTCGTATATTGACTGATTATGGTTTTATTGGTCATCCGTTTAGAAAAGATTTTCCTGTGAGTGGTCATGTGGAAATGCGGTATGATGCAAAATTACAAAAAGTTATTTATGAGCCTGTAGATATTGAGCCAAGAATTTTAGAGCCACGAGTAGTTCGAAATGATAGCCGTTATATTGATGAGTGAGGAATACTAAGTGAGCATAGATTTACAAAGTTATACTCTTAATTTTGGCCCACAGCACCCTGCTGCGCATGGGGTGTTACGTATGGTTTTAGAGCTTGAAGGGGAAACTATCAAACGTGCTGACCCTCATATAGGTTTGTTACATAGGGCTACCGAAAAGTTAGTAGAAACAAAACCATATCTGCAAAATATTGGCTATATGGATAGATTAGATTATGTTTCGATGATGTGTAACGAGCATGCCTACGTGCGAGCAATTGAAAAACTACTTGGCGTTGAAGCGCCAATTCGCGCGCAATATATTCGTACAATGTTTGACGAAATCACCCGTATTTTAAACCATTTGTTGTGGCTTGGGGCAACGGCACTAGATATTGGTGCTATGACGGTTTTCTTATATTGTTTTCGTGAGCGCGAAGATCTTTTTGATTGTTATGAGGCGGTATCCGGAGCGAGAATGCACGCAACCTACTATCGTCCTGGAGGAGTAGCAAGAGATCTACCTGATTCAATGCCAAAATACAAACCATCAAAGTGGCATACAGAGCGTGAAGTTGATAAGATGAACTCTAATCGTGAAGGTAGTTTGTTAGATTTTATTTGGGATTTCACCGAGAGATTTCCAAAATGTGTGGATGAATATGAAACATTGCTAACCGATAACCTAATCTGGAAACAACGCACGGTTGATATTTGTGTCGTTTCTCCTGAACAAGCTTTGACTTGGGGATTTTCTGGGCCAATGTTAAGAGGTTCTGGTATTGAGTGGGATTTACGTAAAAAACAACCATACGCAGCATATAATAATATGAAATTTTCTATTCCTGTTGGTAAAACAGGAGATTGTTATGATAGATACTTAGTGCGTGTTGAGGAACTTAGGCAGTCAAATTCTATTATTCGCCAATGTGTAGAATGGTTGCGCGAAAATCCTGGTCCGATTAAACTGGATTCACATAAAATTACTCCTCCATCTCGAGTGGCAATGAAGCATGATATGGAAGCACTTATCCACCATTTCAAGCTTTACTCTGAAGGTTTTAATGTTCCGCCTGGTGAAGTATATAGTGCTGTTGAGGCACCAAAAGGGGAATTTGGAATTTACATAGTTTCTGATGGAGCAAATAAACCATATCGTATGAAAATCCGTGCGCCAGGTTTTGCGCATTTATCTAGTTTCGATGAAATGGTAAAAGGACATATGTTGGCCGATGCTGTTGCAGTTTTAGCAAGTCAAGATATAGTTTTTGGTGAAATTGATAGATAGAAGGTCAATTAGTAATGGTAGATGATGCAACAAAACTAAATAAACAATTTGTAAGCTCAGAAGGGTTGCAAGAAATAGATAAATGGATTGCAAAATACCCGGCGGAACAGCGCCAATCTGCAGTTATGAGCGCGCTTATGATTATCCAAGAAGAGCATGGCTATTTGACTTCTGATTTGATGGATAGTTTGGCTGCTTATTTAAATATGCCTCCTATATCGGTATATGAGGTAGCTAACTTTTACTCCATGTATAATTTGGAGCCAACCGGCAAGCATTTGATTAATGTATGCACAAATATCTCTTGTAAATTGTGTGGTTCGAGCGAAATAGTTAACTATTTGGAAAAGAAGTTGCACGTAAATATTGGTGAGACAACTAAAGACGGATTATTTACCTTAAGAGCTGTTGAGTGTTTGGGGGCTTGTGTGAATGCACCAATGATGCAAATCAACAAAAATTATCATGAAAATTTAACGACGGATAAAATTGATAAAATTTTAGAAGAGTATGTGTGAGGCATAATTAATGGTCGAATTAAATCAAGTTTGTTATCGTACATTACACTTAAAAGATCCATGGAGCTTAAAGAGTTACGAAAGCATCGGTGGGTATCAAGTATGGCGGCGAATTTTAAAAGAAAAAATACCTCCGCAGAAAATTATAGATGAAATAAAGCTATCTGCATTGCGTGGTCGAGGCGGAGCTGGGTTTCCAACAGGACTAAAATGGAGCTTTATTAATCGCACTAGCCCTGTACAAAAATATGTAGTTTGCAATTCCGATGAAGGTGAGCCAGGAACATGCAAAGATAGGGATATATTAAGATATAATCCTCATCAATTAATCGAAGGTATGGCGATAGCTGGTTATACTATGGGGGCGACCGTAGGTTATAATTATATTCGTGGCGAATTTTGGGAGCCATATCAGCGAGTTGAAAATGCTTTGGCTGAAGCGAGAGAAGCTGGATTAATTGGAGAAAACATTCAAAACTCAGGAATTGATTTTGTTTTACACAATCATTTGGGTGCAGGTGCTTATATTTGCGGTGAAGAAACAGCTTTACTTAATTCATTAGAAGGCAAAAAAGGCCAGCCTCGATTTAAGCCACCTTTCCCTGCAAATTTTGGCTTATACGGCAAACCAACTACCATTAACAATACAGAAACATATGCATCTGTACCTGTGATTATGGAAAAAGGCGGTCAATGGTTTCTTGATCTTGGCAAGCCTAACAATGGTGGGACCAAATGTTTTAGTGTTAGTGGCCATGTTAATAAACCTGGAAATTTTGAAGTGCCACTTGGCACACCATTTAAAACATTATTAGAATTAGCGGGTGGAGTTAGAAACGGACATAAGTTAAAAGCCGTAATTCCTGGAGGCTCATCAATGCCGGTTTTACCAGGAGACGTTATGCTTAAGTTAGATATGGACTTTGATAGCTTGCAAAAGGTTGGTTCTGGGTTAGGGTCAGGCGCTGTTATTATTATGGATGATAGTACTTGCATGGTTGATGCATTATACCGACTTGCGGAATTTTATATGGATGAGTCTTGTGGCCAATGCTCACCATGCCGTGAAGGTACTGGTTGGTTGGTACGACTTTTACATAAAATAAAATCAGGCCATGGTGAACAAGGTGATGTTGAAAAGCTTGTAAATGTTGCAAATGGCATAGAAGGTAGAACTATTTGTGCCTTAGGTGAAGCAGCCGCATGGCCGGTGCAAAGTTTTGTTAGAAACTTTCGCGATGAGTTTGATTATTTTGTTAAAAATAAAAAATCGCGAGTTAAGTCTGGACTTTAGGTATTTTAAGTGTTGTCATTTTCACTTAAATAGGGTGATTTAATAAAATTCGTAAGTTAAAATGACTAAAGTTTAGTTAAGTGCGAACCTTTAACTTTGAAGGTTTGTAATGGTGTTTAGCTTAATTTATAAGCATTAATTATTTAAGAAGGTTAACAATGGCTACCATTGAAATCGACGGAAATACTATCGAAGTAGAAAATGGCAAAATGATTATTGAAGTTGCCGATGAGCAAGGCATCTATATTCCGCGTTTTTGCTATCATAAGAAGCTATCAGTTGCGGCTAATTGTAGAATGTGTTTAGTAGAAGTAGAAAATTCACGGAAAACAGTTCCGGCTTGCGCGACTCCAATTAATGATGGCATGAAAATTTTTACTAAATCTAAAGCTGCCCGTGAATCTCAAGAAGCAGTTATGGAGTTTCTACTTATAAATCATCCACTAGATTGCCCTATATGCGACCAAGGTGGTGAATGTGAATTACAAGATATTTCTATGGGGTTTGGTAAAGATGAGTCAAATTATACTGAAGCCAAGCGTGCAGTAAGTGATGATGATTTAGGAGATTTGATAGCAACAGAGATGACACGTTGTATTCAATGCACACGATGTGTTCGCTTTTGTGATGAAATTGCAGGTTTGCCAGAGCTTGGTGGTATAGGTCGTGGTGAAAAAATGCAAATTAGTACCTATGTGCAGCATAATATGCAGTCAGAGGTATCAGGTAATATTATAGATCTTTGTCCAGTAGGTGCATTAACTTCCAAGCCTTATAGATTTAGTGCGCGTCCGTGGGAAATGGTTGAATTTGCAAGTGTTGCACCGCATGATTGTTTAGGCACAAATGTTTATTTGCATACTAGACGCAATAAGATTATGCGTGTAGTGCCTAAAGAAAATGAGGAAATTAATGAAACTTGGTTGGCAGATAGAGATAGATTTAGTTATTTGGCTCTAAATAATGATAATCGTTTAGCTGAGCCGCTCATTAAAAATAATGGAAAATGGGAAAAGACTAATTGGCAAAATGCGTTAGAGTTTGCTGCAAGTGGTATTATGCGCGTATTAAAAGACCATGGACCTAAGCAGTTTGCTGCATTTTCTTCACCTTCTGCAACAGTAGAAGAAGCATATCTTTTACAGAAAATGCTACGTACTTTTGGTATTGAAAATTTAGATCATAGATTGCATCAAGCAGATTTTCGTGATCAAAATTTCTTACCTGTCGCTCCAGATAATGGTATTTCTTATGCGGATATAGATAATCAAGACGCTTTATTTATAGTTGGTTGTAATCTTGATAAGGAATTACCACTTGCTGCAATTAGAGTCAGGAAAGCGAGTCTAAATGGTGCCAAAATATCTGCTCTTAATCCTGTCGATTATGCATTTAAATTTAAACTAGATAATAAAATAATTGCTGGGCCGCAAAATTTAGTGCAAAATTTAGCCGGTATTTTAGTGGCTTGTGTGAAAAATAAAGATGAACTTTCCGCAGAAGCTTGCCGATTGATTGATGGATTAAAGCCTGGTGTAACTGAAAAAGCTATTGCTAAATCATTAGCTACGGGAAATACAGCTATTATAACTGGAGCAATTACTGAAAATCATCCTCAAGCAGCGGTAATTCGTACTTTAGTTTATCTTATCGCAGAGCAAACAGGAGCGAGACTTGTCCGGTTCACCAATGGTGCAAATAGCGCGGGGATGAGTCTGGCTGGTATGTTACCAAATAGGCGTGCGGCTGGTCATTTTGTTGATGAGCCTGGTATGTCAACTCAAGAGGCAATATCAGCTAAGTTGAAGGGTTATTTGTTACATGCAGTAGAGCCAAATTATGATTTTGCTAATCCATTTGCCGCGCGTCAAGCTATGCTAGGGGCAGAATTTGTTATTGCGCTTTCAGCTTTTCGCACAGAAGGACTATTGGAGTGTGCAAACGTTATTTTACCAATATCTCCATTTGCTGAAACATCTGGCACTTATATTAACGTTGATGGTAATTGGCAAACTACAAAAGGAGCTGTGAAACCTTATGCTGAATCACGTCCAGCATGGAAAGTATTGCGCGTGTTGGCTAATGTATTACGCTGCGATGGTTTTGATTATAATTCTAGCGAAGAAGTCTTGGCTGAAGTTAAAACTCAGTTTAAATTAATGGCAAAAGAAAATAGAAGTTTATATTATCCAGAATCACTTCCGGAAAATGGTTCTGGATTGTATCGCATTGGTGAATGGCCTTTATATAGGGTAGATAGTTTAGTTAGACAAGCTAAAGCATTACAGCATTGTGGAGCTTCGCAAAAGGCAGAAATTAGAGTAAACTCTGCTACGGCAAAGAAATATTCCTTAGTAGAGCAGGCTGCGGTTTCCCAGGGGGAAATTGAAATAACACTGCCATTAATAATAGATGATAGGATTGCAGATGGTGCTGTTTGGGTTGCAAATGCGATGCCAGAGACCATTGATTTAGGTGAAGCTTTTTCTTCAATAACCCTAAATTCTGTAGTTGAGTAGTAGTGATATTTGTTAACGATCTAAGTAGATCAATTACTAATAGTTTAGGATAATAATTTAAGTAGGTAATAAAATGCTCCAAAATACAGGCATATTGCTGTGGATAATAATTAAAATTTTGGCTATAGTGCTGCCATTATTAATAGGTGTTGCTTATTTAACTTTTGCTGAAAGAAAGGTTATTGGTTATATTCAAACACGAATAGGCCCTAATAGAGTTGGGTTTAGGGGATTGTTGCAACCTTTTGCTGATTTAATCAAACTTATTCATAAGGAAATAATCTCACCTTCTAAGTCGAATAAATATCTATTTATTATGGCGCCTCTTTTTTCAATTGCGGTAGCATTTGCTGGTTGGGCTGTTATTCCTTTTTCAGAAGGATTGGTACTTGCAAATATAAATGCTGGGGTGTTATTTGTCTTTGCGATGAGTTCTTTAGCTGTATATGGGGTACTTATTGCTGGTTGGGCCTCAAATTCAAAGTATGCGATGTTTGGTGCTTTAAGAAGTGCTGCGCAGACTATTTCATATGAGATTGCAATGGGTTTTGCTTTTGTTGGAGTTTTACTTGCTGCAAATAGTATGAATTTAACTGATATCGTTATGTCACAAAGTGGTGGTATAACTCATTGGTGGTTTTTACCATTAATGCCTTTGTTTCTTGTATTTTGGATTGCTGGTATAGCAGAAACTAATCGTGCACCTTTTGATTTAGCCGAGGGTGAGTCTGAGATTGTTGCGGGATTTCATGTTGAGTATTCTGCTGTTGGGTTTTCTTTATTTTTTATGGCAGAGTATGCGAGCATGGTGTTAATCTCCGTACTTTTAGCCTTGTTGTTTTTAGGTGGATGGTTATCTCCATTTCAAGGTATTCCATTTTTGAATGATATCTTCTTCTTTGTTCCGGGATTCGTTTGGCTTTTATTAAAAACAATATTTTTCTTATTTGTTTATTTGTGGATTAGAGCTACTTTCCCTCGTTATCGTTATGATCAGTTAATGCGGCTTGGTTGGAAAGTACTAATTCCAGTAACTATAGTTTGGTTAGTGGTAACTGCCATTATGGTATTAGCCAAAGTGAAGCCATGGTTCTAAATATCAAGAGTGAACGGATGAATAAAACATATAGATACATAAAACATTACCTCCGCAGTTTTTTGTTGTGGGAATTATTGAAAGGGTTAGCGGTAACTGGTAAATATTTTTTTAAGAAAAAAACAACAGTTCAGTTTCCAGAAGAGCAGACACCAATATCTCCAAGGTTTAGAGGAATGTTGGCGCTTAGGCGCTATCCTAATGGCGAGGAAAGGTGTATAGCTTGTAAATTATGTGAGGCTGTGTGTCCGGCGCTTGCTATAACTATTGAGTCAGAACCACGCGAAGATGGCTCACGGCGTACAACTCGTTATGATATAGATGCATTTAAGTGTATTAATTGCGGACTTTGTGAAGAGTCATGTCCGGTCGATTCAATAGTGGTTACTCCTATTCAACACTATCACATGTCAGAACGTGGACAAAATATTTTGACTAAAGAGAAATTGTTGGCGGTTGGTGATTTAATGGAAAAGAGATTGGCAGAAGATCGCAAAGCAGATGCTAAATATCGTTAGTTTAAAGTAAGGTTATATATATTATGCATAGTATTTTACAACAAGTAATTTTTTATATATTTGCTGCTATTACTGTTATTGCAGCAATTATGGTGATTTCGCAAAATAATCCAGTACGATGTGTTTTATTTTTAGTTCTAGCCTTTATTTCAAGCGCGGTATTGTGGTTGATGGTTAGTGCTGAGTTTTTAGCTTTGATTTTGATCTTAGTTTATGTTGGTGCAGTCATGACATTGTTTTTGTTTGTAGTTATGATGCTCAATATTGATATAGAATCTGTGAAAATGGAAATGTATAAGAAGTTGCCGATAGGTTTAATAGTTGTTGCAGTGTTAAGTGCAATGTTATTTTCGGTAATTCCAAAGAAATTTATGCATGAATCTATGGTTGAGTCTTTATTTAGTAACCAACATGATACAAGCGCTTCTTTAGTTATAAATACTCAGAATACAACAATATCTAATACCGAAGCATTGGGAATGGTCTTATATACAGATTACTTTTTAGCATTTGAACTTGCGGCGGTTATACTATTGGCTGCGATTATCGCGGCTATCACATTAGCTCATCGTAAACCTATAAATTCTAAGCAGCAAAATATATTAAAGCAATTAATGACACGTCGTAGTGATAGAGTTAAGCTTGTTGATGTAGGTGAATAAAGATGTTTTGGAAACTCCTCGCTTAGATCAAATCTTAGCGAGGAGCATCTAGGTTAGGCCTGATTATTTATCAGGTCTAATTTTGAAAGTTACATATTGATATTGGACTGTTTTGCCATTATCATGGGTAACTTCCATGGTACCTTGATCTTTGATGCCAGTGATGATACCAGAGCGATTAGTACGCATATCGGTAATTCTATCACCCATTAAAGCATCTTCGTCCATGACCCTTGCGTTTTTATTTGATACTACTTTACCACATTTGATGCCGTCCATTTCATACATTGCACCAGTTACTTTATCTGTTACAATATATACTGGGCCAGACATCGCATGTCGCATACCAAGACTATCAAAATTATTCATAATCTCAGTTGAGTCGCGCATTGTATCATTTACAGGGTCCCACATTGAACCAGCCCATAAGCTGGTACTTAAAGATAACGCAGCTATCCCTAGCGTTACTTTTGAGAAATTAATTAATTTACTCATTGTTCACTCCTTGTTTTATATGAGATCAAGTTATCTCAAAATTGATCTACATGAGTAATATTAGCACATATATTTTATACATACAAATATAATAATAAGTTATTTTTCTTCTAAGTTATCTTTGTAGTTTTAATTGCGGTTATTTGTGGTTTATTGTTAGGTGGTGGAGTTGAGCTTGGAGTGTTAAATATACAAAGACTACGGTAGCTATTACTATTCGCGCCACTCATTGTTATATTTATTTTGGGATCGCTTGGAGTCTTTAGAGATCTAGATGAAGAGTAGAATCTTTCATAGCTTTGATCTGAACTATTGTCAGGTGGATTTGAACTTTTTGAATAGTTTGTATCTACTATTTTTCTTAGTTCATTAGAGAGCCTTGTATATTCCTCTTCTAAATCAAAAATAGTATATTTTTTTGCGGATTTTAGAATATCTTCTTCTGAAATTGTTTGGATTATGTTTTTAGTAACGTTATCTTTGATAGATTTATCCTTAGGCTTGTTCGTTATATTTTTATTTTGTTCTACTTTGATAGAAGTTTCGTCATGCTCAGATTTTAATATACCTACTCCTAATTGCAAGTATGTAAAATATACCCTTAGTACTTTGGCTGTAAGATGATTTTTATATTTTTCGAGTGGCTGGATTTTTTCTTTTATAAATTTTAATTTTGCTTCTACTATTTTCTCTAATTTTGAAAACCTTTTATCAATGTTTTGTAGAGTTTTATCTAAATTTGGTTTATCAGTAGGTGGTTTTAAGCAATATATTTGAGCTATATTACTTTTAATTTCTTTGTTTAATTTATTCAAAGTCTCATATTGTCTTTTTTGGCATTCGATGGCGATATTAATGTGTCGTAGGAGAATTGGATCTATTGTGTAAGTATTATTTTTATATAGCTGTTGTTTTTTTAGTCTTTCTTCTTGTAAAAATTCTTGTCTGTCATTTAAGTATATAAGCTCTTCAAACGTTGGTCTTATTGACCAAGATTGATTTCCATAAACTAATATATTAGGCGATATTTTATTGCTGTATTTATTTTCAGTTAATTTAAATTTTTTACTTTGAGCTATAGTTATAATTTGGTACGATTGCTTTATTTTCCGTACGGCGCTTATTTGTGCTTTAGTAAGCTCTGAAGGCTCTGTATATACTTTTTTTTGTATAGATTTAAATTTTTCTTGTTTAATATTATCAAGTTTAATGGGTTCCTCATCTACATATTTTTGTATAGACTTACGTGCATTTTGAGAATCATTTAATTTTTTATTAAGGCTATCTATTATTTGTTGAATAGATAAGTGTAAGAGTTTTGCAATTATCCAAATTTGCCAGTTATTATTAGATGTGCCGTAAGAGTATTTCTCATCTAAATTATTAAATGATTTCGGTGTTGGTGTGTCTTGTTTAGTAGTATATATATTAACGTCAGAAAGAGTTATGGTTTGTTTTTTCAGTAGATTATCTAATAATTTAATAGATATAGATGTTGGGGACTTATTTTTTATTGATTCATCTAAACTAGGTTTTAATGGTGATTGTTTATATGGGGACTCTTCTATATTTTCTGCTATTTCATCATTAATTTTTTCTATGCCGTTAATAATTTGTTGTATAAATATAAAAAAGTTAGATGTTTTTTCTGGTTTTTGATTTTCGTTGATTATTAATAAGTTTTTTAATGCTTCTATTTGTTTTATATGATTTTCTGTTAGGGTTACGCTGGAATCAAATAGTTTACTTTCATATTCATTAACAACAGTTAATATACTTTCGTTAGCAGCGAATATCTCTTTAATTAAGCTTTCTAATTCTACTACCACTCCTTGTGTTTGAATTTTAGCGCGACTTAAGATTTCCACATCATTCGAAATAGATAATTCTATTTTACCTTTGATAGATTTTAACTCATTATAATAAGCAAATAGTTCTTCTATGGGGGCATTTGCATCTACTTGTTGATACTTTTCTATGTTTGTTTGATATGTGGTTATGGTTTCTCGCATTTCTTGTTCGATCGCGCGATATAAGAGGCGAAGAGATTGCTTTAAGTTGTCTATAGATTGTATTAAATATTCATCATTTTGCTTATGGCTTGTTAAAAATAATAATTTACCATATTTTTTATATGCTATTGCTCTAGATAGAAATGTCTTTGTTTCTCTATCTATTTCATTATCGTTAAGTTCTAATTTAATTTTTAATAAGGTGTTTTCACAAGTATTTCTTTGTTGCTTAGTAGCTTCAAATTCTATAATTAGTCGATCTCTAGTTTGCGTGTCGTTAAAATGTTTTTGTGACCAGCTTCTTTTATCGATTATATTTTTAGCATTTATTAATCGTTGGTTTGCTGAAGATAAGGCTGAAGCTGCATCCGTAATAAGCTCTTTATAGTTATTTGGGCGTAGCTCAGGGTTTTCTAAAATGGTTACTATTTCATAATGCATTAACTTTATTTCAAGGACGCATGTTTCAATGGTTTTTAGAATATCTTCAATATTATCGTTAATATTTATTGTATATAGACGTACTAGCACATCGAGTGCTGCTTGCTCAAAGTTTTCCATTGCGGTAGCTTCGTCTTGAATTGGCCTATCTGTTAGGATTAAACAATTATCTGTAAGAACTTGTGTAAAAGATGTTATATTGTTCAACTCATCGCATAATATATTAATTTTATTAGAAATTATTTTTTTCTTCCATGCCATTAAGCGTTGTAAGTTATGGTAAAAATCATTATCTATTAGATCATTTTGAAAATTCAGTAGAAAAATTTGTAAATATTTATAATAACTAAGTTGTAATTTAGCGCCATCACTTTCTTGTTTAATAGCATTGGTTACTGTGTATTTTACTTTACGTAGGCGAATGCTTTCAGTTAATGGGAAATCTCTTGAAAGATTTAAAGATGTTCTTGATGTGTCTAAAAGTTGTCGTGCAAGTTTTAAATCTTCCCAGGAAGATGATTTGCAGTTAATTATTCGATCAACATAATAACTGGTCGTTTGTGCAAGAAAAGCACTATATTTAGCCGAAGCTAATAGCTGTTTTTTTTGATTAAGTTTATCAAACATTCCAAATGACATTAGTTGTACTTTTTGGGTTTCAGCTTCTCCATATAAAGCATCGTTTTTTGTGTAGTTTAAATCGAATATATCTCCAGCATCTCTCATAGACTTTGTCTTGTCATAATCTGGAGTCGAGATAATTTCATCGACTGCCGCTGGATTATTGCTTGCCGCAAGAACAGCTTTTAATCTTTTTTCTTTGTCTATAGTTCTTTTCGGGTGCCAAGGTACAGAATTGCGTTCGCTGTGATATTTTCTTTTAGAATAATCGGGTAATATTACTTGCTCTGTTATAAGTTCTTCATTAGATACTTTTGTGGCATTAGGATCGGAAAAATCTGGAAATAATTTTTTTAAAAGTTCGATATGAGCCTTCTCAAGATAAATCCCTGTTGGTCTTGGGATAAAGCTTACTCCTGTATTATCTAGACTTTTCCCTGGGGCAATTAGACGTATTGGATATTTTAATTTTCCAGTTAATATTTCATCTTTACGATGAGAAGTTTCAATACCTGCATGTAGTTGCCCATCTTGCCCAATAAATACAGCGTGATTGAATCCGCCAATAATAGTATATTCTTTTGTCTTTAATTGGCCAAAAAACATTTCTGCGTCTAGACCGGCAAGTTTTAGTAGGTTATTTACATGTTGGTCATATTCTAGTGTTGTGTGTTTGCCTAATTGTACCTTATGCAGATTAATCTTAAAAAAATCACGATAAAACGCATCATCTGTAGCTGGTGGTATAGAAGCATCCACTAGAGCTTTTACTATTTCATCAACAGAGTTTTTTGAATGGTATTCTGGCAGTGTTTCAATAGCATATTTTTTTCTGCTTTTTTTAGTAAATCTAGCGAGTTTTACAATACCATTTTCACCTGCGGCTAATACTAATAATAATGGTTGTAGAGAAAAGCTTAATTCGCGTGCAACACTTTTAGCTATAAGTGTATAATTATCACTCTGTGGGGTGTAAATTTTAAATTTTGCGGCCTCCAAATTATCCTTGGCTGCTTTTTCTAATTGTTTTTGTTCAGCGTTGTCGTAATATGCCTTGCCTGTCTCGTTTGCTGCCGTAAATAAAACATTTGTTGCAGTACCTATTCCCATTGGTGCCGAACTTGTTGATTGTTGTAATGCACTCGTTGCATTTATAAATCTTTGTTTGTCACGCTTGTAGCGAGTAGATGTTAATTTGTTTAATATATTTTGCTTTTCCTCAAGCTTTAAAATGGCTTCGTTAGAATTTAATAATGCTCTGATATCTCTTATAATGATTCCTTCAAAAGCGATACGTTTATCTCGTAATATAGAATTTAAAGTCGATCTGATTTCGGTTGTAGTTCTATTAATTTCTAACAAGGAGTAAGTCATAAAAAACCTCATGTTTTTAGTTAACCAAACAGCTGTTAATATGTAGTTTATGTCGTTAGTCTATACTTAAAAAAAAATTATTGCGATATTTATTCTGTTTTTTTATTATTAAACATATATGTCCAAAAAAAATCTTATTGAATTAAATTTGATTTTGTGTATTATGTTGTGATTAATGTGTTTTATTTTTTGAGAGTGTTAATTGAAGGGTAATGTTGGTTTTTTTGATATAAGTAAGCTCGCACTTTGTCATATTTTATTAATATTAATTAGTAATATTTTAGTTCAACATCCATTTACAATGTTTGGATTGCATTCTACGTGGGGTGCGATAACTTATCCTTTGATTTTTATTTTATCTGATTTAACAACGCGTCTTTGTGGAGTGGTTGTTGCGCGTAAAGTGGTTTTACTAAGCATGATTCCAGGGCTATTGTTATCTTATTTTTTATCTAGTTATTTTGCAAATGGTATGAGTTTAGATATTTTTAAATTAAATATTATGCCACTAAGGATTGCTTGTGCTTGTTTTGTAGCATATTTCGTTGGGCAGATATTAGATATTTCGGTTTTTCAACGCTTTAGGAATAAAGCATCTTGGTGGCTTGCACCAGCGTTTTCTAGTGCGGTTAGTAATTTAGTTGATACAGTTTTATTTTTTAGTGTGGCTTTTTATAATTGTGAGGATGCTTTTTTAAGCCAGCACTGGCCTGAGATTGCGTTAGTTGATATGAGTTTTAAAATTATAATTAGTATCTTTGCTTTTGTGCCACTTTACGGAATTTTGTTGGTGCGTATTTTAGATAATAATAAGTTAGTAAGCTCCGAGGTCTAAAATATATCGCTAATTTCAAAAATTCGTCTTGTTGCTGTGAACCTATTTTTAAATCTATTTAGACCATCGGCTCGCATTTTATGAGCATGATTTTCTAAATAGTTATTTAAATTTTCTTGTGAATTTAAATAGTATTGTATGGTAATGTTTGTATTATTAGATTTTTCAGAGTTTTGTTCGTTTAATAGTATTGCTTGTTTAAATCCTGGTAAATTTAGGATTTCTTGAATATGGTCTTTGAGCCAAGACATATATTCAGCTAATATATCAGTATTTATTTGTAAGTTAACTTCATAAATGAGCATGTTTTTTATTTAAATTTAATTTTGTAAGTTGTGATTTTATACGATTTTAGTAAAAAATTACAAAAAATATGTTATCTTAAATAATAGTATTGTATAAAGAAAAATTTTATAAAATAATTGACAAGCATATAGTTCGGAATTAATATTGCTTTTTTAATTTGCAAGTCGTCTGCAATTTTAAGGAAATACCTATATTGAACACTTTAAATTTTGTTGGCAATGTTAGTTTAAATCTGTCCTCTTTTTTGTATTTGATCCTTTTAATCCCCCAAATAATCCATAACCGTAAAGGTAAGAATATAGCAGGTCTAAGCCTTTGGTTGCATTTTTTATTATATGTTAGTTATTCTTTTGATCTAGTTTATGGGATTGCGGATGATATGCCTTTGCAATATAAGGTTGTTTCTGTTGTAGGTTTACTTTTAGTAATGACGCAGCATATTCAATTGATTAAGTTTCATGTAAAGAAGAGGAGTTTTTTGCTGATTAAAATTGGTTTTCTGTTTATTTTTACCCATATATTTTTATCATATTATTTTCTTTCCAAGCTTTCTCAAGGTCAAATTAGTGCAAATACTATTTTGTTACTGGGAGTTGTTGCACGCGGTTGTGAGATTATCTATTGTATTCCACAAATTTTTAAAAATTGGAGTTCAAAATCTGCTAGTGCTGTTAGTTTGCACTTTATATGTTTGAATTTGTTATTGTCAATTTTAGATAGTACTGCGGCATGGTGTCTGGATTGGGAATTGCCAAACAAGCTTGTTGGGCCTATAAATATTATGATTATGTTTATTATTCTGTTGCAGTATATAAAATATTCTGTGCCTAAGTTTGTTAAAGAGTCTCAATTTCATAGACGGCAGAGTAAGTTGCGTTTAGCTTCTGCTGCTTAAGCTTTATGGTTGGAAGGCTATTATTAAATTACGCTACTCAAAATCTGTCTTCATGTGCTTTTTAGTTAGTTTGTAGTTCGGTTAATTTCAAATTTTCTATCTCATGTGTTTCTAAACAACTACGTATTTTTTCTGCCAAATATTGTACGTTTGGTTTTTCTAGCATTGTATTATGGTCGCCTGGTATATTGAAAGTATTTATTGGTAAAGTTGAAAATTTTGACCAATGATTGTCTTTGTCATCAATATTTTTGTATTCTGGTAATATGTCACGAGCTTTAAATAAATATATTGGGGTTGTTATTTGTTTATGAGTATGTTGTTTTAACATTTTTAAGCGAATAGATACTATATTTTCGAATAGTTCTTGTTTTTGGGGCGTCAGTGAAGATTTATCTTGTTTTGTTTGTAACAGGATTAATTTTTGCACGTATTGTTTGTCGTGATTTTCATGTTCTGTGTATCCCCAGCCATCTATTAAACCTACAAATCCGATAGATTCGTTGTTCTTTTGCAGTTGGTAGGTTATTTCCATTGCTAATGATGCGCCATAGGATGATCCACAAAGGTAGTATGGTCCTTCTTTTTGTATTTTTTGTATTATTGTGCGGTAAAAAGTTGCTTGTTCTTCGAGGTTTTTAAAAATATTTTTTTGATATTCTATGCTTGGATCTTGTAATGCATAGATGTTTCTATTAATTTTTAAGGAATTGGTAAGTTGTAAATAACAAAAAACTGTGCCTCCAATTGGATGAATAAAAAATATGGGTGGCTGAGATTTATTGCCTTTGTTTAGTTGAACTAGGGGGGATGTCTTAGTGCTTTGACTTTTATGTTTTT
>JAUIBC010000124.1 GCA_030427555.1 Gammaproteobacteria bacterium | reverse complement strand
TTTCTGAGGTTTGCGCTTAGACCCCCTAATTATATAGTTGTATACCGAGAACAAGATTTATTTATTCAAATACTTCGAGTGTTACATGCAGCACAGCAATGGCCGAAAGCTTAACTGGGTATCCTTAGCGTTCCGTTGGACTTCAACCCCCTGTCTTACAGTCTATACGTTCGCAAAGACTATAACCATCCACTTATTCACGCAACAATGCCAGTTCGCAATGACAATTCATGTGTAGGCCATTAAACTCAAACAAAAAAGCGCATTTATGCTGATTATTTGGATATATTTCTAATTGAGCAAATTTCAGAATAGCTGCCGTTTCTACATACGACTATTCCTCGAGGAGTTGTTTTAAGAACTCCTCCTTGCCACATGCAGCATCCTTCAAATTTTTGCATATCCATTACTGCATGGATTGTAGAATAACATACCGAGTAATCACCATTGTTGCACACGTATCTACCGGCAGAAGAGTCACTGTATCTTATGCCGCCTTTTTTGTCACAGCAATGTTCGCAATCACAGTCATCACAACCTGCAAAAATAGGATTTATTGGGGCGCAAAAAATAGTTAAACCAACAAAAATGGTTTTTATTATTGTTCGTAACATGGATATCTCCATTTTTAATGTTTATATCCAAATAATAGTATAATTTAAGAAAAGTGCTAATTTAAAGGGCTCTTAGATCTTTTTGACTTCAATTAGTGTCACTCGATAAGGCCGATTTGTTCGTCTTCTAATTGTACAGATTCTATTTTTTGAAATTTTTGCGATATTTTTTTCGCTGATGTATTAACTTCATTTACATCTTGATGTGCTAAGTCAATGTGTTTATTGAGTTTATCCATGCGGATTTCAAAGCGTTTAAAATCATCGGCTAATGATTTTAAATGCTTTTGGATAATATGGATTTGCTTCTTAGTCGCATCGTCTTTAATTACTGCTCTTGCGGTCGTTAATACTGCCATTAATGTACTGGGGGATACTATCCAAACCTTCATTTTTTGAGATAAAGAAATTATATCAGGGTAATTAGCATGAATTTCAGAGAAAATTGATTCTGCAGGGATAAACATAATTGCTCCATCTGCTGTTTCATTTGGAATTATGTATTTTTCTGCAATATCTTTAATGTGCTTTTGTAAATCCTGGCGAAATTGTTGCTCTAAAGCTTTACGATTAATGGATTCGTTATTATTGTGTAACTTTTGATAAGTTTCTAAAGGAAATTTAGCATCTATAACTAAATTACCAGTGGGCTCTGGTAAAAATAAAATACAATCAGCGCGCTTTTGATTGCTTAAAGTGTATTGTAGACTATAGTTAGATTGAGGCATGACATTAGCAATAAGAGAGTTTAATTGTACTTCGCCAAATGCGCCTCGAGCTTTTTTATCTACTAAAATATCTTGTAGACTTACAACATGTTGTGATAATTCAGTTATCTTTTTTTGTGCTTCATCAATTATTGTTAACCTCTTAACAATATCAATGAAAGTCGTTGATGTTTTTTCAAATCCTTCGGCTAAACGATTATTTACTTGTTGAGTAAGTGCATTTAGTTGATTACGTATTTCTGTAGTTAAAGTTTGCAAATGTTGAGTAAGAGAATCGGCATGATTTTTAAAGCTATGCGCTATTTGTTCTCGTACATCACGCATGTGTTTATGAACGATATCTGTCACTAAATTTTGTGTTGAAATTTGTCCGCTTGATATTCTTTCCGCAATTTTTTGATTGTTATTTACTTGTAAATCATAAATTTCTTTTTGCAATTTATTGATTTCTGTTGGAAAAGAAATTGTTAGTTTTTCAATTTGCTCTTTAATATTTGCAAGGTTATCTTTATTTTGCTTATTATTTTTTCTAGTAAATATGCTATGTATAATAAGAAAAACAAACACTATAGCTAAAGTTAAAATATTAGTTATAGGTAATTCATTTATAGTTAATAATTCCTTAATTAGGCAAATGGATGAAGAAGCTTGGCAGCTGGGCGTAAAAGTTTGTTTATAAGAGTTTGCTTAGCTTGGACTTCTATTTTATAAGCGTTATACTTTTCAAGATTATTAATTATATATTCATCGCTAGTTTGCAGTTTATCAACTAGTTTAAGATTAAATGCATCTGTTGCTAGCCAATGTTCGCCTGTCGCAACTTTATCTATGTCAAGCTGCTTGCGATGATTTAGAACGTAATCACGAAAAACTTGATGAATGCTTTCAATGTCTTCTTGAAACTTTTTACGCCCTTTGTCAGTATTCTCCCCAAACATTGTAAGAGTTCTTTTGTATTCACCCGCAGTCATAAGTTCAACATCAATATTGTTTTTCTGTAACCAACGGTGAAAATTAGGCATTTGGGCAACTACTCCAATTGAGCCTAAAATAGCAAATGGTGCCGCTATTATTTGCTCAGCAACACAAGCCATTAAATATCCACCACTTGCGGCAACTTTATCTATACAAACGGTGAGCTTGATTTTTCTATCACGGATGCGTTGTAATTGTGATGCGGCTAAGCCATATCCATTGACAGTTCCACCAGGACTTGTAACTCTAACGACCACTTCATCATTATCTTTTGCCACAGATAAAACAGCTGTAATTTCATCACGTAGGCTTTCAACTTGCGATGCTTTGATGTCTCCTTCAAAGTCAATTAAATATAAACAAGACTTCTCTTTATCATCTTTAGCAGCCTTCTTTTTTTTAATTTTTTTTTGATTTATCTCTTTTTGAATTTTTTCTTGTAATTCATTAAAGTGTTTATTTAAATGAGTAACACTAACTTTAGGCTTAGGTTTACGTCCAACTGCAAATATTCCCGCAAATAAAAAAATGATTGCAAATACTATAGTGAATGACTTTAATAAAAAAATACCATATTGAGCTAAAAATTCCATTGTTTAATCTTATTGAAGAGAAATTTTTATCATTATCCTTTAAATAAATAGATAAATCTAGAGGCTTTATTGAGTGCACACCTGTTTAGTGAGCACTTAACCTGTGGTAGTCGCTAAACAGCCTTTACTTTCAAGCCAAATTTTTCTATCTGCGGCTCTTTTTTTCGAGAGCAGCATATTCATAATTGAAAAAGTTTCGGCTTCATCTTCTAGAGTTAATTGAACAAGGCGTCTAGTGTTTGGATCCATAGTGGTTTCACGTAATTGTAATGGATTCATTTCGCCTAAGCCTTTAAACCTTTGGACGTTAATTTTTGCTTTGGTTGTTTGGCTAAGATTATTAATAATTTTTTCTTTTTCTATTTCATCTAATGCATAAAAAACTTCTTTACCAGCATCTATTCTAAATAATGGTGGCATGGCAACAAAAATATGGCCTGCACAAACCAGTGGTTTAAAATGCTGTAAAAATAAAGCGCATATTAGCGTTGCAATATGTGCTCCATCCGAATCAGCATCAGCTAGAATACAAATTTTACCATATCTAAGACCACTTAAATCACTTGAACCAGGATCTATACCTATAGCAACAGAAATATCATGAATTTCTTGTGATGCTAAAACCTGACTAGAATCAATTTCCCATGAATTTAAAATTTTACCGCGTAATGGCAATATCGCCTGAAAATCTTTATTTCGTGCTTGCTTTGCTGAACCACCAGCGGAATCACCCTCTACTAGAAATAGTTCAGCTTGGTTTAAATCTTGTTGCAAACAATCAGCAAGTTTTCCTGGAAGGGCAGGACCTTGATGTACTTTTTTGCGTGCTACTTGTTTAGCTTGTTTTAACCTCTTTTGCGCGCGTTCAATGGCTATTTGTGCGATTAATTCACCTTGCGAACGATGTTGATTTAACCAAAGCGCAAACGAATCTTTAACAATATTGCTAACAAAGGCTGATATTTGGCGTGAGCTTAAACGTTCTTTAGTTTGACCAGCGAATTGTGGATCTTTCATTTTAATTGACAATACGTATTGACAAGTATCCCAGACGTCATCAGAGATTAATTTAATAGCTCGTGGTAGTAAATTACGTAATTCACAAAAACTATTTAACGCATCAAATAAACCTGATTTTAAACCATTTACATGCGTACCACCTTGTAAGGTTGGAATGAGATTGACATAACTTTCAGCAATACTAGAATTAGGATTGTTAGCTGGAGACCAAGCAAGAGCCCAGTCTACAGTTGCCTCGTTGCTTGCGTATTCTCCAATAAAAGGGGATTCAGGTAAAAAATCTGCGGGTAATGATTGCATTAAGTAATCAACTAAACCATTTGCATAAGACCAAGAAAGAGTTTCATTTGTTATTTTATTAGTTAATGTCATTTTAAGATTAGGACATAACACGGCTTTGGCTCGTAATACGTGAGTTAAATGTCTAAGTGATATTCTAGTTGTGTCAAAATATTCAGGATTAGGTAAAAATTTAATTGTGGTTCCGGTATCGCGTTTGCGACAGGTGCCAATTTCTTCAAGCTCTGATGTTTTATGTCCATTGGCAAAAGACATTTGATAAATTATCCCTGAGCGCTTAATAGTAACTTGTAAATGATTAGATAAAGCATTGACAACCGAGACTCCAACTCCATGTAATCCACCGGAAAAACTATA
>JAUIBC010000016.1 GCA_030427555.1 Gammaproteobacteria bacterium | reverse complement strand
ATTACTACCAATTAGTAGTCTGCAAACCGAGCTTAAAAATTTGCCTTGGGCTAAAAGTATTAAAATACAGCGTATCTGGCCTGATACTTTGAAGATAATGATCGAAGAAAAAAAGCCAATTGCTTTATGGAAGGATGGTTTTATTACCAGCGATGCCAGTATAATTGCAGCTACGACGCAAGATATACAAAAACAGTTTAGGATTAGATCATTACCTAAACTAAGTGGCCCTGACAAACAATATAAAGAGGTCTTACAAAACTTTAAAAAATTGAGTAAGATATTATCAGCATATAGTTTGCGTGCGGATTCATTAATTTTGCGTGATAATCAATCTTGGGACTTGTACTTAGATGATGGAATTGTGTTAAGGTTAGGTAAGAAGGATTTTGAAAAGCGATTGTTACGTTTTTGTAAGGCATATTCTGCGGAATTTGTAGATAAACCTGAAAAATTAACAAGTGTGGATCTACGTTATCCTCATGGTATGGCTGTACAATGGAATGTATCCAATAAATAATGGGACAGAGAATGGCTAAGAAATCTGAAAGAAATATAATAACCGGTTTAGATATTGGCACTTCTAAAATTATAGCTTTAGTTGGTGAAGTTGCCCCTAGTGGTGAGGTTGAATTAATCGGAATTGGTAGACATCCTTCTTTAGGATTAAAAAGAGGGGTAGTTGTTGATATAGAGTTAACTGTTCAGGCAATTCAGCGTGCTGTGCAGGAAGCTGAGCTTATGGCTGGTTGTGAGGTTATATCTGTGTATGCAGGAATTGCCGGTAGTCATATAAATAGCATGAATTCGCATGGAATAGTTGCCATTCGTGATAATGAAGTAACATCCGCCGATGTAGATAGAGTTTTAGATGCGGCTAAAGCAGTTGCAATTCCTGCGGATCAGAAAATTCTACATGTTCTACCGCAAGAATTTATTATTGATGGTCAAGATGGAATTAGAGAGCCAGTTGGTATGGCTGGTGTAAGGCTTGAAGCACGGGTGCATATTGTTACAGGCTCAGTTAGTGCTGCGCAAAATATTGACAAATGTATTCGCCGTTGTGGTTTAGACGTTAATGATATTATTCTTGAACAATTAGCATCGAGTCATGCCGTATTAACTGAAGATGAACGAGAGTTAGGAGTTTGTTTAATCGATATCGGTGGTGGTACAACAGATATTGCGATTTTTTATGCAGGTGCAATTCAGTATACAGCTGTTATTCCGATAGCTGGTGATCAAGTAACTAATGATATAGCTATGGCTCTGCGTACTTCAAGTAAATCAGCTGAAGCAATAAAGGTGGCTCATGGTTTGGCTTCTGCAGAATTAGCAAGTGGAAGTAAAATGATAGAGGTAGCTAGTAGTAGTGAAAGTTTAGCGCGAAAAGTATCAGTAAAAACTTTAGCCGAGGTTATTTCTGCCCGATATGAAGAAATATTTGCGCTTGTGCGCAATGAAATTAGCCGTAGTGGTTTTGCGGATTTAATTGGAGCTGGTATAGTATTAACAGGGGGAGCTTCAGAAGTTAAAGGAGCGATTGACCTTGCGGAAATGAATTTTCAAATGCCAGTACGTTTAGGTGTTGCAAAGCATATGAAAGGTCTTGAAAATAAAATAGCAAGTCCCGCGCTTGCAACTAGTGTTGGCTTGTTGTTGCATGGTTATCAGCAGCAAACAAATCCAAGTTTTATTGGCCAGTTAGCTGGTGATTCCAGTGGTATGTGGGCTAGGATGAAGAAGTGGTTTAATGGTAATTTTTAGAATTTATTAATATAAATTCTAGTAGTTTGAGAGAGTTTTTACAGATGAGCCATCTGAATGGTACTTTTAAATAATGAAAACTACATGTGAGGTAGATAATGTCAGAATTAATAGCTAGCCAACAAGAAAGTGCGGTAATTAAAGTCGTGGGAGTTGGCGGCGGCGGTGGTAATGCTGTTGAGCATATGGTCGCTGAAAACATAGAAGGAGTTGAGTTTATTTGTGCAAATACAGATGCTCAAGCTTTAAAAAACTCTAAAGCAAATCTGTTAATTCAACTTGGTGATCAGTTGACTAAAGGTTTGGGAGCCGGTGCTAATCCTGAAATAGGTCGTCAGGCAGCAGAAGAAGATAGAGAACGTATTAAGCAAATTTTATCTGGCGCTGATATGGTTTTCATTACTGCTGGTATGGGTGGTGGTACAGGTACAGGTGCTGCTCCTGTATTTGCTGAAATTGCTAAAGAGTTGGGTATATTAACAGTTGCAGTTGTGACTAAACCTTTTTCTTTTGAAGGTAAGCAAAGAGCATTAGCAGCAGAAAATGGTATGCGTCAGCTTGCAGAGTATGTTGATTCATTAATTACTATTCCTAATAATAAATTATTAAGTGTGCTAGGTAAAAATATTTCATTATTAAATGCCTTTAAAGAAGCAAATAATGTTTTATTAGGTGCGGTTAAAGGTATTTCTGATTTAATTACTAGACCAGGTTTAATTAACGTTGATTTTGCCGATGTGCGTACGGTCATGTCGGAAATGGGGATGGCTATGATGGGTTCTGGTAGCGCCTCTGGTGATCAACGAGCACGTAAGGCGGCTGAATCAGCGATTGCTTCACCATTGCTTGAAGATGTAAATTTCTCTGGTGCACGAGGAATATTAGTTAATATTACTTCCGGCTTAGATATGTCTATCGGTGAATTTGAAGAAGTTGGTGATGTTGTAAAAGAATTTATCTCTGACGATGCAACGGTTGTAGTAGGAACGGTTATTGATCCTAATATGCATGATGAATTGCGGGTTACTGTAATAGTTACAGGGCTAGGAGAGAAAAGGCGTGAGTCTAGTATTAAGCCTAGTGGAGTAACTAGAACTTATGATAGTCGAAGAAAGGATGGAAATTTGGATTATCATCATCTAGATAAACCGGCTTTTTTACGCAAACAAAAACCAGTTGGTCATTCTTCTTCTCCTTCTGTTAATACTAATAAAAAATCAGAGCGAACAGCCGACGTTGATTATTTAGATATTCCAGCTTTTTTACGCAAACATGAAGAGGTGGAAGAAATTTAAGTATTGTATTGGTTCTATTAACGGTCATTCGTCGACAAGGATAGCTGTTAATAGAACAGTTTTTTGTTTTAATTTTTATTAAAATTGATTGACTGCTAATATTTATTATGGAGATAGCTTTAATTCATCTGGATGAATTGATGAGCCATGTATTTCAAATATTTTATTTCTAGATTTTTCTCCATGAATTAATTTTACTTGTTTAGATGGTACGTTAAAGCATTTTGCTAAAAACTTCTTAAGTACTTTATTCGCTCGCCCTTCTATTGGAGGCGCATTTAATTTGATTTTGAGTGCTCCTGCATGTAATCCTGATATTTCAGTCGATTTTGCGCCAGGTTGGATATAAAGAACCAGTTTAATGATATCATTTTTACATTCGTACCACATTCAAACTCCATGCGGGAATTGTATCTTAATTCTTAGAATGATATAGAAATTTTAAGTTAAGTACCAATTGTATTTTGAGTGCAGTAATTGTAGCCCGCATCAAAGGTATAAGGCCTGTAATGCGGGAGATTTTTCAGCTAATAAATTGTTGGCGTATTTGTACGTGTATTGTATGCGGTAAAAGCGCTGTCTGGTGATTGTAACGCTGTTCTTTGGCCGGGCATGAATGTAAAACTAGCCGGAGCGATTTTTAATTTTGGAAGAAGTTCAGTGTTGATTTCTTCTAAAATGGGCTTAAAGCTAGTCAGGGACATCAACGATGCTTTATCGTGAGTTAGTCCTTTTTCATCCAATTCTTGATGAATTTTACATACTTTTTCAAGAAAATCATACATTTTCTCTAGATCTTCTCCATCATATCGTCGCTTAGCGAGGGCTTTAATAGTGCGAGGGTCTGCGCCATATTTAACCAGTATAAATATAGATTTTTTTGATAAATTTGCCAAAGCAGATAAATTTGCCAAAGCATAAGCTAGTGGCGTATTGGATTCGTATGGATAAGACAATTTTTCATCTGGTTTGACAATATTTGGGTTGGCGCCTTTTTCTAGCATATATTTTATTGTGTTAAATCTTTCCATTTGGTTTTTAATTAGATACATGCGAGAGCAGAATAAGAATAACGGAGTTTCCCCAAACTTATTTTGCTGATTTATTGTTTTTGTAGAGTAAATTTCTAAAAGCTCAGGGATTAAAAGTAGATTGGCATGCCTACATGCAGCATGTAGTGGAGTATTAGCTTCATTATCCTGTAAGTTTTCTTTATCTTTAGAGCTGTTAATTAGCATTTTGATTAATTCACCAAATTGGTAGATTTCTACATCTGAATATTCAACAAGATATCTACATACAATGTGGATAAGATAATGTACAGCTGTTAATCCATCTTTATCTCGATAGTTAACGTTAGCGCCATTATTCACTAGCAGTTCAATTACTTTTTTATTTGGTTTAGTTACAGCGCAGACAGCATGAAGTACACTTTGTTGCTTTTTTATGTAATGTTCAAAGTGTACTTGTATTGAATCATCTGTTTCAAGCAGTAGGGAGTTAACATCAATCTCTTTGACCAAATAATTTAGACTCCGGATATCTCCAGTTACAGCGGCAAGATATAAATTTTCGACTGTTGCATTTGAATTAACTTTAGGTTTTTTATAAATAGTATCGTTTGACTCAGTGAGGTATCTCTTCATTTGATTCATCTCGTAGTTTTTATAGAATAAAACATTATAACATAAAAAACTTAGTTTGGTATATTTTTGGGCATTTAGATGGGGAATAGCCTTGTTTCCAAAATCTAATATTAAATTACTCATTACCCATTTGAAAGTCTTTTGTCTTATCAGCGAATACAAAGTTTTCACGGCTTTGCCACAGCCACACACGAATATGGTTATTGGGCTGTGGCTTACTAATTTTCGCCTTATGGATGGCGCATTGGTGGCGCGGCGCTGTTGGTGCTAGGGCTACCTTGTGGTTTAGCTGTGCTGTTTCCTTTTTTTGCTGAACTCTCTTTCTCAGAGCATATCATTACGCCACCTGTGGTAATGCATCTAGCGAATGTATTTGTTGGCAATACTAGTGTTGCGCTAAGTGCCAGGCTAGTTAGCAAGGCCCCACATAACGATAGTGTTTTCATGGTCGCGTTCCTTATCATTTTTTATATCATTTATGCTTGTCATTTAAACAAACAATGTAATTAAATTATAGTTATTGATTATTTAAAATGCAATTTTAAGTATTCTGCACTAATCGTTTCAAAAAAATTCCAAAGCTTCGGTAACAATTGTATTGAGGCAATTCTGGTTGCATTTTAGCGTTTCTGGGGTATACTTTGTTGGCATTTAACATATTTATATTCCACGTGATTTAGCATGCCAAAACGAACAGATATTCAATCAATTTTAATTCTTGGTGCCGGCCCAATAGTTATTGGTCAGGCTTGTGAATTTGATTATTCAGGGACACAAGCAGTTCGAGCACTCAAAAAAGAGGGATATAGAATTATTCTCGTCAATTCTAATCCAGCTACTATAATGACTGATCCAAGCCTTGCTGATGCTACTTATATAGAACCAGTATTATGGCCAGAAGTTGCAGCAATTATTGCTAAAGAGCGTCCCGATGCAATATTGCCAACCATGGGAGGGCAAACCGCTCTTAATTGTGCTTTGGATTTAGCTAGAGAAGGAATTCTAGACAAATATTCTGTTGAAATGATTGGCGCAACTCAAGAAGCTATCGATAAAGCTGAAGATAGAGATAAATTTAGAAAATTAATATCAGAAATAGGTCTGGAAATGCCTCGTTCTAGAATTGCACATAATATGCAAGATGCACAGCAAGCAGCGCGAGACTTAGGTTTTCCATTAATAATTAGGCCTTCTTTTACTATGGGAGGTAGTGGTGGTGGAGTTGCCTATAATGTTCAAGAATTTGAAGAAATTTGTCTACGTGGTTTAGATTTATCCCCAACCAATGAGCTGTTAATTGATGAGTCTGTTTTGGGTTGGAAAGAGTATGAAATGGAAGTGGTACGAGACAATAAGGATAATTGTTTAATTGTATGTAGCATTGAAAACTTTGATCCAATGGGGGTTCATACTGGAGATTCAATCACCGTTGCACCAGCCCAGACATTAACTGATAAAGAATTTCAAAGAATGCGTGATGCATCTTTTAGTATTTTACGCGCTGTAGGAGTTGATACTGGAGGATCTAATGTTCAATTTGCGGTAAATCCAGAAGATGGGCGCTTATTGGTTGTCGAAATGAATCCACGTGTTTCGCGTAGTTCTGCTTTAGCATCTAAAGCAACAGGTTTTCCAATTGCTAAAATAGCAGCGTTATTAGCAGTTGGTTATACTTTGGATGAGCTAGTAAATGAGATTACCGGTGGTAAAACACCAGCAGCATTTGAGCCAGCGATCGATTATGTTGTTACAAAAATTCCAAGGTTTAATTTTGATAAGTTTCCGCAAACGCCAAAAACATTAACCACGCAAATGAAATCTGTTGGGGAAGTAATGGCCATGGGGTCAAATTTTCAAGAGTCTTTACAAAAGGCTATTCGCGGACTTGAAATTAATCGCTATGGTTTACATAAATTATTTACTCATGGGGAAATGTCTATTCTTAGGGGGCACCTACAAGAAGCAACTCCAGATAGATTATGGTACATTGCCGATGCATTTCGCCATGGTTTAAGTGTTGACGAAATTTATTTAGAAAGTAAAGTCGATCCTTGGTTTTTAGCGCAAATTGAAGAGCTTGTTCATCTTGAAAATTCTATTGCGGATAAGCCATTAGTAAGTTTAGATAAAGAACAAATGTTTTTATTAAAACAAAAAGGTTTTTCAGATGTATACCTTGCAGAGATATTAAATTGCAACGAGTCAGAGGTTAGAGAACACCGTTTAAAACTAGACATAAAGCCAGTTTATAAAAAAATCGATACTTGCGCTGCTGAGTTTGCAACAGTTACAGCTTATATGTATTCATGTTATATGGATGAATGTGAAGCAGATCCAGAGCCATTGTCTAATAAAGTTATGATTTTAGGTGGTGGTCCTAATCGAATTGGCCAAGGTATAGAATTTGATTATTGTTGTGTACATGCCGCAATGGCACTACGTGACGCAGGTTATCAGACTATTATGGTTAACTGTAATCCAGAAACAGTTTCAACAGATTTTGATACCGCTGATAGGTTATATTTTGAGCCTGTTACTCTTGAAGATGTTTTGGCAATCATTGCACTAGAAAATCCTATGGGTGTTATAGTTCATTATGGAGGCCAAACCCCATTAAAGCTGGCTAAGGATCTTGAAGCTTCAGGAGCAAAAATTATTGGCACTTCTCCAGATGCAATTGATATTGCAGAAGATAGAGAGAGGTTTCAAACACTAGTACAAGATTTAAATCTTCATCAACCTCCTAACGGAACTGTTAGAAGTGAAAAAGAGGCAAAAGAGCTTGCTAAAAAAATAGGTTATCCTTTGGTAGTTAGGCCATCATATGTATTGGGTGGTAGAGCTATGGAAATAGTATATAACGAAGAGGATTTGCAACAGTATTTTGAGCAAGCGGTGAAAGTTTCACATAAGTCTCCAGTATTATTAGATAAATTTTTAAATGATGCTATAGAAGTAGATGTTGATGCTGTTTGTGATGGGAAAGACGTACTAATAGGCGGTATTATGGAGCATATTGAGCAGGCAGGAGTTCATTCAGGTGATTCCGCTTGTACTCTTCCTCCTTTTAGCGTGAGTGTAGTTGTTCAGCAAGATTTAGCTGAGCAATTAAAAAAAATGGCTACGTCTCTAGGTGTTTGTGGTCTTGTTAATGCTCAGTTTGCTATTCAAGGCGATGATGTGTTTATCTTAGAAGTAAACCCGAGAGCTTCACGTACAGTACCATTTGTATCAAAGGCAACAGGGTTACAACTTGCGAAAATTGGGGCATTATGTAAGGTTGGTAAGAGTTTGCGAGAGCAAGGTTTATTATCTAGAACATTTACTCCCAACTTTTATTCAATTAAGTTGCCAGTATTTCCCTTTATTAAATTTTCTGGTGTTGATTCAATTCTTGGGCCGGAAATGAAATCAACAGGCGAAGTAATGGGAATAGCAAAACGTTTTGGCCAAGCTTATGCTAAAGCTCAGCGTGGGGCAGGTGCTGATATTAATAAAAGATGTAGGGCGTTTCTTTCTGTTAGGAATGAAGATAAGGCGAGAATAGGTGAAATTGCGAAACGGCTAATTGATTTGGGATTTGAAATTATTGCAACTCGTGGTACAGCTACAGTTATTCAAGCGGCAGGCATAGATTGTGAACAGGTAAATAAAGTTGCGGAAGGTCGTCCACATGTGGTTGACTATATTAAAAATCGTGAGATAGACTTTATTGTAAATACAACTGATGGTAAGCAAGCAATTCAAGATTCCTTTGCGATTAGGAGAAATGCGCTACAGTATAAAATCAGTTATACTACTACACTATCAGGAGCACAGGCAGCGTGTTTAGCTATGAAATACGAAGAACGAGAACAAGTAACTATATTACAGGATTTACATTAAATGCAAAAATATCCAATGACAGTCGCTGGTGCAACAGCTTTAAAAGAAGAACTTAAAGAACTTAAATCAGTTGCAAGGCCAAATGTAATAAAAGCTATTGCAGAAGCTAGAGCGCATGGTGATTTAAAAGAAAATGCAGAGTACCATGCAGCTCGTGAAGAGCAAAGCTTCATTGAAGGTAGAATCCAAGACTTAGAAGCAAAAATTTCAAATGCGCAAATTATAGATCCTAGTACCATGGTTAATGATGGCAAGGTAATTTTTGGTTCAACGGTTACAATTTTAAATGTTCAAAATGATGAAGAATTAACTTATCAGATTGTTGGTGAAGATGAAGTGGATCTAAAGGCAAATAAAATATCATATCGTTCGCCAATTGGTTCTGCATTGGTAGGTAAATCTTTAGATGATACTGTATCGGTAAATACTCCTGGTGGTGTAGTTGAATATGAAATAATAGATGTTTTGTATTAGCTTTGTTGACTCAATAGAATATATAGTTAATTATATCCTTGCGAGTTAAACATAGATGTTTTTAAGGATTTATAGTTATGGATAGCAAAGATAAAAAGCAAACGGAGCAGTTGCTTGATATACATCAGCATTATATGGATATAATAAATTGTATGCCTAATGCTGTGTATTGGATTGATTTAGATTGTAAGTTGTTAGGTTACAATAGTAATTTTCTGAAATTATTAGATTTAGATAAATTAGATTGTCATGGAGATATGCCTTATGATCTTCTGAGTAAATACGCTAATTGGCCAGAGTCACGTACCGAAGAATTAAAACTAGATGATCTTGCGGTAATTTTTTCCGGAAAATCTAAATATAACGTCGAAGAATCTAGCGTTAAAATCTCTCCATATAAAGAATTATTTTATGTATCTACTAGAGTTCCATTATTAAATAAAAATAAAAAAATAATAGGCTTAGTTGTTATTTTAATTGATATTGAAAATAGTAAAAAAAGGATAGAATTTAGTACTAAAAAACTCAGCCAGGAGTTATCCATTGTTGATAGATTTAATGGTTCTAAACCTAGAGTACTACTGGTTGAGGATAACTTAATAGCGCAAAAAGTAGAGCAGAATTTATTGCAAACATTGGGTTGTGATGTTGATGTTGCAGAAACAGGGGAAGGTTCTTTGGAATTATTTACTCCTGGTAAGTATGACGTTATATTTATGGATATTAGTTTGCAAGATACATCTGGTTATATTGTTGCAAAAAAGATCAGAGAGCAAGAAGATGGCACAGAGTATCATGTGCCTATTATTGCATTAACCTCATATAAAGCAGATGTAGTTAAGCATGATTGCCGAGAGTATTTTATGGTAGGAGCAATTACTAAGCCTTTGACAATTAATCAAGCAGAGCAAATAATCCAGCATTATATTTATAATCAAGATATATTAGTTGATGGGTTGGTTTCAGCTTAAGAGACTACTTTTAAGGCTACTTAGTAATAGCCCTTGCGCAACACCATACATTAACTTTGTTAACGCCATTGGCTTTCAAAGTTAATGCTATTTCGTTTGCCGTGCTTCCAGTTGTAAAAATGTCATCTATTATTGTAACAGTCTGGTAGTTATATTTTGGGCTTATTATGAAAGCATTTTTTAAGTTTTTGCGTCTGTGCTCTCCTGTTATCTCTACTTGATTTGGTGTATCGATGATTTTGCGTAAATAATTATCTGAATAGGGAGCTTTAAGTTTTTTAGCAATAGATTTTGCAAGAATAGCAGCTTGATTATATCCTCTTTGTCGGATACGATTTTTACTAAGTGGTACTGGGATTATCAAGCCTACTTCGTCATAGTTAATTGGTGCTTTTAACATAATTTCTGTGAGAAGAGATGTTAAATACAAACTATTATGATATTTAAATTTGTGAATTAGCATTTTTAATGGTTCTTCATACTGAAATTTTGTATACATTTTTGTATATGCAGGTGGTTCTTTTTGACACTCACTACAAATATTTTGAGATTTAGATATTAAAGGCTTGCTGCAATATTTACATGCGTGACCTATAGGAGTTAGTAATTTATAACAATTCTTACAAATAATTTGCTGTTTATTGTATTGTTCACATAAAATACATTCCATAGGTATATATATTTTATTTTGACAAATGTTGTAAATTTTTGTCGATAGGTTGGATAAACATGTTATAATCGCGGTGTTCTTATTCATTTTGGACTTACTATTAACGCGAGCTTTGCATAAGGGTCGCATAATATGCAGATAAATCAACCCTTAATGTTATAGTCTTTGCAAAATATATAAAATTATTATGAACCATAAACAATTAATTGCATCTTCTTTTAATCGTGCTGCCAGTAATTATGAGGCCATGGCGCAAATTCAAAAAGAAATTGGGTGTCGCTTGTTTGAGCGTTTGTATTTATTAAAAATGCAGCCTAAGTATATTTTGGATCTTGGTTGTGGTTCTGGATTTTTTACCGAAAAATTAAAAAAACTTTATCCTAAGGCGCGTGTATTTTCTTTAGATATAGCATATGATATGTTGTATCAGGTAAAACAAAAAGAAAGCTGGTTCAAAAAATGGGGTATTGTGAATGCTGATATGCATAAGCTTCCATTTGTTGATGCACAATTTGATTTAATATTTTCAAATCAAGTTGTACACTGGTCAGAAAACATGTCTGGATTGATGTCGGAGTTGCATCGAGTTATGAACAAAGATGCTTGTCTTATGTTTTCAACCTTAGGCCCTGATACTTTTAAGGAATTGCGTATAGCATTTGCAGAATTAGACTCATTTAGTCATGCTAATGATTTTCTAGATATGCATGATGTGGGAGATATAATGCTTGCGGCTAATTACTTAGATCCAGTAATTGATATGGATATGTTAACAGCCCATTATGATTCGTTAGCAAGCTTATTAAAGAGTTTAAAAAAACAAGGAGTAATAAATATTAATCCTAAGCGTAACTCTGCACTTTCAGGTAAAAATACTTTTAAAAATCTAGACTTAGCAATGCAGAAATTTATTACTGATGATAATATGTATCCATTAACATATGAAGTTGTATATGGGCATGCTTGGAAAGGGGGAGTAAATATTAAACCAGGCGTTACCAAAAATACTTTCACTGTTGCTGAATTGCGAGCAACTTTAAAAGCTAGCGGATAGTTTGGAGTAACTATGGAATTTATAAGCAAATATAAAGCACATAAGCCTGATGCAGAAGGAATGATCCAGTATTCCGCAGAAGAAAATGCGGTTTGGGAGGCACTATATAAACGCCAAGAAAAAACATGGCCTGGACGTGCTTGCCAAGAATATCTTGATGGACTTAATGCTTTAAATTTGACTAAAGATAGTGTCCCCCAATTACCTGATGTTAGTAAAACGTTGAAAAAAATGACTGGTTGGGGACTCGTACAAGTTGAAGCAATAATTTCAGCTAGAGAATTTTTTGAATTATTATCTGTCCGTAAATTTCCAGTCGCAACATTTATTCGTATATTTGATGAGTTAGACTATGTACAAGAGCCTGATATTTTTCATGAATTAGTAGGACATTGTCCGATGCTAACCAATCAAATTTATGCGGACTTTATGCACAAGTATGCGCAAATGGTGTTAACTTTCCCTGAGAAAGATTGGCCTTTATTGCAAAGACTGTTTTGGTTTACTGTGGAGTTTGGATTAATTTATACAACTAATGGTTTGCGTATTTATGGGGGAGGAATCTTATCTTCGATAAATGAAACTGTTTATAGTGTTGAAAGTTCTATTCCACAACGTTGTTTATTCGATACATTAGTTGCATTTCGTACTCCATACAGAATAGATGAATTACAAAAAGTATATTTTGTAATTCATGATTATCAACAATTATATGATCTTACTGAATTAGATATAGCTCAATTAATCAATAAAGCTCATCAGCTTGGTGAGTTCCCACCTCTTTTTAAAGTGCAGAAAAATAACCCAGCTATTCACATACGAGCGTGCTAGAGGCTGTTTTAAGTAGCTTATTTTTCTAGCTTGTAAATAAGTTTTACTCTTGGTAATATCATTGATATTTTATGACTATTTTGGAGTATGGATTGATAAAGGTGCTCATTGTCGATGATCATGCTTTAGTGCGCATGGGTATTTCTAGGCTATTAAATGATTTGCCAGATATGAGCGTTGTTGGAGAAGCTGAGAATGGTGATGTGGCTTTATCTCTTGTGAAGTCAAAACAACCAGATGTTATACTTCTTGATATGAAAATGCCAGGGATGGATGGCTGGGAAGTAATTCGCAGGTTAAAAAAAACTAATCCAAATGTAAAAATAATAGCAGTAACAGCTTTATGCAATAATACTTTACCTACCAGAATTTTGCAGCTTGGCGCGGTTGGTTATTTAACCAAAGAATCAGGGGCAGAAGAGATGGCCTCGGCAGTCAGAAAAGTTTATAAAGGCGAGCGTTATTTAAGTGCGGAGGTTGCACAACAAATAGCTATTGGTAGCCTTGAATCTAGCGGCAGAACTATTTTTGAAAAGTTATCAGAGCGAGAAATGCAAGTTATGATGATGGTAACTAGCGGTATGACTGTACAAGAAGTTTCTGATACTTTATTTTTGAGTACAAAAACGGTGAATGGTTATAGATATCGCCTATTTGAAAAGTTGGGAGTAAGAAATGATGTGGAGCTTACCTATTTAGCTCTTAAGCATCAAATTATTGAAAGACCTGATGAGTGATAATAAGTCGCAAAAGTTACTAGATATCTTAAAAAACCTCCCTAACGAGCCAGGCATCTATCGTATGCTTGATATAAATAACACAGTTTTATATGTCGGTAAGGCAGCAAATCTAAGAAAAAGAGTTAGTAGTTACTTCAATAAGCAAGATCAAACAGTTAAAACCAGAAAATTAGTTAGTCAAATTCAAGATATAGAAATTACAATCACAAATAGCGAAACAGAAGCTTTATTGTTAGAGTGTAATTTAATTAAAGCTTTACGCCCTAAATATAATGTTTTAATGCGGGATGATAAATCCTATCCATATATCGAAATAACATTATGGCATGATTTTCCAAGCATTCAGGTTAAACGCTCCAAAAAGCGTCCCAATAGCGATAAAAATTTTTTTGGCCCTTATCCAAGTGTAACGGCTGTGCGCGAAACAATGAATTTAATTAGTAAAGTTTTTAAAATAAGAACTTGTTCTGATAGTTATTTTAACGCACGCTCGAGACCATGTTTACAATATCAAATTGGCCGCTGCAGCGCGCCGTGCACCGCTTATATTTCCAAAGAAGATTATAAAAAAGATGTTATAGATGCGAGAAGGTTTTTACAAGGTGAGCAACTTGAAATTTTGCAAGAATTAAGCGATCGCATGCAAAAAGCTTCTGATGCACTTGCTTTTGAAGAAGCTGCTGTAATTCGTGATCAAATTAAAAAGTTACGTCTTATTCAAGAAGATCAAGCAGTAATAAAAGCTAGTGGTAATGCCGATGTTATAGTAATCCAAGCAAGCTTAAGGTTAGCTTGCGTTGTTCTAGTTAGAGTACGCGACGGTGAAGTCTTAGATTGTGAAAGTTTCTTTCCAACAATGCCAGATGTAGACATAGAGGCTAATCCTGAACAAATGTGGCAGCAAATATTTAACTCTTTTATTGCATTTTATTATTTAGATGTACCAGAAAGGATGCCAAAAGAAATTATCACTGATTGTAAGGTTAGCGATCATATAGCTTTAGAGAATATGCTTTTTCAAGTTTCAGCTAAAAAATGTCATATTAAAACAGCGATGCGTGGTAAATCTTTAGATTATATAATGTTTGCACGTAAGAATCTAAATCTTATAGTTAATAAACACGTTAAAGCACAACAATCTATGTTAGAAAAACTAGAATCTCTTGCAGATTTTTTATCTATTGAGAAAGTAACGAGATTAGAATGTTTTGATATAAGTCATACCCAAGGCAATGCAACCGTGGCATCATGCGTAGTATTTGATGAAAATGGGCCATTAAAAAAAGACTATCGACGTTTTAATATAAATAATATTACAAAAGGTGACGATTATGCAGCGCTATATAATGCTATTAGTAGACGTTTTAGCGGCGAGAAAAAAAAATTACCCAACGTTTTATTAATTGATGGCGGCAAAGGCCAAGTAAATATTGCGCAAAAAGTAATGCAAGAATTAAAGTTATCTGAGATTATTGTTTTGGGGGTTGCTAAAGGAAGAACCCGTAAGGCAGGGATGGAGCGTTTAATTATAGCTTCAATAGGCAAAGAGCAAACTCTTCCAGAAGACTCAAACGCACTACATTTGATTCAACATATTCGTGATGAAGCCCATCGGTTTGCAATATCTGCGCATAGACGTAAACGTCAAAAAGAAAGTTTTAGCTCAGGATTAGAAAGCATCGAAGGTATAGGTGCTAAGAGACGCCAAGCTATTTTAAGACACTTCGGTGGATTAAGAGAAATCGCTAAAGCACCAGTTGCCGAAATTGCGAAGGTTAATGGAATAAGTCTTAGTTTGGCAAAAAAAATCTATCAGCATTTTCATTAGCAACTCCAGTGTATAGCCTCACCCACTAAGTCCTATACTTCGTTGCAAGCTCATTCGACTTCAATCATGTACTTATGTACACTCCTGCGTCTCATTCACTTGCGCCTTGTATAGAACTTAGTGGGTAAGGCTATATATCAAAAATTGATCTTTGTTAGATTAAAATTTATCAACACGCCTTAATATAGTTATTAATCGCAGATAATGAGTTTAACGAGAAAAATTTAGAAAAATCATTATCATCCCAGATTGATTTAAAATAATATCGAGCTAATGCTTTGCTTTGTAAAACTGCCTTATGATCATTTTCTAAAACAGATAACTGTTCCAAATGCCACATAAAATTATTTATCCTCTCCTCAATGGTCGGAGAATAATTTGTTTGATTTAGTAAGGTTTGATAAAGCCAAGGTTGGCCTGTTCCAGCTCTAGAAACCATATAAGCATCACATTTAGTGATATTAATGGCTTTTTGTAACATTTTGCTTGTCGCAATATCACCATTAGCAATTACAGGAATAGTTATAGACTGTTTTATTTTTGAAATTTGGTAAAAATCACAAGGGATATCATAATCATCAATCCAACGTCTCCCATGTACAATTAATGCATCAGCACCAGCTTTTTCAATAGCATTGGCGATTATTATATCACGTTCATCTCCTTGGATTCTTATTTTTACAGAAAACGGAATGTCAATGGAGTCACGAACAGCGCGAACAATTTCAATTAGTCGATTTTGGTCATCTAGCAATGCGCTGCCTGCTAATTTTTTACGTATTTTTGCTTTAGGACAACCACAATTTAAATCAATTAGATCAGCACCTAACCCAGCTAGTTTTTTGGCGGCTGTTGCAATGGTTTGTGCGTCGTGCCCCGCTAATTGATAACATAATATTGATTCATTTGGATCTCGATAAATATATCGAGAGGTCTCTTTATGCTTATATAATACATCATTAGCTGAAATCATTTCTGAAACACAGTAAGCAGGCGCATAGTAATTGGAAAACAAAGTTCTAAATGGAGCACAGCTAAATCCTGCTAGAGGTCCTTGAATGAGTCTATGAGGTAAATTCTTATTTCTAATAGTGAAAGAAGTATTAAGCATTTTGTTACCTTTTTGGTGAAAAACAACTGTGGATAACTTTTTAGGCAAGTATTTACTCAATCAGCCTTAAAAGTCAATTATTTTTTATAACCAATTGAAATATAATATAAAATAAAAAATCAATAGCTTTTGATATTTAATTTGTTATCCACAAAATCTGTGGATAACATTGTGAGTATACTGTCAAATCTATTGTAAAAGAAGTAGGTCGGATTAACTACTATTTTATTTTGTTGAGTGATCTTTAAAAAATTCATTGATAAAATATCTATAAGTATCGAGTATAAATTTTTGTGATTTTTAGTTTTTATTTTGAAGAAACAAAGTAAATTTTTATGGTGTTATACCAATTGTCAAAAGATCTTGTAGTGTTAAAAATGGACATAATATGAATGATAAATTATTTTTAATAGATGATAGGTTAATAAAAAGCTGTTTTATATTGCATGATTGGCCATTATCAAGCATCTTGTTGAAAAATAATAGTGACTATCCATGGTTCATTATGGTTCCAAGAATAATCAATTTAACTGAAATAATGCAGTTATGTAAAAATGATCGTTTTCAATTCATGGAAGAAGTTTATCATCTTTCGGATATTATGGCTGATGTTTTTAAGCCAGATAAAATAAATATAGGGGCTTTAGGTAATCTAGTTCCTCAATTTCATTTTCATATAGTTGGCAGATTCAAAGACGACCCATTATGGCCAGAAGGAATTTGGCAAAGAAGCAATGTTGATACACCTTATATTAATTCCAAACCATTATTAGAAAAGTTAAAAAAGAGACTTTCGAAAGTAGTGTTTTAAATTTTAAATAAGTTTTTTGTAGGAAGTTAGTATTTATACATATTTAGAATTATTTTGGATATAGAAATGAAAAATCAAAAATAGTTTACATTTGTCCAATGCATTTAGATGTTAGTCAATCGACATCTGGATTATGCCCTATTTGTGGTATGTCTTTAGAATCTGAAATAATTGAAAATGATGATTTTAATCAAGAATACCGAGATATGTTAAAGCGTTTTTGGACTTCTCTATTTTTAACTATTTTGGTTATAGGGTTAGATCTAAGTGAATATTTTGTAAAACCTATTAATGTGGTAAATAGCTTACATTGGTTGCAATTACTTTTTACAGTTCCAATAATATTTTGGTGCGCAAAACCTTTTTTTGTAAGAGGTGTACAATCAATTATACAAAAAAAACTGAATATGTTCACTTTGATCTCGATTGGAATTGGAGTGGCTTGGGGATATAGTGTATTTATTACAATTTTTCCTAGTATTTTTCCTGCAATATATTATGAATCAGCAAGCATGATTACAACCCTAGTTTTATTAGGACAAGTAATAGCTGATGTTGGAATGGCGATGGGTAGTGGAACCAGTGTCGCTATATCTAATGCTGGTATTATTTTATTAAATGTAGATTTATATAGTATTTTTCGTGCTAGAAAATTATCAAAACTAACAATGCTTAATATTCGTCAGAATTTATTTTTTGCATTTTTTTACAATAGTTTAGGTATACCAATTGCGGCAGGGTTATTGTACCCATTTACAGGTATAATGTTAAGCCCAGAGATTGCTGCGGGGGCAATGGCTC
This sequence comes from Gammaproteobacteria bacterium, assembly GCA_030427555.1. Taxonomy (GTDB): domain Bacteria; phylum Pseudomonadota; class Gammaproteobacteria; order Legionellales; family Legionellaceae; genus 2-12-FULL-35-11. Next base: position 6,646 of record JAUIBC010000016.1, on the reverse strand, counting down.
TTAGTTCTGTTTCAGTAATCCTAAACGCATTACGTTTGCGTAGAATTGATTTGTAATAAATTTTCGAAAGAGCTCTATTGTGTGTTGATAATTCACCCTAATATAAAAGTTCCATAAATATTTTTAATAAAAGACTAAACCTTTTTTGAAATCCGCCGTTATATACACATATTGGGTAAAAAATAAAAGGTAAATCATGAAAATAAGCTCAAGAACAAATTATGGTTTATGTGTAGGTGTATTGTTAACAACTTCAATATTTTTTACGACTAGCTCTAATGCTGGTAATAAAACACAAAACAAAGAGAATACTCAAACGTATTATGGTACTTCACTATGCAATCTTCCTGAATATGAATGTATTAAGGTTAAATCTGGTCAAACTTGGAAAAGTCTTTTTCCTGACGAAAAACAGCGTGATTTAGTACAGAGAGTTAATCGAACCTATAATTGGATAGGTAGTGGTAGAGTTTTGGCTGTTCCTAAAAATTTATCTGAAGCAACTTTACTTGATTTGGCTCCATTCCCACAACATATTGCCGATCACGAAAAACAAGTCATAGTCGATCAAGATAAACTTGCTTGGGCTGCTTATGATGCAAATGGTATGTTGGTTAATTGGGGACCAATTTCTTCTGGACGTACTAAATGCCCAGATAGCGCTGGCTCTTGCCTTACATTGACAGGAATTTATCGTGTTTTTAGTAAAGAAAATGAAAAATGCAAATCAGATGTATTTCCAATTGGTAAAGGTGGGGCAAAAATGCCTTATTGTATGTTTTTTCACAAAGGATTTGCCTTACATGGAGCAAACGATATTCCAGGATATAGAGCGAGCCATGGTTGTGTACGTATGTTTGAAAGAGACGCTAAGTGGCTTAATCATGAGTTTGTAGAAACTGGAAATGAAAGCAATGATTATCTAGGTACAAAAGTGGTAGTACGTCCCGTAACTAATAAATAATTAGGAATTAGCTATGAAAAAGATTCTACAAATAATTTTAATAACAATTACTCTTGCTAACAGTTTGGCAATATTTGCTAGTGCAGAAACTTATGAAAATAGTTTTAAAAGTAAAATTAGAAGTCCATTAGGCTGCAAAGATGTGGGTTATGAGTATCAATTAAATACAGTTGTTTTTTTACCAGAAAGTGTTGGTGAGAGACAATCATTGTATTTTGTTTATAATAAATTGAGTACGCCAATTAATTTATATCAAATGTTAAAAAGTAGTAGTACTAGAAATACTTTTTTAAATCAAACAATTAGACAAAATTCCTGGTCTGTACTTGCAACCAGCGAAAAAGAGCTAAAATATATATGTACTGTAAATAATGGCAAATCTAAGTTTGGAAAAGTCGTGAATTGTTCTAAAAGTTTAAAAGTATGTGAATATGCAAGAGTTAAGTTTGGAGTAAATAATCGTGGTAATTATTGGTTAGGCAATGGAACAACACGTGGTAGTGCGGTTGGGAGTGTTGTGCGTTATGGCATTATACCACGTTAATTTATTTATATAATAATTGGATTATGAGCACTAAAAATGAATAATAATAAGGGGAACAAGATGAAATCAATAGTACCATGGTTTTGTCTAGCGGCCATTACAAATGCTAGTTTGGCATTTGCAGATCAAGGACTAGATGCATATCGTATAGGTAATTATAATAAAGCAGCAGATTTATTAGTTAACTCTACAAGCAAAGACCCAATAGTCGACTATTATCTAGGTAAAATGCGTCTCTATGGTTATGGCGAGTTAAAAAATAATAAGCTTGCTATACGACATTTAGAAAAGGCTGCTGAGCGGGGCTTATTATCCGCGCAAAAAATCATGGCAAGGTATGAGCTTTTAGAAACTGGTAATTTAGAAAAAGCTTTATATTGGTTTAAAAAAGCAGCTGCGACTGATGATACCTCTGCGTTAATGTATTGCGCTTCTGCGTATTATTTTGGTGTTGGGACAAAAGTAAATCGAGATGTTGCGCGTAAATATTATATTGCAGCAGCCAAAAACGGCAATAGTATTGCACAATATAGTGTGGCAAGAAATTTCTTGAAATCGCATCATTCAGTAAATAAAAAACTAGGTATGATCTGGTTAAATAAATCTTTAGAACAACATAATCCAGAAGCTCAGCTGTTAATGGCTAAGCAATATATGCATGGTTCTATGGTTGAAAAAGACTTAGGTAAAGCCAGAGAGCTTATTAATCTTGCGATTGAACAACGTTATTTGCCAGCTTCTTATGCAATGGGCGAACTAGAGTATCTTGAAAAAAACTATAAACAAGCACATGAGTGGTATAGTAAAGCGTCATCTGCAGATTATGTACCCGCAGTTTTGCAATTAGCAAAATTATATGGGGATGAAAAAGGAGAGTTTTTCAACCAACACGAGTCTTTTTTATTGACATTAAAAGCAGCGCAACTTGGTTCCAAAAAAGCTTGTCTTGCTCTTGCTGATATGTATGCAAAAGGTATAGGTACTGATGCAGATGCTACTTTAGTAGAAAGTTGGAAGAAAAAAGCAAAACTGATTAATAAGTCTGCGAAAGACAAGGCACAAATTGAAGCAGTGCTTTGGTTAACAAATCGCAAAGCAAATAAATTTTCTGAAACTGGATATAATTTACGTGGTATTTTGAAAACATGGCATAATACTCATGATTTAGCAGAAAATAATTATAATCAGCCACCACAATTTAGAAATATTAGTAAGGATGAGATATATAAACCTAATTTTGAATTGGTATCTCCTAACCAAATTTCTATTGCCGAATACTACAATATTTTATTAGCTGGTAAAGATTTAGAAAATAGTAAATGGCAACCACCAACTTATTTAATTCCTACAGCAAAAAATATAACAGAAAATAATAAAATTTTACGTGAGCAACAGCGCGCAAGTTTGGGATTTGATTATTTGTTACAAATTGTTATGTCTGCCGATGGAGAAATTGACTATAAAAAAGAATTTGCAAAATTAGAATCACGGGCTGCTATTGGTGATGCTGTTGCACAATTTGATTTAGGGCAAATGTATCAGTATGCGATAGGTGTCGAAAAGGATATCCCACAAGCCATAAAATATTATAAATTAGCAGCGCAACAAGGTAGTTTGCCTGCAGAATATAATTTAGGAATAATTTATTTAACTGGTAACGAAGTAAATCAAGATTATAAATTAGCACTTCAATGGTTAACTGATGCGGCTTTCAAAGGAAATGACTATGCGCAATATGTATTAGCGCGTATTTATGAAAATGGTTATCAAGATAATGAAGGTAAAGAAATAATTAAAGCAGATAAAGAACAATCCTTAGCAATGTATAGGATTGCAGCGGCTAATAATTATGGACCAGCTCAATATAGATTGGCTGAAATAATGGTACGTGAAAAACCTGTAGATCTAAGCGAGGCAGGTAAACTCAAACGAAATCGTTTAATTAAAGATTTATATGCAAAAGCTTTAGCTAATAACGATAAAAGAGCAAGCTTGCCATTGGCATTTTATAATGCGATGGAAAGTAACGAGAAAAAATTAAAGCTTGCATATGATACTGCTAATAAAGAAAGTGAAAAAGGCAATAAAGACGCGGCTTTGTTATTGGCATTAATGTATGATCGCGGCATAATAGTTGAAAAAAATCGAGATTCTGCTATTCGCTGGTATCAGCAAGCAGGAGATAATGCTGTAAGTGCGTTTATCCTTGGTACTTATTCAGCCCTAGGGCAAGGCTTGAAAAAAGATCCTGAAAAGGCTCACGAACTACTAGAAAAAGCCATTGCTAGTAATTTTTCTTACGCAAATTTGAATTTAGGTGTTTTAAATAAAACACATGATTTGGAGTTTTTACATTATTTGTCTACAGCATTAGAGCAAGGAAATAGTACCGCTGGGTTATTGCTTGCAGACTACTATTTAAGTAAATCTAAAGATGCTAAACAATTACAAGATGCACGAAAAATTTATGAACAATTTGCTGAGCAAGGCGATAAAAACGCACAGTTAAAGTTAGGATTTTTATATGAAAAAGGTATTGGCGGTAAAGTAGATTATGCAGCTGCTAAATCTTGGTATAAAAAAGCTGCTTTACAAAAACAAGCCCAAGCCCAATTTTTACTTGCACGTTTATACCAGTTAGGCAAAATTGATAAAGCCCCAAATATAAAACTCGCAAAAAAATGGTATAAAAACGCTATAGAGAGTTATCCTAGAGCGGCTATCGCACTTGGCTTTTTATATGACACAGTTAATGATAATTATCAGCAAGCAATGGCAAATTATAAATTTGCCGATGAGCACAAAGAAATAATTGGATCATTTAACTTAGGTTTAATTTATGAGCGTGGCCAGGGATGCTCCGTAGATTTTAATAAAGCACAGAATCTTTATTTGAAAGCAGCTAAAGCTGGCCATAGAGAATCTATGGTACAACTTGCCGGATTATATTTAAATGGCAAAGGTACCAAATTAGATTTTCGTGAAGCTTTTAAGTGGTATAGCAAAGCGGCTGAGTTGGGTGATAGGAATGCCATGTATAATCTTGGGTTATTATATGAGACAGGCTCTTTTCCAAAATTAAATTATGAAAAAGCTCGAGAATACTATCAAAAATCCGCTAAACTTGGCGATGCCAAAGCAAGTTTGGCTCTAGCCCGTTTATTTCAATATGGAATCGGTGTCGAAAAAGATTTAGAAAAATCCGCCGAAATATATAATAATTTATCTAAGCATGACAATGCATATGCACAATATCAATTAGCCGTCTTATGTTTTAAAGGTGTGCCAGAAAACTGTTCGCACAAACAAGGAGTAAGTTGGTTAGAAAAATCTCTTTCTAGTGGCAATGAAGAAGCTGGTACGATGCTAAATTGGGTGAAAGCTAAAAATGATAACAAGCTAAGTTTTATCCAACCAATGCCTTCAATGACTATGGTAAATATTGTTGCTCAAGAGTCTCCAGAATTACAATATATAGAGGCATTAAATGCATGGAATGTTGGAAATGAAAGATTTACCAAAGCATTATTATCTAAAATATTAGTAAAACATCCTAATAACTCTTTGGCTAAAGAGACATATAAACAAGTAATTAGTATAAACACTTTGCAAGAAATAATTAATAGCAATAAAAAATCTGTAGAAAAACTTGCTTTTAAATATTAAACATGAATCCAAATTACGTATGTAGTGTCGGTTATTAAAAAAATAAGAAGGATTTTATCATGTTAAAAGCCTCTCCTTATACGAAATTATTTTGGTTTGAGTATAAATTAGATCCAGAGAGGCTTGATTATAATGTTGTACTTGATCAATGTATTTTAGGCCCATTGAGTGAGAAGAAACTTAGGGATGGTTTAAAAAAATTTGTTGAAGATTATGTTTTATTGAATTCTCATCTTACCGAAAAAAATGAAGAACTAGTATGGGTTAAAAATAGCAAAATATTTCTTTTATCTTGCGAGGAAGGCTCTGAAAATAGATATTCTGATTTTATTCGTAAACCTTTTTATCTTGATCAAGGGCCATTATATAGGTTTGGTTTATTTAGGCTAGCAAAAAATAAATATAGATTTATCGTAGTGTTACATCATGTGCTTATAGACGGATTATCTTTAGCCGAGTTTTCAAAGCTTATTTCAGAATACTATAATAATCCAAACCATAAAAGTATTTCTATTCAGCAGCAGAAAATAAAAGTTAGTTATGCAAATAAGTCTATGTTATTAAGAGTTGATAGGCTTAAACGTACCGGGGCAGTTCAAGCATGGCTTGACTATATTCAAAGTGGTACTCTAACGAATAATTTCCCATTTACAGATATCGTAGATGCTACAAGAAAATCAGAAATATATGAATCAAGATTTATGATTAATAAATCTGATTTCAAACTTAATAATGAGTTACAAAAATTTAGTCGTTTTCAAGTTGCAATATTAGTTTGGGGAGTTTTAATTGCAAAATACTGTAATGAAAATAAATCTTATGTTACCTATCCTATAGCTATAAAAAAAGCAATCGATTTTTTTTATGGCGGACAGGTAAATACGTTAATTTTTAAAACCGAATTTGATGAAAATGATAGTTGGATAAGCTTACTAAATAAACATATACAATCTATTGAAAAAATTAAGTTGGTCACGGAAGGAGAGGGGCAGTATTTACCTTTTTATGAGTTATCAAAGTCTATACCAAATAAATCATTAGATTTCAGTTTTGCGCTTACTGTATTGCAAGATAAAAACTATATGTTCAATTTTGATGGTTGTATTAGTCAGGTTAATCATGATTTTAGCCTAGATATAGGCTCGGCAAAATGTTTATTTCAATATGAAAATACTACAGATGATTATCCATCTAGAATAATATATCGCGCTGATTGTTTTGATGAAGAACAAATAATTAAAATTCAAAATCAGTATAAACAACTGTTACATAAATGTTTAAATAGTCCGCATCAAAAAATTTCTAGTATTTGCCTATTAAGTCAAGAGGAGTACAAAACAGTTGTATATGACTGGAATAAAACGGAGCGAGCTTATCCTTTAGATAAGACATTACATGAATTATTTATTGAGCAAGCGAAAAGAAGCAAGGATGATATTGCATTGATATTTGAGGGTCAAGAGCTTACTTAT
>JAUIBC010000123.1 GCA_030427555.1 Gammaproteobacteria bacterium | reverse complement strand
AGTTGTAATGGGGTCGCTAACATAAAACCTTGACCAATGGCGGTTATTAGAGTATCACCCGGATACCATGGTGTAGCTTTTCTTTGTTTTTTCCAATATGGATTAGGTATTAAGCCTTGTGACTCTTCATACAAGTCAATGTGAGACAATTGCCCAAAGCCAAATTGGCTTAGCATATCTTCCATGACTGAGATCCCCATTTTATTACCTAACTGATAAAAAAAAGTATCGCATGATACTGCTAAAGCTCTTTTAACACTAATGATTCCATGCCCAGAATGGCGCCAACAACGGTAAGATCTTGTGAAATTTGGTAGTTTATACCAACCTGGATCATACATATATGTATTAGGAGTTATAATTTTTTTTTCTAAGCCAGCTAATGCAATAAATGGTTTAACAGTAGAAGCAGGCGGGTATAAGCCACGTACAGCACGGTTATACAAAGGTCTATCTATTTCGTTAGATAGTAATTTATAATCCGCACTACTAATTCCATTTACAAATAAATTCGGGTCATAACTTGGTGAGCTAGTCATTGATAAAACCTCACCATTATTAACATTAATTAAAACCGTAGCCCCTCTAAGTCCTTTCAGAGCCTCATATGCTTCTTTCTGTAAACGTGAATCTACAGTTAAATATATTTTTGCGCCTGGGATCGGGGGTTGTTTTTTTAGTGTTCTAACATTGCGACCATAAACGTTGGTTTCTACTTGTTGATAACCAATAGTGCCGTGTAGTTTTTTTTCATAAAATTTTTCTATACCGGATTTTCCAATAAAATTTGTGGCTCTATAATTTTGCATGTCTACTTGTTTTAACTCATCTGTATTTATGCGACCTACGTAGCCTAATAAATGAGCTGTGGTATCTTTCAAAGGGTAGTGACGAGTAGATATTGCCTTAACATTTACACCAGGAAATCTATATTGTTCAGTTACAAATCTTGATACTTCTTCAAGAGTTAATTTTAACTTTAATGTAATTGGATCGTAAGCATGATTTTGCTTTTTATTAATATAAAATTTTTCTATATCTTCATTAGTTATGGATGGTAATATTTCTTGGATTTTTTTTAAAGTACTATCTAGGTTTTTAACTCTTTCAGGTGTTATCTCTATTACATAAATAGGTATGTTTTCAGCAAGTACAATACCATTTCGATCATAAATTAATCCTCTTGATGGCGAAATAGGGATTATACTCATTTGGTTTTTTAAAGAAAGAGTAGCATAACGTTTAAATTGAGAAAATTGTAAATACGCCATACGTAAAATTAATAGACAAGATAACATAATGACTAAAGCGGCCATAATCGATAAACGAAAATTATTGATTAAATGTTTATCTTGATTAGCAGTTGTAAATTTACTGATTAACGGCTTCATTGGTTTGCATGCTGTTGCTTTGCCATAAATCCTCTAAATTATAGAATGAACGGCACTCTGGAAGCATTATATGGATAATATAGTCTCCTAAATCAATTAACACCCAATCGCCACTACTCATCCCTGATGTATGTAACACAGGTATACCATGAGACTTTGCAATAGGTATAACAAAATCAGCAATAGCTTTAACATGTCTAGATGCTCGACCATTGCAGATTATCATATAATCTGTAACAGACGTTTGATCGGTTACATTAATGGTTACAATATCTTTGGCTTGTATGTCTTCTAAGGCTCGTATTATAATGTTTAACTGTTTTGTTTCTTTTTGCATGTCATACTGTAAAAATAATTATCTAGTCCCATTATAACAGGATTTAATAAATAACAAAATATTTTAACGTTTCATAGGTACAAGATGCATAATATTTACGAAGACTATCGTAAAAGAAGAACTTTTGCGATCATTTCTCATCCAGATGCTGGTAAAACCACAGTAACAGAGAAATTATTATTATTCGGAGGAGCTATTCAATTAGCTGGTAGTGTTAAAGGACGTAAAGCAGATCGACATGCTAAATCTGACTGGATGCAAATGGAAAAAGAACGAGGAATTTCAGTTACTACATCAGTTATGCAATTCATTCATAACGATCACATTGTAAATTTGTTGGATACTCCTGGACATGAAGATTTCTCGGAAGACACTTATCGAACTTTAACCGCAGTTGATTCAGCATTAATGGTAATAGATGTTGCAAAAGGAGTTGAAGAGCGTACGGTAAAACTTATGGAAGTGTGTAGACTACGTGATACACCTATCATGACTTTTATAAATAAATTAGATAGAGAAGGGCGTTCACCAATAGATTTGTTAGATGAAGTGGAAAACGTTCTTAAAATACAATGCGCGCCTATTACATGGCCTATTGGTATGGGAAAAAGATTTCGTGGTATTTATCATTTATATGAAGATAAAATATATTTATTTGCTACTGGAAATAATGCGCATAAACAAGTGGCAGAGGAAATTGTAGGTCTTAATAATCCAAAGCTTGACGATATTTTGGGAGATCTCGCACAAGAACTACGTGATGATATTGACTTGGTAAAAGGAGCATCACATGAGTTTTCTTTAGATGAGTATTTGCGTGGTAAACTCACACCTGTTTATTTTGGTTCGGCTATTAATAATTTTGGTATAAAAATATTACTTGATGAATTTGTACGTTTTGCTCCAAAACCTTCGCCAAGAGAGTCCGTATCAAGGGTGGTTTCGCCAGATGAAAATGATTTTTCTGGATTTGTTTTTAAAATTCAAGCCAATATGGATCCTAAACATCGCGATCGGATTGCTTTTATGCGAATCTGTTCAGGCAAATTTATCAAAGGGATGAAGCTTAGACATTTACGTATAGGCAAAGATATTCAAGTTGCCAATGCCCTTACTTTTATGGCCGGAGATCGCAGTAATGCTGAAGTTGCATTACCAGGAGATATAATCGGGCTACATAATCATGGAACCATTAGAATCGGCGATACATTTACTCAAGGTGAAAATTTACAATTTAAAGGGATCCCAAATTTTGCTCCTGAGTTATATCGCTTAGTAAGACTCAAAGATCCATTAAAAAGTAAAGCGCTTCTTAAAGGTTTAACAGAATTATCAGAAGAGGGCGCAACACAGATTTTTAAACCACTAAATAGCAATGATTTAATTTTAGGTGCTGTTGGGGTACTACAATTTGATGTTGTTGCTCATCGTCTTAAAGATGAGTATAAAGTTGAGTGTGCTTATGAAGCGGTAAATATTGCCTGTGCACGTTGGGTATATGCTGATGATCATAAGATATTAGCTGAATTTAAGAAAAAGTCTTTTAATAATTTGGCATTGGATGGGAGTGATTCTTTGATATACTTAGCTCCTACTCAAGTAAATTTGAATATGGCAATAGAAAAAAATCCAGAAGTTAAGTTTTTAGCAACAAGAGAGCAATAATTTTAACGCTTTAAAACTTGACTTTTGTCCTTAAATTGTGCCAAATTATGGCTTATAGACATTAGGGTAGAGGATATTATGACATTTGACCCATTAGTATTAGCTCGCGCACAATTTGCTTGTAATGTTACCTGTCATATTTTGTTTCCGGTTATTAATATTGCCATGGCATGGATTTTATTATTTTTTAAACTTAGATTTAATAAAACTCAAGAGCAATGCTGGATGGATGCTTATCAGTTTTGGACTAAAATTTTTGCTCTTGGTTTTGCAATAGGAATTGTAACTGGCGTTGTTATGTCGTTTCAATTTGGATTTATGGGTACTTTTGGTGATGTTGCTGGACCGCTTTTAGCATATGAGGTTTTAACTGCATTTTTCTTGGAAGCTACATTTTTAGGAATTATGCTATTCGGTTATAGTCGAGTTTCTAATCGCGTACACACAATAGCAACAGTTACTGTAGCTATTGGAACAAGCTTATCAGCATTTTGGATTTTAGCATTAAATAGCTGGATGCAAACTCCAGACGGATTTTCAATGGTAAATGGTAGGGCCCATGTTGATGATTGGGTTGCAGTCATTTTTAATCCTTCTTTCCCTTATCGCTTTATTCACATGCTATTAGCTTCAGGAATAACAGCATCATTTTTAATTGCTGGTGTCTCTGCTTATAGATGGTTAAAGCAAGATAGGCGTGCTGATGTTATTGTATCTATGCGAGTTGCAGTTTACTTAGCCGCATTACTTGTTCCTATTCAAATTTATGTGGGTGATTTGCATGGATTGAATACGTTAAAACATCAGCCACAAAAAATAGCGGCTATCGAAGGGCTTTGGGAAACCACAAATAAAGCTCCATTAGTACTATTTGCTTTACCTAATGAAACTAAAAAACAAAATGATTATGCTTTAGAAATACCGCATGGCGCAAGTTTAATTTTAACTCATAAGTTTGATGGAAAAGTTAAAGGGTTAAATGATTTTTCTGGGGAATATCCACCTGTTTCTAAAGTTTTTTGGAGTTTTAGAATAATGGTAGGAATCGGCTTCTTAATGTTATTTACTGCATGGTTTGGTTTATACTTATTTAGAAAAAAACGAGATCATATTCCAAATTACTTTGCAAGAGCATTATATATCATGACATTTTCTGGTTGGATTGCCACGTTGGCAGGTTGGTATGTTAGAGAGATAGGAAGACAACCTTGGCTAGTTACTGGCGTTCTAACGACTAAAGCGGCAGCCACCGATATTCCACCTGAAAATGTTGCTTTGTCATTAACACTGTA
>JAUIBC010000122.1 GCA_030427555.1 Gammaproteobacteria bacterium | reverse complement strand
TGAATAAAATAGGTAATAAAATTATTTTTAATAACCAAAAAATTAACCGTAAGAAGATCAGCTAAATTTGGTGCGGTACCACTTCCTAATGTTACACGAGAATAAAAATCTTTAGAATTATAATATTGCACAAGTGACAATGTATATAATAATGATGTTTTACCAAATAGTGGCCTATAAAAATTAGGTCTAAAACTAATCCAATAATCACCTATCTCTTTACTAATGGATAGTGTGTATAATGAAAAAGAAATATTAGGAATAATATAAGAAAAAGAATAACCAGCGGATAACTCTGCAGGTAATCCGGCAAAAAATCCCTCTCCCCCAAAATAATATGTAGGAAATAAGACTGGCTGATTAGCATACCCTGTTGAGAATTGCATATAAAAATCTTTATTAATTACTGGAGTTAAACTGATATATGCCTGATTTCCATTAATACCAAACCGATCTGCATTATTGATTCCTAAATATAAACTCCCATATTTATTATTGCGTGTATAATAAAAATTTGAATATTCCCAATTATTCTTTAAATCTGAAATAGAATCATATTCAGAAATAACCCCTGCTTCATTTAAGCCATATAGATAATGTGGATTTAGTTGACGAAGTTGATTTAATTGATTCCATGCTGTTTTTTTATTAACATCAAAAGTTAAAGCTCTCTTATAAGTATGGGCCGCCATTGGGTACTTATGTTGCATTTCATAAAGCTCTGCTTGCTTTATCAAGAAATCAGGATCATTCGGAAAAAGATATAAGGCTCTATCTAGAACAAACATAGCCCGCCTATCGTGTTTCATTGTTAACTCAAGGTTAATCAAAGCAAGCCAAGCTCTTTTATTGTATATATTTTTTGCTAAAAGATATTCTAATTCGCGGCGTGCTTCTTGATAGTTTTTTAACGCTAAATAAATATTAGCAAGCCTAATCCTTATATCTTCATCATTGGCATTCTGCGCTAATATTTGCAAAGCTAATTTTTTAGCTTTTAAAAATTGTTTATTTTTATAATAATTATTTAGAATAGCTATTTTATTTTGATAAATAGCTTTATTTAATGATATTTGTATTTCCTTTACTCGCTCATCTTTGGGAAAACGCGCTTTCACATCAGTAAGTAAACGTGCGGCAAAATTAAATCTCTTTTCAGCAATTGCAACTCTAATCAAAGTTAACTTTACATCCAAATAATCTGGAGTAATTTTTAGCGCTTTATTTAAATAATAATTAGCTAAAGAAAAATCATTTTTTTGATAATAAATTAAACCAACCATAAATAGAGCATCTGGATTATTAGGATATTTTCTTAAATGGGTAAGTCCAATTTCAAGAGCTCTATCAATTTTTCCTTGCATACGTAATTTTTGTATATCTTTTAACGGGAAAGGAGTTTTCTTAAGACTTTGCGCTACAGATATGAGATAAGATGGATTTTTTATTAAAAAAGCGTGTTCTTCGGTATTTTTTAGCTTAGTAAGTATTTTAACAACTCGTAATTCTTGTAATTCCTTGGAATGTAAACTAGAAATTAACTCTTTAGCTTTTTTAAAATTATTTTTAACTATTGCAATGTTAATTAATGCTAATTTTACATCCAAATAATTAGGAGACAGTTTTAATGCCCGATTTAAATAATAATAAGATAAGTCATAATCCTTTTTTTGATAATAAATTAAACCTACCATTAATAAGATATCAACATCTTTAGAATTAGGATGTTGTTGTAAATATGATAAACTAATATCAAGTGCTTGATCATTATTCCCAGACAAACGTAACTCTTGCACCTTTTTTGAAGGTGATGAAACGAATTGTGATGGCATTTTAATACTAGGTAAAGAAGACTTTTTTACTTTATAAATTTTATCGTATATTTGAGATTTATGAAATATTGATAAAACTTTAACAACTCTAGAATCTTGTAAATCTTTTTTTTGTAAGGTAGATATTAACTTTTGTGCTTCAGAAAACTCACTTCCAGCAATATACAAGCGTATTAGAGCTAATTTTACATCCAAATAATTTGGAGCCAAATTTAAAGCCTTACTCAAATAAAAATAGGACTTAGTAAACTCTTTTTTTTGATAAGACATTAATCCCATTAACAATAATACGTCAGCATCTTTAGGATGTTTAACAAGATATATTTCACCTAAAGAAATTGCCTTATCCAATTCGCCATTATTTCTTAATAGTTTTATTTGCTCAAATTCACTGTATATCTTATTAGGAGGATTATTTTGACAATACACCCAATTACTTATAAAAAATAAGATAATAGTTATCCAAATATGTAATTTTGTAAGCATAATAACTTACCAAAAATAAGAATGTTTATTTCAGATATCACTATAACTAGTTAAAATTAATGGGGCAATATATAAGACGCGAATTCTGTTTAATAATATTAAAATATTTATATGCCGCTTAAAACTTACCATATTTATTTTTTCGGTCTTGGAGCCATACATATAATTGTGAAGCCGGCATAGGATAAGCAATGACATAACCTTGAGCAATATCACAGTTAAATTCTGATAATTTATTTAGAATTTCAAGAGTTTCCACTCCTTCAGCAACTACTGGTAATTTTAAGTTATGAGAAAGAGATATAGTAGAATCTACAATTAAAGAATCCTTTTCATTATCAAGCATATTTTTTACAAATGATTTATCAATTTTAAGTTTATCTATTGGTAATCTTTGCAAATGACTTAGTGAGGAGTATCCAGTACCGAAATCATCTATAATAAATTTAATACCAAACTTACGAAATTTATTAAGCACATTAATCGCATAACCCGGATCTGATATTATAGCGCTTTCCGTTATTTCAACCTCTAAACTTTTAACAATATGACCGAATCTCTTAAATATACATTCAAGTTTATTAGGGAATTTTTTATCTATAAAATTTTTAACAGTTAAGTTAACGGCAATAGGTATAAAAAATCCTTTTTGATGTAAAATACTGATTTCTTGTATTGCAACTTCAAATACCCAAAGAGTTAATGGAGTAATTAATGCCGTTTGTTCAATCAAAGGAATGAATTGATCAGGCATTATTAATCCTTGATTTGGATTATCCCAACGGATTAAAGCCTCTAACCCAATAACTTCTCCTGTTTTAATATTTATCTGCGGTTGATAATGTAATAATAATTCATTATTTTTTATCGCTTGGCGCAACTCTCCTATTAATGAAAGGTTATAAGGGTTATATTTATCCTGTTCAGAGGAAAAAATAACATATGGTCCATTATTTTTAGAAACACTTAATGCTATTGATGAATTTTTTATTAGCGCCTCTTTATTAGTACCATGTTCCGGATAAAGAGTAATCCCTGTGCTAACTTCTACATTAATTGGTATATCCTCAATTATAAAAGGATCCTCTAACTCTAGAAGAATTTTTTCCATCAAATTAATTGCTTGTGCTCTTACAAAAGAATTAAGCAATAAAAAAAATTCATTCCCACCAGTTCTAAATACTGTTCCATTATTTGCTACAATATTATTTATTTTTTTTGCAATTTTTTTTAATAAAACATCAGCATAATCATATCCAATTGTGCTATTGATTTCATTGAAACGATTAATATCTATTTGTAGTAGAGCAAATGGATTATTTTTTTTATTATTTAAACTAATTATTTCATCAAGATTTAAATAAAGCATCGATCTATTTGGTAATCCAGTTAAATCATCATATAAAACTTGATACTCAATCTTATGTTCGACTCCAGTAAGATTAGTAATATCACGAACGCCTGCAATCATATACTCTTTCTTAAGTTTTAAATAATTAAGATTAATTTCTACAGGAAACATAGAACCATCTTTACGCTTATGCTTAGCTTTAAATACAAAATTTTTATGCTTTATAATCTTACAATAATTTTGGAAATTTTTAAGATTTAAAAGAGGATCGGTATCAAAGACACTAAGCTTCAAAAACTCATCACGTGAATAACCAAGCATTTCCCATGCTGCTTTATTACCGTCTAGAAAACGACCTGTTTTATAATCTAAAATTTCAATAGCATCATTACTATTATCAAGTAAAGCTCTAAATAATTTGCCATCTTTTATTATTTGTACATATTTAGTTATATCCATTATTAATAAAATAACAAATATCTCATCATCTATATTAATAACTGTTAATATAATCCTAACTGGAAATTCTGTACCATCATTACGAACACAAAAAATATTATCAGGCTCATCTATTACCACCGGATAATTTTTAAATTTTTTAATATTAAAATATTTATGATATTTTTTCTTAAAATACTCTGGAAAAAGATCACTGATATGTTTTCCAACAAATTCCTCATTATTTGCACCAAACATGATCTCTGCTTGTTTATTAGCGAATAAAATTGTCTTCAAATAATAATGATATATTATGCTACTAATCGGTAATATTTCATAAAAACTTATAAAACTATTAAGATTATTGTTATTGCCAGCAGGATATTTATTAATACTCATAAGTTGTACTATATAAATTCTAATTGTGTATTATAATTATAGTATAACAAAAGAACATTTTTATTATTTATAAAACATTGTAATATAAAATAGATAAGATGGATAAAAAACGGAAAATTTAATATATTAATTAAATACTAATGACTGATGGCATGAGAAAATGGAACATGACAATTTACCATT
>JAUIBC010000015.1 GCA_030427555.1 Gammaproteobacteria bacterium | reverse complement strand
TAACTGCCAAATAAAGACATGTTCATACAATGCAATCATTACGCAAACAAGAGCAAGATAACTGGCCTTCTATATCTCCTGTCGTTCCTGAAGATTTAGTAAGCATCGACATAAATGAGGGCCCATGGGCAATGGCTCTTACACCTATGGAATTTGCTAGAAAGTATAAACTTTTAAAGAAAAACGATATGTTATTAGATAAATCTAGCTATGTACCTGGTCAGGAAATGACGGCATCTATTCGTCGTGGGGATGCAAAGCGAATTTTTACTTTACAACTTGGACCAGAATTTACTGGATTTGATAAAGTTCCTCATCATGTTCAAGCGTTAGCGGCAGTTTTTATGGCTCGAATAAATCGTGATAAAGACGCAGCTCAAGAGATACTGTTCTCTTTAGATAAAACTTTTCAATCTGGTAGTATTAAAGCACCTACGGCTATTTCTGTGATAAATAAATATATAAACACCGAAATAGTACAAGAGGTTTGCGCAAGACATGCGTATTTGCTTACAGTATTATCTTCACTATTAGTTGCTGCAAGAGATGATGGCGTTGTGCCTAGCTCAGAATTTTTATGGTTAAAAGTTGTAGATAGAAAACTTTGGTATATGTTAAATTGTGTAGGTAGACAAACCCCTTTTGCTGAAGTTGGTGGCCCATTTGCGCATTGGCGTGCTGAGCAAGAAATGGGAAGAAGTTGTCGTGCCCCTATGATTGATGAAGCGATTAAAGCTTTAGAAATAGCAGTTAAGGAAGTTAAGCTTACACCTAAAGAACTACAAGGATTAGAAGCATGAGAGGTGTAGATTCAAGAAATGAAATAGATCCTACACGCCTTCTTAGAGATACTCGCTCTATTGGTCAAAGATTATATGATTTTTTATCTGATCCTAATCACTTAATTATTATTTATGTGGCACTTGGGGCAGGTGTTTTTTACGTTCCATCTGCATCTATTTTTATATTTTTTATTTGTTTAGGACTTTTCTGGTTTACTGTTTCTCGTAAACATTATTTGCCTTTTCGCATGCCTAAAGTAGCTAAAACTTTAGATTACAATGATTTGAAGCCTGGTATTAAGAAGCCTTTTATGTCAAGAGGCATAGCTTTTTTTGGCAATGAAAAAAAATCAAATAAAGAGCTTTGGTTTGCAAATGAAGATATGCGTACCCATGTGTTGATATTTGGATCAACAGGTAGTGGTAAAACAGAAACATTAGTTTCTATCTCATATAATGCATTAATACAAGGCAGTGGATTTATTTATGTGGATGGTAAGGGAGATAACTCCTTATACGCCAAAATATTTTCAATGGTTCGTAGTATGGGACGTGAAGATGATTTATTGCTAATTAATTTTATGACCGGTGCTAGAGATATCGTTGGCCCTCAGTCAAAACGTTTATCAAATACTTTAAATCCATTTTGCCAAGGTTCTTCAAGTATGTTAACCCAATTAATAGTAAGTTTGATGGGTGAATCTTCAGCAAGTCCAGATGGTGATATGTGGAAAGGTAGAGCTATTGCTTTCGTTGAAGCATTGATGCGTTTATTAGTTTATATGCGAGATGAAGGTTCTATACTATTAGATGCCAATTCTATTCGAAATTATTTTGACTTGGGGCGTCTTGAGTCAATTGTTATTGATAAAGTTTTTCCAAGAGATGACCAAGAGTCAATAAATATAGATCATGTTCCCAAATTAGTAACAGATCCACTTAGAAACTATCTAAATACTTTGCCTGGTTATAATAGAGAGAAAAAAGGTAAACAAGTTTCTCAGGTTCTTGAGCAACATGGGTTTATTACTATGCAGTTAGTTAGAAGCTTTTCATCTTTAGCTGATACCTATGGACATATATTGCGAACAAATTTAGCCGAAGTTGATTTTAAAGATGTAGTGCTCAATAGAAGAATTTTGGTGGTTTTATTACCAGCATTAGAAAAATCTCCGGATGAATTGTCAAATTTAGGAAAAATTATAGTTTCATCATTGAAAGCAATGATGGCTGCTGGTTTGGGAGAAGAAGTTGAAGGTGACTATCGCGATGTTATTGAGCGTAAACCAACAAATGCCCCAACTCCATATTTATGTATTCTAGATGAATATGGTTATTATGCTGTGAAAGGGTTTGCGGTCGTTCCAGCTCAGGCACGTTCTCTTGGTTTCTCAGCTATTTTTGCAGGCCAAGATTTACCTGCTTTTCAAAAAGCATCTAAAGAAGAAGCGGCATCAATTGGTGCGAATACTAATATTAAAATATGTATGAAGCTAGAAGATCCAGCTGAAACTTGGGACTTTTTTACCAAAACTGCAGGTGAGGCGTATGTTACGAAGGTGGACTCATTCCAAACAAAAGAAAATAATATGACCAATACCTATATGGATACCAAGAGTTCCTCATTTGAAAAACGTGCGCGCGTTGATCTTCTAGATCTTAAAGATCAAACTGAAGGTGAAGCCCATATATTTTTCCGTTCGCAAATTGTCAGAGCAAATATGTTCTATGCTGCGCCAAAACCAGTTAAAAAATTAAAAGTAAATCAGTTTTTAAAAGTAGAACCGCCAGCAGATGAGTATATTGCAAAATTACAAGAACAATTAAAAAATTTCCAAGAAGTAATTTCTGCTTCAGAGACAAAAGAACTAAAAAATCTTGAAAGTGAAACTATCTCTATTGTTGTAAAGTCATTGAAAGAATCAGAAATAGTAGATCCAATTGAACGAGGAGTTTCTGTACTACTCGCTTTTCATAATTATAATGAGCCGGAGCCAGTTGAAGATTTAGTTGAGGAAGATGTACAAGGCCAAATCACTATATTTGCAAGCTTGCGTCAACCAAAGAAAGCACCACCTATTTTAGTTAAAGATGTGGAAGCTTTTTCTGAGCCGTTATTAGCAATAAATGAAACTCGTGATAGTATGATTTCTATCGAGCGTTTATCTGGGGAAAAAGCAAGTCTAGCTGCTGGCATTGCTAATGAAGTAATAAAAGACTTTCAATCGGCAACTAGCTACCCTCCGGAAGAGAGAGAGCATGTAACAGCGCAACAAATAACAGAAACAGTGTACTTAATATGTGAAAAAATTAAACGAGAACGCAAGAAAGCCACTTAAACATAGACCTGTCTTCATAGTTATCATAGTAGTCTTTGAAGACAGGTTCTTATATTTTTAATAAAAATTACTTGTAACCTTACTCACAGTATGTTTTGATTTAACTAATATCTTTTGAAATTGCCAAAGTGCCATTTAGGTGGGGTTTGATCTTGAGAGTTAATTTTATATTATTCATAATTTTATTACTTAGTGGTTGCCATTCTTCAAAGCCTTTGGTTATAGATCAAGATAAATTACCAAAGCATGTTGCTGGTTCTTCAGATGCTCAGATTGTAAAGATGGAAGAAAAATTAGCTGCAAATGGGGTTAAAATTATTATTATCGGTCAGATGTATTTAGTTAGTATTCCTTCGCATTTAATTTTTCATGATCAGTCACCGCGGATTAAATGGAATTCATATGCTTTGTTAAATGAGGTTGCTGAGTATCTATGTAAATTTAGAAAAGTTTCTTTATATGTAAACGCTTATAATGATTGTTATTTATCGGAGAAACGAACTAAAGCACTAACTAACGCTAGGGCACGTAAAGTAGCGAATTATTTATGGTCACAAAATGTTAGAACCAGATTGCTCTTTACACGAGGTATGGGAAATGATAAACCTATAGTTGCTCATGCTAAATGTTCGGATGTTTCTCCTAATTCTAGAATAGAAATAATATTTAGAAGAGCAATTGTATGAGTAAGCTTACTTGGAAAAGTATCAAAAGTTCAAAGAAATTTTATGTAAGAACATATCGTAAGCTTGGTAGCGTTTTACTTGGTTCGGTTATTTTAAATGTAATACTTGGGATTTGCGTGGCATATGTATTTTTTTCTATGCCAACACCAGATTTTTATGCAACATATGGGGAGATTCCTCCTATAAAGTTATTCGCGATGGATTCTCCTAATTACAGTTCCACGCCGCTGCTCCCTGACGATAGAAAATATGAAAGTAATAATAGAACAATACCTAATTGAGAGGAAATTATGGCTGAAGATGCGTTAGCAAAAGTTGCAATGAGAAATAGCTTCTATCGCGACGGTCAAAGGAAGATAACGTTTGTGTTGTTAGTCTCTATGCTAGCCAATATAATCTTATGCGCGACACTTTCTTATCTTTTAACACATCCTCCTGCGCCGAAATATTTTGCAACCAGCATAAATGGACGGATTACACCACTTGTTTCATTAAGCATGCCAAATCAAGCTGATTCAGCTATTTTGCAGTGGTCAAATCAAGCGGCCATCGCGGCTTTTACTTATAATTTTGTAAATTATCGTACAGAATTAGTAGCTGCATCTGGATTTTTTACTGCTGAAGGTTGGGAACAATTTATTAATGCGCTTGGTAGCTCTAATAATTTAGATGCTGTCAAAGCGAAAAAATTAGTAGTTTCTGCGGTTGCAACCAGTGCGCCAGTAATTTTACAAAAAGGTATTTTAAATGGTCGTTACTCATGGCGAATACAAATGCCTATATTAGTAACGTACCAAAGTGCTAGTGAATTTTCTCAACAGAACCTAAATGTTACTATGTTAGTAACTAGAGTAGATACGTTAAATTCTCCTCGGGGTATAGGAATTGCGCAATTTATTTCTGCGCCAGCTGGCTCTGGAGTTCAGAAACTATGATATTTTATTATAATAAATTAATAGATATTATTGGAAATTCTACTTCATATAAAAAATGCGGTATAAATTTATTGTCTAAATCTTCATTTGTTAATTTACACTTAGATTTAGTGCTAAGAATGTCCTCATATTTTTTATCCACGGACCTTTTTCGAAAAGGTATAATGTTTATTATATTATTTTTTATATTGCAAATAATGGCATTTAATGTTTCTGCCGCTACAGATCAAGATTCAGCTAAACAAGCACTTGAGCAATTACGTATGTTACAAAAAAACTTATCATCTAAATCTGTAGGTAAAGATGAAGGATCTGAAAGGTCATCAACTGCAAAAAAGGATGGTAATAAACCAACAAGAGAATCAGCGCTTGAACGTAGAAAGAGATTAACTGAGCAGTCGACAAAAAAACAACTATTATCATCAGAAAGTGAAGAGATGTCTGCTAGACAAGAGGAAGATACAATTGATGACATAGCTTTTCATAATGCTGAGCGGCATTTATTCCCTTTGGGACCAGAAAAAATTGTAAAGCTTAGAGATAAATATGAAAAAAATGAACTTGCAAAAACCCAATCTCCTGGGACTCCTCCTAAGCCAACTGCTACTTCGCAGTTTGTAAATTTATCTCCAGGCTCAACTCCTCCAGTTATTAGATTGTCGCAAGGATTTGTTTCATCTTTAGTTTTTTTAGACTCAACTGGTGCTCCATGGCCGATTGCTGCTTATGATTTGGGAGATCCAAACGCTTTTAATATTCAGTGGGATAAAGTTAGTAATACTATAATGATTCAATCTAATAAATTGTATACATATGGTAATCTAGCAATACGTTTGCAAGGATTAAATACTCCGGTTATGCTGACTTTAATACCTGGACAAAAAGCTGTAGATTATCGTGTTGATCTACGTATACAAGGTATTGGTCCAAATGCGAGTGCCGCTCCTACGGAAGAAGGCCTTCCTCCGTCTGCTAGTGAGGTATTATTGCATGTATTAGATGGAGTTCCTCCTCCTGGTAGTAAGAGGTTGGTTGTAAGTGGTGGTGATGCTCGTGCATGGTTGTTTAATGGACAGATGTATATCAGAACAAATTTAACTATATTGTCTCCTGGTTGGATAGGAAGTATGACTAGTGCTGATGGAATGCATGCATATGAAATGCCAAAATCACCAGTTTTACTAGTATCATGGCATGGTAAGGTTATGCAACTTAAGGTAGAAGGATTATAAACATGGCTGGTAAAAAAGAGAATATTAAGGCACTTTTTTCCAACACGAGAACTCGGATTATTATTGTGTTTACTCTTTTGTTAGTAATCACAACGATTGTTATTGGTTTTATCAAGTTTAGTAATAAATTTGGTGACATTGGAGATAAAACAGATCTTTCAAGAGCTCCTGCTTCAATTGAATCTATTCCTGGGGCACTTAACCAAACTGAGCAATATGCGTCTTTACAGAATCAACAAAATATTGATCAAGCGGAGCAAGCCGCAGAAAAAGGTGGTAGTGCTATCCCAACTATTATCCGTTCGCATGCTTTTAGTGAAGGGGTAGAAGAGGTAGGCCCACAT
The DNA here is from genome assembly GCA_030427555.1 of Gammaproteobacteria bacterium. Lineage (GTDB taxonomy): Bacteria > Pseudomonadota > Gammaproteobacteria > Legionellales > Legionellaceae > 2-12-FULL-35-11. Next base: position 19,332 of record JAUIBC010000015.1, on the reverse strand, counting down.
TCTGGCACAGGTAGTGTTGGATTTTCGACTCTTGCACAGCAAAGTTTAGGTGGTCCTCAATATAGCTTATGGTTTCAAAATGTTAAAGAATCTAATTGTAGCAAGGAAAGTATTGATGACGCCATGAATAATAGTGGTGCAACTATCAGTGAGATTAGGCAGGCATGTAATTGTGAGCAATTAAAGCAAGTAGGTTTTGAACTTCGTGATTTGAAATCAGTTTGTGCTTGTAAAAAGCTAAAGAAAACTGGTTTTACAGCCAAAGAATTTAAGAGTGCAGGATATACCGCTAGTGAATTAAAAAAATGTGGATTTACCGCATGTGAAGAGCGTGCTGCCGGATTTAGTGCTAAAGAGATGAAAGATGCCGGTTATTCTGATGGTGAATTAAAGGGAGCAGGATTTTCAGATCAAGATATCGCAAAAGCTGGAGGTATTCCTGATGGTGTTAGTTTAGATGATATTAAAAAGGCTGGATGTACGATAAAAGGGTTACAAAAGCTTAAAGCAATGGGTGTTAGCGCTGCTGCGATTCGTAGAATTAACGGTTGTAGTGCTGCACAAATGAAAGCCGCTGGTTTCACTGCTAAAGAATTAAAAGCCGCTGGTTTTTCTGCTGCTGAATTAAAGGCTGCTGGTTTTAGTCCTGACGAGTTGCGAGCTGCTGGGTTTAGTGCGCGTGATTTATTAAATGCAGGTTTTACCCCTGAAGAACTAAAAGCAGCTGGATATACTGATGATGATATAAGAGATGCTGAAAATATTTTGCCGCCAGGATTTGATGCAAATGATATTAAAAAAGCAGGTTGTAGTCCTTCTGCAATAAAACGCATGCGTGAGGCTGGAGTTAGTGCGAAGTTAATTGCAAAGTATGATAATTGTTCGGCTAAACAATTAAAAGCTGGTGGATTTACGGATGAAGATTTAGCCAGAGATGGGTTGTTGCCTAAAGGTGTGTCTAAGGCTGATATTGCAGCTGCTGGTTGTGACGTTGATAAATTAAAGCCTCTTGTGGAAAAAGGCGTAACTGCCAAACAGATCCGGGATATTAATGGATGTGATATTGATACGTTAAAGAAATTAGGCTTTGATGCAGATGATTTGCTAGCTGCAGGATTTACGCCGGAGCAATTATCTAATGCTGGATTTCCTACAACTGCATTTAAAAATGATGAAATTCGTAAAGCAGGTTGTGATGTTGATAAATTAAAGCCTCTTGTGGAAAAAGGCGTAACTGCCAAACAGATCCGGGATATTAATGGATGTGATATTGATACGTTAAAGAAATTAGGCTTTGATGCAGATGATTTGCTAGCTGCAGGATTTACGCCGGAGCAATTATCTAATGCTGGATTTCCTGCAACTGCATTTAAAGATGATGAAATTCGTAAAGCTGGTTGTGATCCTGAAGAACTAATAAAGCTTAGAGAAAAAGGGGTAACAGCTCAAAAAATTCATGAAGTAAATGGTTGTAGCGCCGAAGCTTTGAAAGAAGCAGGATTTAGCGCGAAAGACTTGGCGGCGGCGGGTTTTACTCCAGCTGAGTTATTAAAAGCTGGTTTTACTCCTAATGAATTAAAAAAAGCTGGTATGGCTTTATCTCCTGCTGGCGTAATTGCGGCTGGTCGCCAGGGTGATTGTAGTGTTGAATCTTTAAAAGCGGCTAGAGTAATGGGAGTATCAGCTGCAACTATCAAGGAAACTTTAGGTTGTAGTGCTGCGGCGATGAAAAAAGCAGGTTTTACTGCTGCTGAGCTTAAAGATGCTGGATATACTGCTGCTGAACTTAAAGATGCTGGCTTTAGTGCAAAAGATTTAAAAGATGCTGGCTTTAGTGCAAAAGATTTAAAAGATGCTGGATTTAGTGCAAAAGATTTAAAAGATGCTGGATTTAGTGCAAAACAGTTATTAAATGCAGGATATTCTCCAACGCAGCTCAAAAATGCTGGTTTTGATGAAGATGCTTTAGAAGCAGCGGGTGTTTCACGTAAGGATTCGGCCCTTGCTGGTTTAGATCAAATAGATCCAGTGCAAAAAAAGGATTCAAATTTAGCAGTAATTCCATCATTAGGTGGTGATAATCAAAAAGATAAGGCAAGCTTAGCGGCTGAAAATGCTAAACGTTTGCAAGAAGTTATTGCAAAACAAAAAGTAATGCAAGTCGATCAAAAATTCCAGCAAAATATTCAACAAAGAACGTCGGCTATGATTTCAGCAGCAAATCAACTTATGCAGCCTTGGAATACAATTAATACTCAACAATATCAGGCTGGTAATGAAAAAGATGATAAAGATGAAGATAAAGCTAATCGTTTATCCGGTTTAGCTACAATGCCTAAAAAGGTAGTAAAAGAATCTGATATTAAACAACAAACAGATATTCCTGTTATTAAAATGGGCGATATTATGTTTGCAGTTATAGATACTGCTGTTAATACAGATGAGCCAGGCCCAATTTTAGCTACAATAGTGACAGGATCATTTAAAGGCGGTAAATTAATTGGATCATTTAATCTCCCAAGTAATGCAGATAAAATGGTAATATCTTTTAATACATTAACAATGCCAGGAGTTCCAAAGTCATTATCAATAAGTGCCTTTGCAATAGATCCTAATACTGGGAGAACCGCGTTAGCAAGTGAAGCAGATCATCATTATCTAGAAAGGTATGGAGCGCTTTTTGCTTCGACTTTTTTACAAGGATTTGGTAATGCTTTTCAGTCAGCTGATACTACTATTCAGGTAGGTGGAACCGGAGGAGTTACTAATACTACAGTTCAAAATGGTATTGGTCGTTCTGCACTTGAGAATGCGGTTATTGGTTTGGCAACTGTTGGTAAAGCATGGTCACAAGTAGCGCAGCAAAATATGTCGCGCCCAACTACTGTGCAGCTATATTCAGGTACAGCAATAGGTGTATTATTCACCCAAGATTTACGAACTGGTTAAGTGAGTATTATATGAGCAAAGAAGATAATGATAATTATAATGAAGAAGAATATCATTTTGCTGTAGAGCCAGATGAGGTAGAGCAGGATGATCTTGCTGATGATTCTGCACACGTAGATGAAGCTCCTGTAAAATCAAAGTTTGAATTAAGTAAATTTATAGATATAGACAAAATAAAATTATTTTTACAAGAAAATGTGCCTATACGTAATGCTATTATTGCTGTTATTGCTTTGATTTTATTGATAGTTATTTATCAATTTACGAGTGGAATGGTTACAAAAAAGAAATCTAAAACTCAGCAGCCTCAGAATATTATTCAACGCCCAAAAGGTTTTACTGAAGAAAGATCAAAGTTGCAGCCGATGTTGTCTAAGCAACAAAATTCACAAACTTTATCAGTAGCACAAAAAGATTTGGAGAAGGAAACTAAGGTTATTCAAAATAATTTGGATAAGGTGAAACAAGCTCAGGACATCATTTATGCTAAAATATCTACTTTGAGTTCAGATAGTTTGAAGATGTCTACGGAGTATCAGGAGCTATCTGAAAAGTTGGATAAATTATCTATACAAGTTGAAAAGCTAGCTTCGGTTGTTGAAGATCAGTCTCAAACAATAATGAATTTAAGTACAAGGCGGGTATATCATACAAGACAAATGCATGAGTCTCGCGCTAGTCGTCCTCAATATATGAAGTACTTTGTTAAAGCTGTTATTCCTGGTAGGGCTTGGCTAATTGCAGAGAATGGGTCTACGCTTACTGTTAGGAAAGGTTCAATGATTCCAGGGTATGGTGTGGTTACAATGGTAGATGTATCACAGGGGCGAGTTCTTACTAATTCAGGACGAATTATATCTTTCGCCCAGAATGATAGTTAAGGAGTTGTTTGATCAAATTCTTGTTGTCATAAACTAATATTTTATGGCATGTTTTAGGGATTAATTAAATAGCTTCTTGGGAATATAATTATAACTACCTTTATGAGAAAGAAAGATGAGTAATGAATGGTATTCTGGTCAGTTAGATGTATTAACTAATTTAGCTAATTCATTAGTACAGGTTGAATACTTAATTACTGGTGCTGCTTATTTGATGGGTATAGGCTTTGCAATGAAAGCTTTTTTTACGTTAAAGTCTCATGGGGAGCAGCGTAGTAGTCTTTCTGGTATAGGAAGTATGAAAGAAGCTATTGTATATACAGTTGTTGCAATGATGCTTTTATATTTTCCTAGTGCATTTGAAGCATTAATGAATACTACCTTTGGTTATTCTTCGGTTTTAGCATACAGTGAAAACCCATATCTAACTGGATTATTGGGTACAGATAGCGCGGTTGGCAATTCTATAACTATAATAATCCAGGTAGTAGGGTTATTTGCATTTGTAAGGGGCTGGATTATGATAGCAAGAGGTGCAAACCAAGGAGGGCAATCACAAGGACAGACTGGGAAGGGATTAATGCATGTATTTGGTGGTATACTTGCTATGAATATTGTTGGTACTATGGAGGTAATAACAAATACCTTATATGGAGTTTAAATTTAGACCAATTATTTACTTTTAATAATTAAAATAATATGAGGAGATAATGTGAATACATTAAAAATTTATAAATCGAAAGGGTGGTTTAAGTTATTAGCAATAATAGGTGTCGCTTTCTTTGCTGATTACTGTTTTGCTGGTAAGGAAACCATTGGTACAATGGCCTCTAGTATCACTAGTACTTTTGATAGTGTTGGTAAGTTAATAACAGCGGCATCTTATATAGCTGGTTTGGGGTTTGCGATTAGTGCTATATTAAAGTTTAAGCAACATAAAGATAATCCACAACAAACACCAATTGGACAGCCTATTGGTTTGTTATTTATTGCTATAGCATTATTATTTCTTCCTAGTATAACAGGCGCTTTAGGTAATACTGCATTTTCCCAAGGCGGAACAACAGCAGGGCCTGAAGGTACTGAAATTACTGGTAGTTAGTAGTTTATGTTTAATGACAAGTCGCTTGTTGAGGCACCAGAGTTAAAGTTAATGGCAACGCCTGGTGCCTGGCGCTTGTATTCTGCGCGTAAATCTGACAAAAATTTTAAAGAATTTGAAAAGAAAGTTTTAGAAAGGGATAGATATACTTGTCGCTTTTGTGGATTTCAGGCTAAGTTATATCAGGATGTGGTTAATTTAGATGGTGACTATAATAATAATAAAATAAGTAATATTGTAACCGCATGCTGTTTTTGTGCTCAATGTTTTTTTCTAGAGTCTGTAGGGGTTGGTGGTTATGGTGGTGGCACTTTAATTTATTTGCCAGAGATGACTCAGACAGAATTAAATAGCTTATGTCATGTTTTATTTTGTGCCATTACTAATGATACAGGGTATAAATCTAGTGCCCAAACTATTTATTTAGGATTTAAAGTACGTTCTCAACAAGTAGAAGACAAATTTGGTGAGGGAACCAGTGATCCTTCGATTTTTGGACATTTGTTGATTGATACGGTTGATTTGAATGAAGAAAAAATATCCAAAATTTTATTTGGTGTTAGGTTATTACCATCTAGGGCAAAATTTCGTAAGCAGATTGAGGGTTGGGCTGCAAATGCTTTAGAAGAAATATCGGCAAAATAATAAATTGTTTTTATATTTTTGTTTTGCTACTTGGATTATGACGATAGATTTTGTGAATAAAGAGGATATAAATGGCAAAATTTGCTGATTCTTTTTTTGAGGGATTTGATACATTTCTTGCGTGGCTTAGTACATCCTTAAAACAAACAACAGAGACATATTGTGAGTTAGAAACAGCTGATAGTCCAACGGTATTAGTTAATCATGATGGTTCTTTGTTATCAGTTATAAGGATTGATGGTGTAACATCACTTGTAGGTACTGAGGAGTTTGATAGGCTTGTTGAAGGTCTTAATAGAGCTTTTCAAGGCGCGATGGGGCGTGCAGGGCATGCTTTGCAAGTATATTTTAGTCATGATAAACAAAATATTCGTAAGGTAATAGATGATATATATGCTGCCGCTTCAGCAACTGCAGATAGATTAGAATTAAATCTTAAAGACTTATTCAATGAAAGATCCTCTTATTTAGCAAATTATTGCTCCGAAGAAAGTTTGTTTTTTGTGTTGTTCACTAGGCCGTTTAATTTACCTAATGATCAATTAAAGGCTGCATATAAAGCTAAAACTAAAATGATGAAGGATGAGAAGATTCCTCCTTTTAAAAATTCACAGGCAATTTACGCGGCAATTCCAGAATTAAGAGATACACATAGTGCTTATGTTAGAGCAGTTATAAATGATTTAGATACTTTAGATATAGCAGCCGAACAATTAAATGTGCATGATGCTGTACGTGCTATTCGTTTGACCGCCGATCCTGAATTTACTGCGGATGATTGGCGTGCAAGTTTACCAGGAGACGACATTTCTGTGCGAGAGGTTAATGATTTCGAGGGAGATGTCTCTGATTTACTATGGCCATCTTTGGCGAAACAAGTTATTCCAAGAGATGCTGAAATAATTGATAGAAGAACGGTATTGGTTGGTAACAAAATATATACTACAACTTATATAGATTTATTTCCGAAAGATACCAAACCATTTTCACAGTTATTTAATAGAATTTTACCTATTCATATTCCTTGGCGAATTTCCTTTTTTATTGAGAGTGAATCATTAAATACTGTTCGCCTTAAGGGTTTCTTAGCATCGATTCTTAGCTTTTCATCACCGCAGAATAGATTAATTAGTGACGCAGTTAATCTTTTGAAATTTATAAGTTTAAATACAGATGAGGCAATAGTTAGATTAAGAGTGTTAGCGACCACTTGGGCTCCGGAAGGCGATATAGCGTTATTAAGACGGCGTGGTTCTGAATTAGTTAAAGCAATTCAGGGTTGGGGTAGTACAGATGTATCAGAAATATGCGGAGATCCATTTGCTGGATTCGCTGCTAGTATGTTAGCAACTACTACAAATAATCCGGCGGTTGCAACCGTTGCCCCACTTTCGAAAGTTATTTCGATGTTGCCTATAACAAGACCTGCTTCTCCTTGGCAGGTGGGGGCTTTATTATTTAGATCTCCGGATGGTAAACTTTGGCCATTTCAACCTGGTTCAGCAGAGCAAACAACTTGGATTGACTTGGTTTATGCGCGTCCTGGTTCTGGTAAATCAGTATTGTCAAGTGCACAAAATCTTGCTTTATGTTTATCTGCTGGTTTGAGTAGGTTACCACGTATAGCAATTATTGATATTGGTCCATCGAGCAGTGGTTTGATTTCTTTATTAAAAGAAGCCATGCCGGTTGAGCAAAGGCATTTAGTTGCATATTATCGGTTACGCATGACTCCAGAGTACTCGATTAATCCTTTTGATACACAATTAGGTTGTAGAACTCCTACAGCAAGTGAACGTTCATTCTTGGTTAATTTTTTAACCTTGTTAACTACTCCATTGGGAGCAAATAAGCCATATGATGGTATGCCTGATTTGGTTGGTATGGTCGTTGATGAACTTTATAAAAGCACCTCTGATGAAGGTAAGCCAACACCATATACTCCTGGTGTTGAAGAGTTTATTGATAGCATATTAGAAGAAATAGGTTTTGTTCGTGATTCTAAGTCAACTTGGTGGGAAGTAACAGATGCCTTGTATTCAGCAGGATTTATTCATGAGGCTTTGCTTGCCCAACGTTATGCGATGCCATTATTAGCTGATGCTGCTTCTATTTGCCGCACTCCATCTATAGAAGATTTATATGAAAAAGTTACAGCTCCAACAGGAGAGTCTTTAATTAATTCTTTCGCGCGAATGATATCTGGTGCGGTTAGAGAATATCCTATATTATCGCGAGTAACAGCTTTTGATATTGGTGATGCTAGAGTTGTGTCACTAGATTTAGATGAGGTTGCTAAAAGTGGTGGTGATGCTGCTGATAGACAGACTTCAGTGATGTATATGTTAGCCAGATATATATTAGCTAGACATTATTATTTGACTGAAGAAAGTATGAATAATGTTCCAGATCAATATAAGCCATATCATAAAAAAAGGGTCACAGAGATTCGTGAAGATCCTAAGCGAATTATTTATGATGAATTTCATCGTACTGCTAAATCTCAAGCAGTGCGTGATCAGGTAATTGTTGATATGCGAGAAGGGCGTAAATGGAAAGTTCAGATTTCATTATTGTCACAGTCCTTAGATGACTTTGATCCAGTAATGGTAGACTTTGCCACATCTATTTATGTAATGGATGCAGGTCCTGCCCAAACTATAGAAAAGACTTGTAAGATTTTTGGGTTATCTGAAACTGCAAAAACAGCTTTGCGTACAAGAGTTCATGGTCCAAGACATGGGGGCGCAACTTTTCTTGCTCAATTTGCGACTAAAAATGGTATTAATATTCAATTATTAACTTTAACTCTTGGTCCAATAGAATTATGGGCATTTAGTACAACAGCTGAAGATGCGGCTGTGCGTAATGCATTATATAGACAAATTGGTCCAGCTGAAGCTCGTAGACTACTTGCAAACCTTTATCCTAATGGCACAGTTACCAAAGAAATATCAGAACGGTTAAATACTATTAGAGAAGAAGGTGCATTTATTGAAGATGAAGCTAAGCGTGGAGTTATAGATGATCTTATTAACGATATTTTGAAAGCATATTCAAATGACCCAAATGCAAAAAGCTTGCTATTTGATAATGAACGTAGATAATAAGGCCGTTATATCAATTTGCAACAGACCCTAATTATATTTAATAAATATTTTCAATATACGATAGTTGTTGTAATAACTTGTTTCTTTTAAAATATAGTTAGATTAATTAATGGTCATGTTTATTAAAAAAGAGTGATTTTAAGCGCGAAATTTTGTATAATTGATCTGCATAATTGGTTTTAAAACCTTGTTTAAGACAGACTTATGAAAAAAACTGTTGTTGTAGAGAGGTAGCATGTGGATTAGTTTTAATGACAAAATGTATAACCTTGATGAAGATAAGCAATTTAAAGATTTGATTAAGGAAATGCGTTCCTACCATGTCCCTAGACAATTATTTGTTCATTGTAGTCAATACACCACTTGTAAACTAGAAGCTTTTCATAAGAAGTTATCAGACTTAACTCCTCCTTTGCCTTTCGCGATTAGTTTATTAGATCCAAGTAAAGAAAATAAGCAAGTTTACGAGTTTGAACGAATTAAATTCGCGCAGCAGATGAGTATGGAAATTAGTAGATTAACGAATGGATCTGCTAATGAACCAGAAATAAGCCAAAATAAGCGCGATATGGTAAATAAAAAGCGCATATATGTTCCTCAGCAGCAGCGCAAAATTATTTCCACATCTCAAGGTAGAGATTATATTCCTAAGTCTCCAGAGCAAACATCACAAATCAAAGTAGAAAATAGTTTTATAGAGGTTCAACAGTATTTTGGAAGCGATGATAATTTAATTAATTTAGAAAATATTAGCTCGTTATCTACATTGTATAATGAAGTTTTTAAGGGATATAAGAATCCTCCTACTTTAAAAGATATTTGGTTTAGTATTGTTGGTAAACATGCAGGATTAGTAGAAGACAAAAACAAAAAGGGAATGGTAATTACCCATATAGATAAAGAAGTAATGCAAGACTTTATACGTAATTATCCAAAGGTAAAACATGGAGTTTTATTAGAAGCCTTACCTATTGTTCTTGATAAGTCAGGAAAGGTTAGCAAAGTAGTTAAATATTTAGAATCTTGCGATTTTCCAAAGAAATATATTCTTAAATATGAAGAATATACAAATAATTTAGAGCTAAATGCTTTTAGTCCAATATTTTCGAGAATTACTAATTGTTTGCCTACAGAGTTTAGCTATAGAGAAATTTATAGGAATTCTTATAGTCATAGTATTAAACAGGCTATATGTAATTTAGTTGCTGAAGAGCCTAATATTAATTGTTTGGAAAATGATTTAGATATACTTTTATCTATTACCAAAACAGGCCGAAAGGAATTGTTAAGTAATTGTCAGTCAGATATTAGAGAATTCATAAGCAAAGCTAAAAAGGTATACCCTAAATCCCCATATTTTTATCAAGGTTTGGCAGATATTCTGGTAACTTCTGGTATTGACGGTTTGGCACTTGTGCTTAAACAACTTAATAGTATGAAATTTGATTTAGTTAAAAACTTATTAAATCGTCGTGAAAATTTCATTCAATTTGCAACACAAGATGGACTTGGTAAACTATCTGATTTAGCAACGCTGGATGATGCAGACAAGTTATGGTGGATAGAATTAGTAGAAAGACATAAGAAGTCAGGAGATATAGTAAACTTTTCTGAATTGTTTACATATTTTTATGCTTTTCGTACCAAGTTACCACTTGGTAATGGTGGATTGCCAAACAAGTTTCCTTTCAAACATATTGAAGAGCTCAATATGCCAACATCTTCGAAAATTATTGAACACATTGTGACAAATGGTCAAAATAAGGCACAAATGTATGTGTTAGATGGCCTTAGTTTAGATATATCTGAAGACTATTTTGCCAGTAAAGAGAAAAAGTTTAGAATTATAACTAAAGAAATGGGATTTAAACCAAATACAGCTTTCCCTCATTTTAGTTATTCTCTAGAGGAACAAGATTTTTCAAAAATTATGCAGATCCCTTCAGGCATAGTAAAGGAAAAAAAACTACAAAAGTCTTATAAATTATGCAGCAATTATTTTTATCGCTTTATTGCTCGTAAAGATGAAACAAGTCCTAAAAGATTTAAATATGAAAACTTTTTATCTATTGGAAATAATATAGATTCTCTTAATAAAGATCTAACTATTAAGATAGACTCTCTTCGTATATATAATGATTTACAGCAATTATCCAATGAACAAGGAAACATCGGATTTATTGTTACTAGGGATAAAAAAGGAAAAGCTACATCATTACAATTTGTGGCCGATGAGAGCATAGATTTTAATCAACAAGATATGGATAAAATCTTGATGATTTCTAATGATGGCAAGACTGCTTGTACTTTTGATGATTTGGCTAGACATATAAATAATAGTGATTTTAAAAGTTGGATCTCCAAAAATATGCTTAAAAAGAGTACGGCATTAAGTTATTCTGCTAAAGCATCACTTTTGTATATTACGGCAGTTGCTGGTTCCGGTAAAATAGCATCTCAGCAGGCTGTGTCCCCTAATGAAGAATTACCTAAATTCTTACATGCTTTACGTATTTTTGCAGATAAATTTAGTATTAACAGTACTGAGGATATTATTAAGATTATTCATGATATTGGTTTACGAGCCGATACATGCCCTAGCTTGGGTGGATTAACCGAGATAATAAACAAGCTATATATGGCTAATCCGGATAAAATAAAAGGTTTAATATTAATTAAGCAAGCATTTTCTATTGTTAAAAACTATGGGGAAGATGCGGTTGTAATTTTTACAAATATTGCCGAAACCGCAAAAAAAATTAAGCTTAAATCAGGAGAAAAACAAGATCAAAAAAATGTAGATGAAGAGGATATTTCAGATTTAATTAGTAATTATGCTAAATCTATTAATCAAAATATACAAGTTACCGAAGATATTAAACCTTTAATTGCGAAGGTATTTTCTTTATTAGGTGATTTTATAGAAATATCTCCATCATTTTTAATAAATTTAAACTCAGACCAACAAAAATTTTTATTGCATAAGTTAGTAACAATAGATATTGGCAGATCTAATAATATACTAAATAGTAAAGTTTTAAATGACCTGATAGCCCAGGTTAAAAATATTAATGTTGAAAAAGACTTGTATACAGCTGTACAAAAATACTTTGTACAGCAGAATTTAGATTTTAAATTTAGTAGTTTGGGTTCTACTAGATCTAGAATCAGTTTAACGTCATCCCTAAAAAGTTTAATTAATCTTTACAATGGAGCTTACTATAATCTAAGAGGCAAAATTGACTTGGGTCTTATTGCGCTTAGAATGCTTCCTAAAGGAGATGTTGCTGAAATTCTTATTAAAGAAGGGCTAGATGAAGTAAATAGCTATGTTGAGGAAATAGCTTCTGCTTTAACTACAGAGCCAATTGATGAACATGCATTATTACATATTTTTGACAAAGCTGATGCGAGGTTATCTTATTTAAAGGATGATTTAGTTAAAAATGAATTCAAATGGGCCATTGACGCAGTAAAGAATAATGTTCTTAGGTTGACTGGTAGTCTTATCAATGCCAGTCAGAGACCATATATTGAAGCATATTTTAATACCTTTTCATTAGCTGTATTTATGGATAGAGCTATTGAATTAAGTGTTAAAAATACAGTGCAAACCCTTATTTCAGATGTATTTGGTAAGGAAGAAGAGGATTTTAATAATTACTTAATACAATATATTAGTGATGGCGGCAAGCCGATACGCTTTGGATTAGTTGCATCAGATATAGATCCTAATTCGTCAAATCCATTACAAATAGAAGCTCTTAAAGAATTGTTACACTTTATTGATGGAATAGTACTTTATCAAGATGAGTTATACCATATTCAATATGGTGAACAATTAAAAGTTCGCAAGTTAGAACTTGATACTGATGAAAGAAGAGACGCGGCTAAAAGATTAAAAAATAAAATTAATCCGGAATATCAAATAGTTGGTGTAGATGGTTATCGGGTAATTAAGTTAGATGGCGCTAAGATTAAGAGAGCTGTTGGGGGTAAACTAGAAGAATCATTATATAGACATGTTCGAAAACTTTCTCTTAATCAAGATGCTATTTTTTCTTTTGAGAATAAATATTATTATTTAGATTTTATAAAAAAAAATGTAGTAGAAAAAACACATCCAGATTTGCCGAGTTTGTTTGAAATAAATGTTGATAATCGTGAAGCAGTCTCTATTGAAGACATGCAGATTTTCAAAGATGTTATTGGTGAAAATAAATTACATGATGAACTTTCTTTGGTAACTAATTTAGTAGATGAACCAGCACTTTTCCCTAGTCAAAAGGTAGATAAATATAATAGGAAGTTAGACAAGTTTACAGATATTCTTAGTAAGCTTGAGGTAATTAAAAGTCAAGATCAGAAATTATTTGATGAATATTTAGAAATTTTAAAAGCGTTATCACAAAATATTACAGCTAGTGATTTGTTTAATGTTCTAGATCTGTTAAGCAATTTATTAGGTGAAGATGGCCAAGATGTAAATAATTTGGTATTTGCAAAGCTAAATTTTTTATATAGGGAAATTAACAAGGTTCAAGCCAAATCTTCTTTGCCAATTAGTTTAAATGCACTGTTAATTTCTTTAGAAGGATTGGTTAAAAGTGGTAAGTTTGCTAGCCAACAACTTAATGATTTATTAGAAAATTTAATTCCGTTTACACTTAGTGGGGCAGAATTCCCATTAGATATTTTTATTAAAAATAAAGACAAGTCTCAAGAATTCTTACAAGATCTTTTAGCTGTTGCAGCAGAATTAAATACTACTGGGGAAAAAGACTTCTTTGAACAACTAGAAAAAATCAAAGGACGATTCCCTGCAACAGATATTGAGCCAATTTTGTCTACTTTACTAATGATTTTGGTAAAAGACGTAACTAAAATTGACAAATATAAATCTATTTATAAAAAAATAGAAAATATATCTTCTGATAACATAGATAAATACGTGAGTATTTTTCAGGCATTAAGCTCATTACAAAACTCTAATTTTCCTGAGACTATTGTAAATTTTGATGATATTACAAAAATACTAGATGGCGTAGAGAGTAAGAAATATATTTTGCCTAAAATGCATGAAATTTTATTTAAATCACAGCCATATCCAGCTAAGGACGATTTTATTAAAGAATTGTCTAAATCTGATGCCGATTTTGATAAATATTTGGATTTTTATGATAGACATCCATATTTGCAAGATAATCGCTCCAAAATGGAAAAAAACTTTAGCACGGATAGAGTTCTAGATGTAATTGATGGAATTGTACGATTACCAAACAATGTGCCACTTAGTCAAGTTGAGAGAGTCAAACTTGTTAAAGAGTTTGCATATGTTAATAATATCAGCATGGGTAAAAGCCAAATTTATCCGCGTGATAAGGATGGCAAGCCAATTTTAATAAATGGCAAAAGCTCTTTTTATTTACATGAGTATGCAAAAAATAACGATGTTATAAGTACAGAAAATTTGGTTGAATTAGCAGCTAAACTAAAAGACGCCTTTCAAGAAGATGAATTAACGAAGCATAGTGATGAATATTTATCACATCCTGATAATCGTAGATTAGCTTTACAATATATTGCTGTGATGCGAGAATTATATTATAGAACTACGAAGATAATTCCTAATTCCACACAGATAATAACCATTATAAATGCTTTAAATAATCCTTCTCGCCAATTACAAGAAATTGAAACGGCAGAAGGTAAAAGTGTTACTACAGCTTTATTTAGCGCATTACTATGTGCTAAAGGTTGTACTGTATTGGTTCCTACTTCTAGTAAAAACTTAGTTAACCAAGACTATTATGGTAAGCATAATAATTTATTTTTTACATCCCTAGGTTTTAAATCAAAAATAATAGATCAAGAAAAGGTAGGTTGTCGGTTAGATTATGGTGCTATTCATTATGGCACTAGTCGAGATATTGATTCTTTGATTGCTGAATATAAAATCCTTGGTCTTTCTCTTACAACTTCTGCGGATAACAAGAAATATCCATTGGCTTGCGTTAAAGATGAGCAAGATAATGATTTAGATGATTTAGCATCAAGAACAATTGCTACTGAAGTTCCAGATGAAGAATATTCTTTATCGCCGACTTGGATTATATCCACTATAAATAGGTTTGTTGAGTCTAAATCTTATCGACGTATAGAAAAAGAAGGTGATTTAGAGCCTAATGATAAAAAACAAGATTTACGTAATTTAATAAGAGATTTGCGCAATGAGGCTGAAGCAAATAAAGTTAATAAAACTGAGGCATTAAATCAGGTTGATACATTTTTACCATTATTAGAAGGTTATTTAGCCGCAGCTTGTGATGTGCATGGGTATTTGGAAGGTATTGATTACCAAGTAATTGAGCAAGACTTAGACGGCAAATATTTAGATAGCCCTGTCGCAACACCTATGAATAAGTTAACAAGTGAAGTAGAAAGAGGAAATACTTTTCCAGATGCTAGACAGGCTTTCTTGCATGACTTGTTAAATAAAAGTGGTAATTATCCAGGTCGTAAGTTTAATGTTGAGCTTGATCCAATTGAAATTGATACAAAATCTAATAAAGATTTATCTGCTGATTTCGAGCATTTTATTGGTTTAAGTGCTACATCAGGAAGTAAGAAAGAAATCTTAGAAGTAGGTATGAAGGTTAGTAAAATACCTCCGCATAAAGAAAAATCTCGCAAAATTCTTACTCCAAGAATGGTAAAAGATGAAGAGGCGAAGCATCTTGCA
Organism: Gammaproteobacteria bacterium; assembly: GCA_030427555.1. Classification (GTDB taxonomy): domain Bacteria; phylum Pseudomonadota; class Gammaproteobacteria; order Legionellales; family Legionellaceae; genus 2-12-FULL-35-11. The sequence continues at coordinate 3,903 of JAUIBC010000015.1, read as the reverse complement.
ATTATTAATGCTGTTAAGCTTAATGGATTTGAAAATGATTTTTGCCCTGATTTTATTTTAAAAATTTTAGTATCAGCGGTAGAAATATACCAAAAAGCGTTGCAAACTTTATGTTATTTGTTTGGGATAAAGTGCACTGTAAAAGATAAGCAACCAATTTTGATTTTTGTTAACAACCCAATAGAAGCAGAAAATCTTTTTCATAAATTTGATAAAATAAATAATGGTTATAAACTCCAGTTTATCAATGGTAAAGAAACTAATGATGAGTATAAGAATAAAATAGAAAACGCTGGCAAGGGTAATTATCTGACTATTGTTGTGCCAAAGGATGCTAGAGGTATTGATTATGATTCAGAGCATCCGGATGGTATTTTTGGCATCCAAGCTTTCAATAGTACTTTGCGTGGTCATATTCAAGTATTAGGAAGACTTTGGCGTAAACTTAAACCAGGTAAATTTTTAAATATAGTTGAAGGTGAATTTCGTTATGATTCATTACTCCAAATATGTTTTGGCCTTAGCCAAGCAGAAAAAAAATTACAAGTCGCATATAAAGAAGAAAAATTAAATACAGAAAGAGCGGTTGAACGAGACTATCGGCAAAAAGTTGATGAAATAATCCAAGTTGTGTTAAATCAATTTGATAAAATTCGTCTAGAGTTAACCAAAGATCAAGCTGATAATCGCCAATTTTTATTATTAAGAGCGATGCTTTTAAAAAGGATGAAGCTTATCTGGGAAAGATGTTTAAATGATTCAGATAAAGAAGGCAAATATCCAAATAAGTATGTGCGTTGGTCTGGAGATGAATTAGATAACGAAGGTTTAAATACTGCTTTAGAAAACTTTGAAACCCAGGTTATTGATGAGTGGGGTATATTTAAAGTTAATGAACTTAAATTTCTGCATACTTCGGAAAATATAAAAATAAAAAGGTATTTAGCACAAGAAATTAGAGAAGAATTTACCTATAATAAACTTGAACGACAAACAGCTTGTGCTTTGGAACAGCGTATACAGAAAATTTCTAAAGAACGTACTAGTCGTATATTAGAGCAATTTGTAGATGGTGATTATGCGGTATTAGCCTTTGATGCAGAATTTTTATCTTTTAATAATATTCACAACATAAAAAAACGCCAAGCAGAAAAGCAAGTAAAGTCTATATTCAAACATTATGCTTTGTTAAGTTTAAATTACGAAGGAAGCTCTGAAGATATATTACTTAATTTGGATAAAATTCTAAATAAAATTGTAGATTATTATAAAACTAACGATGAGAATTCAATTAAGCTTTATCCTATAATTAATGAAGTTTTATTAATATATGATAATGTCAGCGAATCTATTAAAACAGATGAAGATAATAAAAAATTACGTAAACGCCAAGAAAACGTTAATTTTTTACGTGACAAATCTGCCCAAAAAGCCCTAGAACAACAGGTTGTTGCATATTTGAAATTGCATTTAGGTTCTATTTTTAATTGTTTAAGATTACTTGGTTTAAAGGTAGTCTGGTTTGAAGATACATATGTATCATTGCTTAAGTTGTTAAGTAAAAAGTCGGTAAATATTTTTGATTTATACAGAGAACTATATCGATTAAAGAGCTTATTAGAAAATAATCCGAGCATATTTCCATTTGCTAGTTATTTATTTGGGACTTCTGATTTAAAAAATCTAATTAATCAGGCAATAGCATATATTGATTATTTATCTGATAACAATGAGGATAATGCTAGGTTCTTAAATGAAGCTTGCGAGGAAGGTCAATGTGCTGGTATTTTTGAGGCATTTTTACCTCAAAAAGAATTAGATATGATACGTAAAAGAATTCCATCAGATAAACTAGAAAAATGGGATAAATTAATATCTTGCTTTGATAAGGTTAAAGAAGAGCAAAAGGGATTTTCTGCAGTTGAAGAATTATTGGTTATTTTTAGAAGTGAAAAAAACTCATATCTTCATAATTATATTGTAAATTTTCTATCTTCGAGTATAAGCAATGTAATTAATTTTAGTCAATATAACATTGATCCTAAAGTTACTATAATTTCGAAACTAAATAAAATGCGTGATAAAATTCTGCAAGATAATCCTGGTATTTATTTTACTCAAGAAAAATTATATATCGAAAAGAAACAAGCTAGCCTTAAGAAAAAAATAGAAGATTCTTTAGATTTAGAATATGGTAAGAAAAAAATCCATATTGAAGATTTGGCAATATTGAATGGATATGAAGGAAATAGTCAGACTTTTGAGTTAAGAATTAATTATAAAGGCGATATTTCAGAAAGTAAAACTTTAGGTGTTAATGAAGAAAATACTATTTTCTTAAAGGGTAATAATAATAGGCAGGAAATATTAAAAAATCTTGATGCTGATAAAAATAAAAAAGAAAATGAAAAGAAATATATGCAAGTTTTGCTGGATGAAAAAAAACGTAGTTTAGAAGATTTGCAACTATCATTAGAAAATCAATCTGATTCAAATGTTGTTGAGCCTGGAGAAACATTGGTAGAGTCATGGGTAAAATTCTTTCAGCATATCGTATGTGATGTAGAAAAATTTTTAGAGCCATTTTTGCAAATTAAAAAAAATAAAATTGATGAGTTGAATAAAAGCATAGATGAATCTGAAGATACTATTAAACGTTTAGAAACAGAAATTACATCTTTAGAAAAAGAAATGGAAATATTAAGAGAAGAAATGGCTCGGCATAACCATTTTTCTGGAGTTTTAGTTAAGAAGTTTAGTAGTCTAGAGGATCTATTAAAATTTGAAATAAGATGTCTAGCACAAAATGATCCTAGATCAAAGATATTAACAACTCATGAACCAGTGCCTAAGTTATAGTTTCTGGTAGATTAAACTCATTTAAAATACCAGGGATAAAAGGATTTACTTGGTTTTCTGCTTTTAGTAAATAACGTCCAGAGTTGCCATTTATTTCGAACATAATTTGCATGTTACTACTATCTTGTTCATCGACTAGAACATTTACTTTTTGTAAAATTTTAAAAAATGCCCATGGTCCTAGTTCTTCTAGCTCGTATTGGCGGCCATCTATTGAATTTAAGGTAAGCCTGGTATTTGTTTCGGGCCAGCTAAATTCAGTTGCTTTATCATCAATCTCTTGGCTATTGAACATTTTTATATTGCCAATTTTTAATTGTAGGCTGGCAACATTTGAATCAAGATTCATCTTTTGCAAACTAAAATCAACTTTACTTTTATCTGTTGTGGTTGCAAAAAACATATTAGTAATAACATTAGCACGAATCAATTCATGTATGCTTTCTTTACTAATAGGTAATAAATAATGGTTTAATTCTTTGGGTTGCCATTCTGCTTTTGATGTGTCTAAAAATGGTTTTAAGTATTCATTGATGAAAATGTTTAATGTCCCATTTTTAGCAAAAAAATTATTAAAATCATAAATAGATATTTCGTCAGTATCGCTTTTGGTAAATGGAAAACGGTTTGCTATTTTCGTTTTGTATTCTGGTAATATTTGTTGTTGCCATAGATAATTTACATATTCGCGGCTATTGCTAATTATTGCGTACCACACATCACCAGCAATTTGTTCTGCCCATAAACTGATAGGTTTAGGGAGCTGTTTTGCTTGATTGAATAACGAACTTATTGGGTTTGCGATACTATCGTTTTGAAACCTGGATTTGGCTAGATTAAAAGCAGTTTTTCCATGATCGTTTACAACAGACATTGTGCTTACATATTTTTCTAACTCATTTAAAGTTAGAACCAAGTTTTGGATAGTAGATTCGCTGACTAAATTTATATCACTAAATTTACTAGCAATTTCTTTATTAAATAAAGTGGCAATATTTGTATTATCCGTAATTGGACTTGTTTCATCTTGGCTTATTGTTATTA
>JAUIBC010000121.1 GCA_030427555.1 Gammaproteobacteria bacterium | reverse complement strand
CAATATTATTTTCGTCTAATGCCAAAGCCTTAGTAAAATAATCTATGGCTAATTGAGGCTTATTTTGTTTAAGAAAAATAACTCCAATATTGACTAAAGATTCAACATGCTCTGAATTAATTTGTAAAACTTCTTGAAAAAGCTCCAATGCCTCTTCTAAATTTTCTTCTGACAAATTTAATAAGCCTAAATAAAATAAAGCCGTCAGATTATGTTCATCTATTGCCAAAACATTATTAAACTGAGTAATTGCTGGCTTAATTTCTTTATTTCTAAATAACAAAATACCTAAATTTAAATGCGCTAAAGTAAAACTAGGATCAGCATGCAAAGCTTCTTTATAATGATACAATGATTTATTATATTCATTAATTTCAGCATATAACCCTGCTAAATTATTATGTGCCTTCGCATATTTTGGCTTAATACTTATAGCTTGCTTATAATATTTTACAGCATCTGCATAATTATCTATTTTTTTATAAACGTTAGCTAAATTCATGTTTAATATAGGATTATTATCAATCCGAATAGCTTTTTTAAATGTAGTAATAGCATCAGCATAGGCACCTTTTTGCACATAAGCTAAGGCCAAATAACGCAAAGCTTCTGTATAATTAGGATCTATCTTGAGAATTTGATTGGCTGCATTAATCGCATCATCAACTTTATTATTTTGCAAAAATAATTGCACTTCTATCAAAAGCTTTTCTATATTTTGACTAATGGCCATAAAAGCCCTCTTAATTTAATGAAAATATTTTAAATAACAATTAAAATGTAAAAATATACCCAAGATAATGAACTTTCAACATGCAATATTTAAAAAACAGAAAAATTCTCTTAGGAATAACTGGAGGTATAGCTGCCTATAAATCTATTTTTCTTGTTAGAGAATTAGTCTCTCTTGGTGCGCAAGTTAAAGTTATCCTAACTGAATCAGCAAAGCAGTTTGTTACACCGCTAACTCTACAAGCATTGTCAGGAGAAGATGTGCGCACAGACCTTTTTGACCCAGAAGCAGAACGAGCTATGAGTCATATTGAGCTTGCCAGATGGGCGGATTATATAATAATTTCTCCAGCAAGCGCTAACTTTATCGCTAAGATGGCTAATGGTCTTGCTGATTGTTTGTTATCAACATTATACCTAGCTGCTGAAAATATCCCTATTATTGTTTGCCCAGCCATGAACAAAAGCATGTGGCAACATCCAGCAACTCAAGCAAATTGTAAAACTTTACTTAGTAGAAACGTTATGTTGGTTGGCCCAGACATTGGCAGCCAAGCATGTGGTGAATTTGGACCAGGAAGACTCATTGAAACTCAAGAAATAATTAACGCAATACTACTTTACAATGTAAAAAACTCATTGCAAGGACATAAAGTTCTTATAACTGCCGGGCCTACACATGAGGCTATAGACCCAGTCAGATACTTAACTAATCATAGCTCAGGAAAAATGGGTTACGCTTTAGCAAAAGCGGCGCAAATTGCAGGTGCCGAAGTTACTTTAATTAGTGGCCCAACCAATTTACCTAAACCTCTTGGAGTAAATTTTATAAATGTCACCAATGCAAAACAAATGCAAGATGCAGTATTAGCTAATATCTCGATTGATGTAATATTTATCTCTTGTGCCGCAGTTTCTGATTATAGTATAAACAATCCAGCAGACCAAAAAATTAAAAAAAGTCCAAGTGAAACTTTGGAGCTTAAGCTAATTAAAAATCCGGACATACTAAAAGATGTAGCAACAAAAAAGCGCGCAATGTATACCATTGGATTTGCTGCAGAAACGAATAATCTATTAGAAAACGCTAAAAGCAAATTAAAAGACAAGCAAGCAAATATGTTAATTGCTAACCAAGTAGGCACAAATATTGGATTTAATAGTGATGAAAACGCGGTAACTATTTTTACCACAAATGAGAAAATTCACCTAGAAAAAGAAAATAAAATTAATCTAGCTGGTAAAATAATAGGAATAGTTGCCAAAAACATTAACAAACAACCAGACAAACTGCTAAAATAACAGCAAATACAAAATGAGAATGAAAAGTGACAAATAAAAACCCAAACCTTTTTAAACAACTTTGGAACCACTTTAGTCATAAAAGGCGCAAGCAATTATATATTGTCGCAGGACTAACTATCATTTCATCTATTAGCGAAATAATCTGCCTAATGTCTATTGTTCCATTTATAGCTATAATTACAGTTCCAGATAAGGTATTAAATTCTCATTACTTACAAAGCCTAAATATTAGCTCAACAACAGATTTAGTATTACCTTTAACCATAATTTTTGCCATGTGTGCATTATTTGCCGGAATCTTACGCTTAATACTAATTAAAATGAGCTTGAAAATTGCTAATGCGACTGGTACGGATTTAAGTATTGATATGTATAAAAAAACGCTTTGCCAACCGTACAAAGTTCACATTAAGCGTAATAGCAGTGATATTATAAGTGCTATCGCCCAAAAATCTATTGCCACAACCACAGTTATAGTTTCTTTAGTTACATTTGCAACTACTTCTGCTTTATTCATAGCAATAGTTATTGCGATGCTTGCTGTTAATACCAAAATAACCTTACTTTCGGCCCTAATTATAACTTCAGCTTATTTAACTATTGCAAAATTTACTAAAAAAAATCTCTCTGAAAATGGTGAAATAATAGCGAAAAAACACAATGATGTTATGCATACTCTGCAAGAAGGGCTGGGAGCAATTCGTGATATTTTAATAGACGGATCACAAGAAACTTACACCAAATCATATGCGCAAGCCGCGAATGAACTACAAAAATCTCGCGCAGAAAACATGTTCATAACTCAATCACCTAGATATATCATTGAAACTTTTGCGATGGTATTAATCGCAATATTTGTACTTATTACAAATTATAAAAACAATAATATAATTGAAACATTACCGATTTTAGGCTTCTTTGCTTTAAGCGCCCAACGATTACTACCACTAATACAGCAAATGTATGGGTATTGGTCAGAAATAATCGGTAATAAAGCAGCACTAAAAGATGTAATCGAACTGTTAAATCAACCTTATAATATTAACAATAATCAATTAGCAACTATTAAATTACAAAGCCACATTCAACTAAATAAAATTTGCTTTCAATATGCTCAAAAATCACAAATAATACTAAAAGATATTGAGATCACAATACCGAAAGGCGCAAGAGTTGGCATCATAGGCAAAACAGGTAGCGGCAAAAGCACTTTTCTTGACCTAATTATGGGGCTACTTGAACCAACATCTGGGCAATTAAAAATAGACGGGCAAATAATAGACAACAAAAACAGCCGAGCATGGCAAAATTCTATAGCGCATGTCCCTCAAACCATATTTCTAGCCAATACAAGTATTGCTGAAAACATAGCCTTTGGGATTTCTAAAGAAAAAATTGATATTGAGCGAGTTATTTCTGCGGCAATAAAAGCAAATGCTCATGATTTTATTACTGCATGCACTCATGGCTATGAAACATGCGTTGGAGAACGTGGCATACGTCTTAGTGGCGGGCAAAGGCAGCGTTTAGGAATAGCAAGAGCATTATACAAAAATGCGAGCCTACTATGCTTAGATGAAGCAACTAGCGCTTTAGACAATTCAACGGAGCTAGAAGTAATGCAGGCTCTTGATGGCTTAGATGAAAACTTAACAGTGTTTATTATTGCTCATAGACTTAGCACTCTAAAAAACTGCTCTCATTTTATAAAAATTGACAATGGCAATGCCATTATCCTCGAAAAATTACCTAACACTGACTCGGAAATAACTTTAGAACTAGTTTAAAAATGAGCGAGCAATTCACATTTAACATCGGACGTAACTCCCCACGTCATCCAGAGCTGTTACATCCCCCACAAAATTGCTTTGAAAAAAACAATATTTCCAAATTCCGTTCGGACTGAGGAGCCGCGAAGCAACGTCTCGAAGTCCTTTGTACATCTATACATGCTTCAAGATGTGGCTTCACCACTCCTCAGCACGAAAGAGTTAAAAAGCGTCAACCTCAACCTGTTTATGTGAATATTGCACCCGATTTCGTGGTGATTAATCAGATAAGCATTAACAAAATCCAGGAATTTTAACTCAAGAGCCAAGCTCGATTACGCACTAAAAGATCACAATATATGCTTCTAGATTCTATATTGCCCATACAAATAGGGGTAAACTATATATAAACAACGCCTATCATTGACAACCAAACAGTATTCTGCGATAGTAACTACGCGAGGTTGGACTTGCTATGTGTCATTCCACTGGGTCAATTGGCGACACACTGATTGACCCTTTTTTTAGTTAAACTATAAATCGATCATTATCATATCATCTTGTACTTCAATCTTATAAACTTGAAGATCCTTCTGCTTAGAAACTTTGCCAAGTAAATTACCAACAACAGGTGGCCAAGTAGACCAGCACTTTACCTCTCCAGTACATAAATCAAATGCGCTATGATGAAACGGACAGATAATCTCTTCTTTCTCATTAATTTTGGCTTTAGTTAAAGGTAATTTTAAATGTGGACATTGTGCTTGTACTGCGTAAACTTTATCATTATGCCAGATGAACATAACTTTATGCTGATTTATTAATTTTGTTATACGACTTTTTACTTTAAGCTCTGATAATTGAATAGCGGGCACAAAGGTCATTTTATCTCCTTATTACGTTAAAAAAATACTATATATTCACAAAAAAATTAATTAAATTAAACAGTTATTGCAAGTTGAGCATATACAAGTATAAAATGCAAAATTTAAACTTCTTAGGAGGGTGCGTGGGTAGCTTTGCAAAAAAACTGATAATAAATCTATCAAGTATTGTTATAGCATCTTTTTTCTCAATA
>JAUIBC010000120.1 GCA_030427555.1 Gammaproteobacteria bacterium | reverse complement strand
GATAAGTCTTACCCTGATTATGTACATCAGGGAGTAGTTGCATTAATTAAAAAAAGTATAAATTACAGCGAAAATGATTTTGAAAATTTACTTGCAAATTGTACTGGTACACCATTAATCCTTATTTTAGATGGTATAACCGATCCACACAATTTAGGTGCTTGTTTACGTGCGGCTGATGCGGCTGGAGTTGATTTTCTCGTTATACCAAAAGATAAAAATGCTGATATTACTCCACTGGTTAGCAAAGTAGCTTCTGGAGCTGCTGAATTTTTACCAATTGTGCGAGTTACTAATTTAGCAAGAGCAATGCAAAAACTTAAAAGTTTAGGCGTCTGGTTATATGGAACTTACTTAGACACCAACCAATCACTATACGACATAGATTTTACTGGCCCTACAGCCATAGTTATGGGCTCTGAAGGCAGTGGAATTAGAAGACTGACCGCAAAAGAATGCGATATATTATGTAGTTTACCAATGTCTGGACATGTTGGTAGTTTAAATGTTGCCGTTGCCTGCGGTATTTGTTTATATGAAGTTGTGCGACAACGTCGCTTATTTACGGTTTAAAAGTAAATGAATATATTAGATAAAGTATTTAAATTAGAAAAAGAAGCAGATGAATTTGGTTTTAGCTGGGAAAACCCAGAGCAAATATTGCAACAAATAACTAGTGAATGCAATGAGGTTGCCGAACAGCTTAATAATAATCATATTCCAGAAAAAAATACTGAACTACAAGAAGAAATTGGTGATTTATTACACGCCGTTTTTTCACTATGCGTTTTCTGTGGTTTTGATATCAAAGAAACAATAAACATTAGTCTTGATAAATTTGCAGCGCGCATGCTAATGGTGCGTAAGATAGCTGCGGAAAAAGGTATTGATAACTTACAAGGACATACATTTTCTGAGCTTATGCAATATTGGGATGCAGCAAAAGAGCGACTTTTGTTAGCCAACGATAAAGAAAAGCATAAGAATAACAATAAAAAAAACATTAATCCAGATTGTGATTTTGCAGATTTGGTTATTTACCCATTATTAGATGTTGATAAGGCTTTAAAATCTTTTAATCAAGATCGCTCCTTAGTACATGATATTTTTAAATCCATGGTTGAACATGAAATACCCCAAAATTTACAAATTATTAATAAAGCCAGAGAAAATGAAGATTGGGACACTATTACTGAACTTGTACATAAAATGAAAGGTGGTGCAATGTATTGTGGCACAACAAAACTACAATATGCTTGTATCTATTTCGAAAAATATAAAAAAATTAAAAACCTAGAAAATTTACAAGAACCACTTGATAAATTACTGACCATTTGCGACGAAACACAAGATAAAATCAAAGGCTGGCTCGCAGATAAAAAAGAGTTTTTTAAATAGGAACTTGCTCATTAAAACCATCATCTGATCTTTATTATTTTTGCTGATGTATATTATTGTCTGTAGGGATTTTTGCCTTTGATGAATCTGGCGATAAATTAGAAATTTGTTTTTCTAGCTCATTAAATGTTGGCTCATGTAATTCAGCATATGCTAATATTTTTTTCAAATTAGTTTTAGCTGTATCTAACATTATTTCTATACGAGCTCTATCCTTATGAGATGTTTGGATCTTATTGATTGCTCTGACTTGACTTAAATAATACTTTCGAAAATCATCAATCATCTTTGCTAGAATATTTGATAAGTTTGTTAAAGAGTTTTTTGAGTTTAATGAATTATATTCATTTGCAAATTTATTAGTTTCTAAGTGATGGCGCAGCTTATATTTTACAAATTGAATTTTTTGTACCATTTCTGATGATTTAACTATCATATCAATCAGAGTATCCCAGATTTTTTGTTCGTTTGGATCGGTCATTTCTGCAGGCCTATCTTCGCTCATATATTTCCTATATAAATCTAGAAAAGGATATTTTATACCCAAGACACTTTAAAACGCAATATTTTAAGTTGCAGCAAGGCCTGCTGCTGCCGCTGCCTCTGCTGCCGCCGCTGCTTCTGCTGCCGCTGCTGCTTCTGCTGCTGCTTGTGCCGCCGCAGCTTGCTGCGCCGCCTGCTGAGCTGCTAATTGGGCTTGGGCCTGAGCTTGGGCTTGAGCTTGAGCTGCTTGTGCAGCGGTATTTTCGGCTGCTTCTGCCTGTTGCAAAGCTTGACTGGAAGCTGCCTGAGCTTCATCAACGACTGACTCTGCTTTTGTCGCTAAAGCGTCTGTTTGGCTGGCATTTGCTTCTGCAGAAGAAGCCAGTGAATCAAGTTCTGCTGCCTCTGTTTCTAAAGAGTTCGCGGTGGTTTCAAGTTCTTTTGCTGAGCTTTCAGCAATTTCAAGATCAGATTCTAATTGGCTGATAGTCCCTTCATCCGCACCAGTTTCTTTAGCTTGTTTAAGTTTTTCTGCAGCCTCTTTTACAGATTCATTTGCTACTTTAGCTGACTCTCTAGCATTTTCATAAGCTATACGTGATTGTTCAGCATTTATACGTGCAGCTTCCGCCGCCTGTCTAGCATTCTCTGCTTCCATTCTTGCAACTTCTGCTTCTTGACCAGCATTATCTAATAAATTTTCTGCTTCTTTTACATTATCTTTAGCAACCTTTACTCTTTCTTGTAATTCGTTTGTTTTGCTTATCGCATCTTGATGTTTGAACTCAAATTCTTTAGCATTTATTTGCGCCGTTTCAGCTTGCGACTTTGCCTTTTCTGCCTCTACCTTAAGTTTCTCAGCATTTGCTTGTAAATCTGTTACTTCAGGTTTATTTATTTCAATTATTCGATCTGGCTGTTTTGCTAAATCATCAATAGGACTTTGTTGAGTATTTGATACCTTACTCATTTCTACAGAATTCAAATTTTCTTGTGTAGGCTCTTTTGGTAGCTGACTAGCTTGTTGCTCATTTTGCGGCTGTGCTTTTTGTGCTTGCCGTCTAATGCGTTCTTGTATTTTATTTTTTACATAACTTTTTACTGCTTCTTCAACTAATTTGTTAAGAACATCTTGTAATTGATCGTTTTCATTTTTTTTTTCGTTTTTATTTGCCATTGCTTGCTAGTTTTGGAAGTATACTATAAGTTAAATATTAGTATGGGTAAATTAGAATATCCAATGTTATTATGATATTAGAAGATTTTAAATACATGTGGCGTGGACAAGAAGTAAAATCTTTAAGTAGGTCGGATGCTTCTTTGCTAAAAAGTATAAATTTACAAAATAAACAAAATGGTAAAGCTATATTATTATTACATGGATTTACCTCTTCGCCAGCAGTTTATCGTGAAATCATTCCTTATTTAGATGCATATGATGCTATCTATTGTCCAATTCTACCAGGACATGCAAATAGTATCGATGAATTTTCCAAAGCTACGGCAGAACAATGGCTTGACTATAGTTATAATGCTTATTTAAGTTTAGCATCGAATTATAATAAAATAGATGTATTAGGTTTATCCCTCGGTGGTTTATTGGCATTAAAAATTAGTGAGAAATTTACAGTTAATCATTTGTATTTACTTGCTCCAGCTTTAATACTACATGGCTGGCCAAAAATTTGGTTATATGCAGCATTTTTTTTAAAATTTATGGGGTTAAAAAAAATAAAAAATCGCGGAGGTAATCTGCATAGTGATAAGTTTCAAGAAATAACATATAAACAGCTACCTATTAATAGTATTATTCAATTATTAAGCTTCATTGAAAACTATTCTTTTAAACAGCCAAACTGTCCAACAGATTTATTTTTAGGTAAATTTGATGAAGTAGTTGATTCAAATGCCGTTGCAAATCTGTTTGTTAGCTCTGCAACTAACAAAATTCATTGGCTAGAAAATTCTGCGCATGTTTTACCTATCGACGGTGATTATCAACTTATAACCACTATTATCAAAGAAAATATTTAAGATTCGCGTTAAAATGTCGATACTCATATTAAACACAATATGAGATTTTTATGTCCTGTTTTAATAAACCAAAGCAAGCAAAATTTAATATTGGCGAAATAGTTATACATAAAAACCAAAAATATACTGCCATTATTATAGACATTGATCCTGTCTTCCAAGCATCAAAAGTTTATAACCCATTAGTAAATAAATATAGTTTTGCAACTGAAAACCTTTGGTACAGACTATTAGTAAATAACAGTTGCCAAGAAACTTATGTCAGAGAATCATTGCTTATAAAAAATCACACTAAAGAATCAGTTAATAATCCTAATGTTTTCGAGTACTTAGAAATTAAAGATGGGGTGTATTACACAAGAGAAAATCATCACTAAGATGGTGTATTTGAACTCAGAATTTCAATTATTAGAAATAAATATCTAAAATTTAACATAAAATCCAAAAAGTCCAGATTACTTGCGACTCTAGACCTTCTTTATAACCACCTGACACCAACAGGCATCACGTTGTTCTAACTAACATAACTAACAATGCAACAAAAGCTATCAAAATAATCCCTAACACACCCATACTGAAAAAACTTCTACTTAAATTCTCTTTGCTAAATTGCTCAGGGCGCGACTTTATGCCTCTATATAATATCCAAGCAATAAATATAAAGCTTAATAATCCTAATATTTGATAAAATGTTTGCATAAATAACTCTCCGTTTTTTTGATGCTATATTTCAAAACTAAATGCATCTGAATAAATATTTTCCTTATCAACCCCTCTATTTAACAAAGCATCACGCATTTTATAAATTAACGCAAAAGGTCCACACATTATAATTTGATATTCCAGCAAAGATCCTATATTTTCTTGAATTACTTTATCAATTAATGAATCTTCACTTTGTTGTGATAAATATGAATTATAAGTAAAATTACTACGAGCCTTTTGCCAACTAAGAATATTTGCATGCATATATAA
>JAUIBC010000119.1 GCA_030427555.1 Gammaproteobacteria bacterium | reverse complement strand
TAATGCTCTTTTAATTTTATCAAAATTTTTTATGTCTCCATTATGACAAAAAGCATAATTTTTATAAGAAAAAGGATGGCAATTTGAACTAGAAACATTACCTACCGTTGAAGCTCGGACATGACCTATAAAACACTTTGAATTAATTAGATTAGAAATATGAAATAGGTTCAAATCATTCCATGCTGGTTGAATAGATTTAAATATACCTGGCTTTGTCGCTATGCTTCTCTGATACCAAGCAATACCAAATCCATCTGCATTAACAGGAAGAGCCAATTGTTTTGCATGCCGACTTTGTTGAATTAAAGAGTTACTCGGCTTTTCCAAAACATCACTAAGTACAATAGATTTTTTTCCAATATAAGCGACAAATCTACACATAACATCCTCATTAAAAGATTTATGTATTTTAGTATAGCCTAAAATACTTGCAGGAAGCTATTTAGGCTTACCGTATCAACTATTAGAGTTATTAGAAGAAATAACCTTGGCTTTCTGCATAAGACCATTAATATATAAGTTATAATCCATTAATCCATAACTTGATTCTAGCTGCTGATTTATACTCGCTATTTGTTCTTTATCTAAATTATTAAGGGAACCATCTTTTACCTTATTTAAACTGACTACCACATAGTTTCCATCAGAAATTAACTTACCAGCCATCTTTGCATGTTGTGCAAGGCTAAATGCTAATTCATTTACACCAGGATAAACTTGAGAGTTATCACGAGAAGCGTCATTAACTGTTATCCATTGAATTTGCTTACCAGAAATCATAACCGGAGTAGTTTGTGCTAATTTATCATGTTTGGCTATTAATTCTTCACCAAATTTTATAGCTAATTTTTGCGCTTGCTCTTCTGTTATTAGTTGGCGTATTTCTTCTTTAAGGTTAGATAATTGCATTTTACTAGCAGGAATATGTTTAAGAACTCTTAAAACAATGACGCTATCATTATCAATTTGTACCGGTTCACTATTATTACCTAACTCCAAAACTTCATGACTAAATGCAGATTTTAACAAATTTTTATTCTTCGTTAACTCAGTATTACCACCATTTTTATCAAATAGTTCTGTTTGCATTATTTCTAAATTAAGCAATTTACTAACCATATCCAATGAATCTGGTGTTTGATAACTAAGATCTGCTAGTTTTTCTAAAAGTTCAGAATATTTATTTTGAACGTTTTCAACAATTAATTGCTCATTAATACTATCGCGGACCTCAGCAAAATCTCTTACTTTCGCCGGAGTATATGCTAATAATTTAAATATGGCATAACCTTCATCAGTAGGTATTGCTTCAGAAATTTGTTTAGGTTTAGTTAATTCTAACAAATATTTATCTAAATCTGAGTCACCAGCTACTATTTCTGGTAAAGTTCCATCTTGATTCATTTTATCATCTGATTCTTTAGTATATTCTTCAACAAATTTTTCAGGATGCTCTTGTAAATACTTAGCAAGATTTGTCGCTTTTTCCTTTACTGCAGAGTCTTTTTCTGGAGTGGTTTTTAACAATATTCTTGCAACTTTCCATTTAGCTGGGGATAAATAACTACTCTTATTATCTTCATAATGACGTAGTAACTTATCTTCTGAAATTTGTGTCTTCTTCCGAACATCATCAGCCGAAATTTTTACATACTGAAGGGATATTTGTTCAGGATAATAATATTCTTTTTCATGTTTATTATAATATTCCTCGATATCTTTTTCAGAAACATTAACTTTGTCCCTAAAACTATTAGCAGGTATAACCAAATATTGATAATCTCGTTTTTGCGTATACAATTTCACAAATTTATCAAGCTCATCTGGTAATGCAAATTCTGTGCCAACTAATGCAAAGCGTTGTTGATTAATCAACATGCCTTTTTTTACTTCTTCTTGAAATGACTCATGAGTATATAAAGCATTATTTAATGCTTGTGAATAACGACTATTGGAGAATTGTCCTTTTTCTTGAAATTGTGGAATACTTAAAATGGCAATATTAGCCTGATCATTAGTAACTAAAAATCCATTTTTTGCAGCCGACTGAACAGTAACTACATTAGAAATCATATCGTCCAATACTTGCTGCTTAATAGCTTGCTCATTAACCTCTGATAAACCTTCCCTATCTTGCATTTGCAAAATACGACGCAAGTTAATGTCATAATCGCGCTTAGATATAACTTGATTATTAACCTTAGCCTCTATAGCTGCTGCACTATGACGATTTTGTAAAAAATAATCTATACCAAATATAGCGAAAGTAATGCTAATAATAATAACAATTATCCAGGAAACAACCCCTTGAATGCGCTCATTTAACTTTTGTAACATTTAAAATAATCCGTCTTTAGTTAGAACCTGTTTATAAATCTCAGAATTTCAGAACCTGATCATATAAAATTTAGGATAATACTATAAACCCCTACTAGAATAAATGCTAGCTCTAAGACCTTATATAAATTCAAATATTTGGCATTAAGAAGTAATATATAGACATTGTAATGTAATTTGATTTAACATAATGTCAATGTAGTTGAAAATTCAAAAGATAAATATTGTTTAGTATTTACAAGTAAGTAAATAAAAGAAAGGATTTCTATGCTAAAACGATCTTATTCATATATTACGGCATTCGCTGTACTATTATCTCCTGTTGGCACATCTACTCCTTCATTTTCAGGAAATACACCTAAAACCAATCAATATTGGTGGCCTAATAAATTAGATCTGACCCCTCTTCGGCAACCAAATGCTAACTCTAATCCAATGGGTAAAAACTTTGACTATGCTACTGCTTTTAATAGTCTGGATCTCGATGCTGTTATTGAAGATCTTAAAAAAATGATGACAACTTCTCAAGATTGGTGGCCTGCGGATTTTGGCAACTACGGTCCATTTTTTATCCGAATGTCGTGGCATGACTCTGGAACTTATCGTATTTATGATGGTAGAGGTGGCGCAAATGGTGGTTATCAACGATTTATCCCACAAAATAGTTGGCCTGATAATGCAAATCTTGATAAAGCGCGCCGTTTACTTTGGCCGATAAAGCAAAAATATGGCAATAAAATTTCATGGGCTGATTTAATTGTCTTAACAGGAAACGTTGCCATGGAATCAATGGGCTTTAAAACTCTAGGATTTGCTGGTGGTCGTGAAGATGCTTGGGAATCACTTGATATAGATTGGGGCTCAGAAGCAAAATGGCTTGAAAGTAAACGCCATAATAAAGATGGAAAGCTTGACAAACCTTTAGCTGCATCTGTTATGGGGTTAATTTATGTAAATCCTGAAGGACCACATGGTGTACCTGATCCTCTTGCCTCAGCTAAAGATATTCGTGAAACATTCGGTCGAATGGCTATGAACGATGAGGAAACTGTAGCACTTATTGCTGGTGGTCATGCATTTGGTAAAGTACATGGTGCCGCACCAATGAAAAAACTAGGACCTGCGCCAGCAGCTGCTGACATCGAACAACAAGGTTTTGGCTGGAAAAGTAGCTTTGGAACTGGAAAAGGTAAAGACACAATTACTAGTGGGCTAGAAGGATCTTGGACAGCCTCCCCAACTAAATGGAGCCATGATTATCTAGAGAATTTATTTAACCTAGAATGGGTACAAACCAAAAGCCCAGGAGGAGCTACACAATGGGTAGCGAAAGATGAGAAGGCTCAAAATATGGTTCCTGATGCTTTTGATCCTAATAAGAAACATGCTCCTACTATGCTAACAACAGACTTGGCTCTAAAGTATGATCCTATTTATAAAAAAATCGCAAAGAAATTTCTTGATAATCCCGATGAATTTGATAGGGCTTTTGCAAAAGCTTGGTTTAAATTAATTCACCGAGATATGGGACCAAGATCTCGTTACCTTGGCCCATTAGTACCTAAAGAAGTCATGATTTGGCAAGATCCTATACCAGAAATCGACTATAAACTAGTTGATTCACAAGATATTGAACAATTGAAAAAAGATATTTTAAACTCTGACTTGACTATTTCTGAGCTTGTAAAGACTGCTTGGGCATCAGCTTCTACGTTTAGAGGAACTGACATGCGTGGCGGGGCAAATGGCGCAAGGGTTAGGCTTGCACCGCAAAAGGACTGGCCAGCGAATGATCCAAATGAATTAGCAAAAGTTTTAACAACTCTAGAAAAAATACAAACTAATTTTAATAATAATCAAACCACAGGCAAGAAAATATCTTTAGCTGATTTAATCGTACTTGGTGGCAGTGCTGCAATTGAAAAAGCAGCTATGAATGCTGGACATAATATTAAAGTTCCATTTATGCCAGGACGCAATGACGCTACTCAAGAAATGACAGATATAAATTCTTTTGATGTGCTCAAACCTAATGCGGATGGTTTTCGAAATTACATTGGTAAAGACAAGCAAAAATCTCCTCCAGAATTACTAGTAGATAAAGCAAGTTTATTACAACTAAACGTTCCAGAAATGACGGTTTTAGTTGGAGGGATGCGAGTGCTAAATACTAATGCTGGACAAACCCAATATGGTGTATTTACGACTCAAAAAGATACTTTAAACAATAACTTTTTTATCAATCTATTAGACATGTCAACCGAATGGAAAAAATCTAAATTAGAAGATGGCATCTACGAAGGCTATGATAGAAAATCAGGTAAAATGAAATGGAAAGCCACTTCTGTAGATTTAATATTCGGCGCAAATTCTGAGCTAAGAGCCGTTGCTGAATTTTACGCATCCAATGATGCTCAGGAAAAATTTCTTAATGACTTCGTACAAGCTTGGGTAAAAGTTATGAACTCAGATCGTTTTGATCTAAAGATTAGGACATAAACTTGAATGATGCATGTAAAACGGGACTTACAAAAAACTCCCCGACTGTTTTTTCCCTTTCTTTAGCGGCTCTTGGAATAGTATATGGAGATATTGGGACAAGTCCATTATAT
>JAUIBC010000014.1 GCA_030427555.1 Gammaproteobacteria bacterium | reverse complement strand
CAAAGCTTGCTTTCTATGCAGAAAATAAAACTAGCAATAAAATGACTGTGCAGGCCATCCCAAGCGTCACACCTGGAATAGCTGCAAAATATATAAAAAAAACTGAGTGTTTTTGTTTTACGCAACAAACATTAGGCGGACATGAAGCTATGAATATGCCATTGTTGCTACATATTGATAAGGATTTACCGAAAAATATTAAAACGATCACTCTTGCTTATACATTGTTTGATGTAACATGAATTAGGAGAATATATGGGAGCTAATAGTGCATATTACGTACCATCACCAAGCCACTGGCCACTAGTTGGTTCTATAGGATTAACAACTACATTAGTTGGTGCTGCCTCATGGATGCACGTAGACTGGTACGGTCCATATATTTTTATTGCGGGATTATGCATAGTATTTTTTATGATGTTTGGCTGGTTCGGTCAAGTTATATATGAAAATGAAAAAGGGGCATACAACTTACAAGTCGATCATTCTTTCCGCTGGGGAATGTGTTGGTTTATTTTTTCAGAAGTATGTTTTTTTGGCGCATTTTTTGGCGCTTTGTTTGCGGCGCGCTTTTTTATTATTCCACAATTAGGCGGAGCAATAAGGCCAATAACACACCTAACTATGTGGCCTGAATTTAAAAACATTTGGCCTGTGCTAGTTAATCCAGATAATAGTGTCTTTGTTGGAGCATATGAATCTATGGGGGCTTGGGGACTAGCTGCGATTAATACTGTAGTCCTCTTAACATCTGGAATAACTGTTACCTGGGCACATTGGGCGCTAAAATTAAATAAAAGAAAACAATTAGTTATTGGATTACTATTTACAGTTTTACTTGGAGTAATATTCCTAGGGCTTCAGTCACATGAATACTATGAAGCTTATACAAAGATGAACTTAACTTTAGATGCTGGTATCTATGGAACAACGTTTTTTATGCTAACAGGTTTTCATGGTTTACATGTAACCATTGGAACTATAATGCTAATTGTGATTTTACTAAGATCAATTAAAGGTCATTTCACTCCCGAGCGTCATTTTGCCTTTGAGGCTGTGGCATGGTATTGGCATTTTGTCGACGTGGTTTGGTTATTTTTATTTATATTTGTATACTGGTTGTAATAATTAAGCTTCAAGTGTACAATATATAGCTTGAATTTAATATATCTAAGTTTTTGACCATGGGCTTTAAGCATTAAAAAAATAAATAGTCAAAGTCCAGTAAAATACCTAGAAATAAATATAGAGAAGTATAATGGCGTTAAAAATTCTAATATTCATATTTATTTTACTATCTACCGTTTGTACTATAGGTTTTTTTTATAATCTAAAGTATCAAAAATCTTCAACGTTAACTTTTCTTGAAACTACAAAGCTTTTTGGTAGTGGAATATTGGCTTTTATTGCGGATACTTTAGGAGTTGGTAGCTTTGCGGTTAACACAGCTCTTGCGAAAATATTTGACACAGCCAAAGATTATGAAATTCCTGCGATTAATAATGGAGCCCAAGTAATTCCAGGCGCTTTATCAGCTTTATTTTTTATAACTTATGTAGATGTAGATATCCTAACTCTATATACCTTAGTAATTGGGGCTTGCATAGGCGGTATAATTGGTGGTGCGGTAGTTAGTCGATTAAATAAGCAAAACATATGTCTAGCCATGATCATTTGTTTCTCACTAATCGCCGTTCTGTTAATATTAAGAAAATTAAATATTTTATCTGTTGGTGGAACAGATCATGCCTTGTCTTCTTGGAAATTAATCTTAGGATTTTTAGGAATGATAATGAGTGGCATACTTAGCTCAGCTGGTGTTGGATTATTTGCATTGGTACAAGGCGTTCTTTTTTTGCTAGATATGTCGCCAATAGTTGCGTTCCCAATAATGATGGTTGCTGGTGCTATGCAACAGCCATTAACTACTATGATGTTTCTTAAACAAAATAGAATTCCAATTAAAAAAACCCTAATATTAACTACCGGCGGATGCATTGGCGTATTAATCGTTGTTCCAATATTTAAATACATCACTATATCTTGGTTACATTATTTATTACTATCTGTATTAATTTTTAATATAGTCACAATTAGCAAGGCTTATTTTAAAGATAAATATAAAGATCTAATAACATTAAACCAAGAAACCGCATAAGTGCATAAAGAGTTATAATGTTTAAAATTTTTATTAGTTGTCCACATGCACTTGAATATCTATTAGCTGATGAAATTATATCATTAGGAATGGATATTAATAGAATTAGTCCTCAAGGCGTATATATATCTGCTGAAATAGCAGATATATATAAAATATGCTTATGGTCAAGGATTGCTAGCCGAGTTCAAGTTATTCTTTTTGAAGGTGACGTACCTGATACAGGTTCTATTTATCAACTCTGTTATAACTTTAATTGGCAAGAGCATTTCTCAGAAAAAAATACTTTTGCCATCAAATTTCATGGAACATCCAAACACATAAGAAATTCGATGTTTGGGGCACTATTAATTAAAGATTCAATCGTTGATTATTTTGCGAAAACTACTGGCGAAAGGCCAAATATAGCCAAAGAAAACCCGGAAATTCTCCTGCATGCTCACTTACAAAATGGCAAACTAACAGTTAGCCTTGACATGACAGGGTATAGTTTACATCAACGCGGATACCGCGCACAAAATTACCAAGCACCAATTAAAGAAAATCTTGCCGCGGCTATGCTTTATAGAGCCAAGTGGCCCGATTTAGTTAATGAGGGATATCAACTATACGACCCTTTCTGCGGAACTGGAACAATCGTTATAGAGGCTGCCATGATAGCCTTAAACATTGCTCCTGGATTATTAAGAGACGATCAAGCTTTTCATAACTGGCAAATGCATCAACCTCTTATATGGGAAAAAATAAAAAATACCGCAAAGCTCGCAATTAAAAATCAGCCTATCTCAAACAAAATTTATGGTTCTGATATAAGCCCCAAAGCAATTCCAATAGCCAAAGATTCCGCAATTGCTGCAGGAGTTTCAGATATAATCACTTGGAAACAATTAGATTTTGCGGATTATAAGCAAGTTGCAACTGATAAAGGTTTACTTATTGCCAATCCACCATTTGGTGAAAGATTAAGTGACTCACAAACACTCAAACCGTTATATAAAAAAATTGGAGAAAGTCTTTATAATTACTTCGCTAATTGGAAAGCAGCAATACTAACCTATGATCCAATGCTAGCTAAAGAAATTGGCCTGCGCTCTAATAAGCAGTATAAATTGTACAACGGCGCACTAGAATGCAAACTTTATTGTTTTGAACTTAACGAAAATAATAAATTAATGAATTTTGATTCTACATATAAAAAATCAAGTAATGCAGAAATGTTTGCCAATAGATTAAGAAAAAACTTTCAGCATTTAAAAAAGTGGGCAAAAAGAAACAACATATATTGTTATCGTGTTTACGATGCAGATTTACCAGAATATTCTTTTGCGATAGACATCTACAATGATTTTAGTGTAATTCAAGAATATAAAGCGCCAGATTCAGTGCCAGAAAAAAAAGCTAAGCAACGCTTGATGGATGTAATTAATATAACTCCTGAGATTTTAGAGATTGAAAATAAAAACGTTATTGCAAAAACTAGAGAAAGACAAAAAGGCAAGCAACAATATACAAAAATAGATAATTCCAAAAACTTTTTAGAAGTTATTGAAGGCCAAGCTAAATTCAAAATTAATTTAACTGACTACTTAGACACTGGAATATTTCTAGATCACAGAATTATGCGGCTACAATTTTCCAAATTAAAACCTAAAAACAAATTTCTAAATTGTTATTGTTATACAGCAACTGCGAGTGTGCACGCAGCCCTTAGTGGCGCAATAACGACAAATATTGATCTATCTAATACTTATCTTAATTGGGCAAAAGATAACTTTCATCTTAACTCGCTTGATATTAGAAAACATCAGTTTATCCAAGAAGATTGTGCAAAGTGGCTAAAAAACAGTAATGAAACCTTTGACGTAATTTTTCTTGATCCGCCAAGTTTTTCCAACTCAAAAAGTATGGAAAATACTTTAGATATACAACGTGATCATGCTGAACTAATCAATCACGCAATGGCTTTATTAAAGCCAAATGGCATACTATATTTCTCAACTAATTTACGCAAATTTAAACTGCAACCAGAAATTTCTAGTAAATATAAAGTACAAGATATAAGTTCTCTTACAATTGATCAAGACTTTAAACGTAATTCAAAAATACATCACTGTTTTAAAATAGTATTAGAACAGACCTAACAACTAATATATCTATTGCCAAACCTTAGCTAAATCCACTATATTCTACTTAATATTACTTATTTCTATTCTTATAACTATGACAAAATATGCCTTATATCTTGCTGGTGGTGGTGCGCGTGGTGCTTATCAAGCAGGAGTTTTAAAAGCTTTACACCATATACTTGCTACTAAAAGTATTCCTTTTTCGATGATAACTGGCGTTAGCGTTGGAAGTATCAATGGTTCTATTTTAGCTGAGTATGCAAATGATTTTACTGGCGGAATTAGCAAGCTTGAAAACCTATGGAGTGAAATTCACTGCGAACAGATTTTTAGTGCCAAAAATTATGACTTAAGCAAATCCTTAATTAGAAATTTAAGTCATTTATTTATCAAAGGACCACAACCAACCCATTTATTAGATACCATGCCGTTACATACTTTTATTAATGAAAATATAAATTTTGCAAGAATTAAAGAAAACATCGAAATTGGCAAACTTGAAACAATGGAAATAATTAGTCATTGTTATGAAACCCAACGTACCGTATCTTTTTATCAACATCATAATTCTCAATTTGATGACTGGTATTATCCACGGCATTTAAGTCGTAGAGTAGGAATAGGTCAAGATCATATTATCGCATCAACAGCTTTACCTTTATTTTTCCCAACAATAAAGATTGAAGGCGAGCATTATGGAGATGGCGGTATGGGGCTTATTTCACCTCTTAGAGGAGCATTACGCTTTAAGTTTCAAAAAGTAATGGTGATTGGTACCAGACATTTATATGCTGCAAATGAGCCTGAAAGATTACGTTCAAAAGACATTGGTTTCGCTCATGTGTTGGGAAGTATGTTAAACGGAATATTTTTAGATAACTTAGATAGAGATATTGAATTAATTAACCGTATGAATGAGGTAACAAAGCTACTTTCAATGTGGAAAAAACGTAGTTCTCCTTGGCGCTCCGTTGAAATACTTCATCTGCGCCCAAGCGAAGACGTATCAAAAATAGCACAGTCTGACTATAATACCATGCCAATGCTATTAAGAATGTTACTAAATGTGCTCGGTGCACAAAGCCATTCTGGTGATCTATTAAGCTTCTTATTATTTGAGAAAAAATTTACTAAATATTTGTTTGAGTTAGGGTATAAAGACACAATAAAATCTGCTGATTCTATAACGAACTTTTTTATGAATTAATCATCTTAAGATACTCGCTTCAGAAGAGGTAAAATATATTAATACCTTTAAGCAACATTATAATGTAACTTGATCTTTTTACAATAAACCTCAAGTAAAAACGCAGCAATAATAAAAATTATCAATAAAGTAATCCCAATAGGCAAGGATGATTCTTCATGTAATATAGAGATAATCAAGCCAATAACCACAATAAAAAAATTATTAGAAAACATTCGCACTGAAGCAGCAGCCGAAGCATTCTCTTCACCATATGCAAATGGTGCTAATGCTAAAGAAAGCCCACTTGGTGAAATCAAACCAGAAACGAAACTAAGTAAAAAGAAAAACGTCGAAAAGAAAAAAAGTAAGAAATTGAGATTTAAATGCATATATGTATTAATAATATTATGTATGATAATAGAACATGATGAAAATATGGCTAATAAAACACTAAATCTAAGGATATTTCTCGTCTTATACTTATTTGAAAAAAACTTACCAGCTATCATACCTAACAAATATAATCCTGAGGCTATAGAAAATAACAAACCAACATGTAACAAGTTTCTATGAAATTGATGTACTAAAATAACCGAAGTAGAACCATATAATGCAAGAATCCCTCCCATAACTAAGCCATTAAACATGATTATGGCTGGGAAAAAACCTAATTTACTATCGTTAAAACAGTAACATAATCTAATAACCCTTTTTATATATACTCTAAAATTAGTTGCTTTATTTTGACTCCCCCTGCTTTCATATAAGTAGCGTTTGCAAAAACCGGCAAAACAAAGTGCTGTTATAGAAATACCCATAAATAACCATTGCCAATGAAAATGAAAAGCTATAAACGTAGCAATAAGAGGGGCTAAAATACTACCTATACCCATTGCCAACCGTCCAAATAAAAAAACATCAGGTATAGATTCTTCATCAAAAACATCCGTCACAATATTCGAAGAAATAGGTTCAATTATACCTATTCCTATAGCCTGTATCAAAAATCCAACTAATGTAGAACTTATTGACCAAGATAGTGCTATCAATAGAGAACCAAGAGCACTTATAAGGACACCTATAACAAAAAAAGGCTTTCGTCCATAATTATCTGTTAGATAACCAATCACAAATTGAACAATCATCACTCCAAAATAAAATGTCGGTAAAATAAGTTGAGCAACATTATGGGAACAACCAAAGTATTTTGCGATAGTAGGAATAAGTGGAATAAAAGAACCAGGTATTAATATCTGAAAAAAATATCCAAAAAACAAAATAGAAATAAGCGAAAAATTATTTACCAACAATTCTTTTTGTTTCATAAACCATCACCCGTAACATGATAAATGGATTTTAATTCATATCGCTCACGCCCATTTAGCAGTATGACAAAAAGATTCTTAATAACCGTGGTCACTGGCATTAGCTTTATTCCTTTTTTAAGTATTAATCAACCACTTAAATGCGTACCTCTATCATGCATGGTTTGCATGCTATTTAAAACAGATTTATTACATATCTCTTGCATGATTGGTATAGAACTTAATTCTCTACCTGTATATATACAATGGGCGATAATAAAGCAATCTTCCCAAGTTTTTTCATTTTTACGGATGCTTGATTTCATCCATAATGCTGTCCATAAAAAGTGAAACATCCATATTCCTCGTGATTTTTCTAAGCATTCAGTAAAAACTAATTGCATAGCTGCATTCAAATCACATACCTTTACCCCATCAATTATACTAGAACAACGATTTACAAATTTATCTATGTTTGAACTTTCCATGAACCAAGAGTCTGCGAATTTTCTTTGCGTCAACCATTTTTTAGAGCGTTGTAAAGAATCCTCTACTACTTCTATAGTAAATGGGGAGATAGTTACACTTAGAGTTTGCATCAAGTCATCTATATCAATACGATGTGGGCGAAAATAAATCCCTAATTCTTCTTGTATTTCTAAAAAATGCAAATCAGGCACATTTCCATTTTCCACCGTTAATGCTAAAAAATGATTAACCATGAGCTCTAAATAATCATTCTCAATTGTACGTAATGTTAGCGTTTCATCATATGCTTCTTCATTAAATGATTTTATTTCCTGCAAAGTCATTTTCGGGGTAAGCCAGGCATCCTTTATACCTTTAGATTCCTTAAGTAATAGTCCACATAATCTATTTTTACGATTCTTGCGAATATGCATAAAAATACCTTGTGCCCCACCACCATCTACTTCACTTGCTTGCATTTTTACCACAGAAGCATGATTATCACTACGCTTAAAAATAACTCCTTTTTTACGTTGTATCTTAATCCAATTATCTATTTGCGCATGATGTACTTCTGAATACATGTTTCTTATCATTTGCAATCTTGATAAAGATTCTGAGCTAAGAGTAATGCGCGGTATTAATGACTCAAAAGTTGTCATTGCTACCTCTCTAACTTCAATTTTTGGATGTAAAAGAGTTAAAAGTGCGATTTCATGTCCCTCATCAATACTATATAAATCTAAAATCAAGTCGATAAAAAAATCTGCTGGCATCGCACTACTTTGAGCAAAAAAGTTTTCGGCAATATCATAAATAGACAAATCGGAATAATCTGCAATAAACTCTCGCATAGCATCCAAATGTGAGCTCTCATCTAAAACCTGAACATCACTTTCTCTATTAGCTAATATATAATATGCTTCTTTCATTTCGTCAGATAAATTAGTATTAGCATCATAAAAAGCGTTTAAAATTGGCAACCAAAATGACAAGCTACGTGAATCGTTATATATTGCATCAGCTAGACTTGACATTAATTTGGTCAACATTCTTTCAGCATTTTTATTACCATTATCTGCTGCAGACTGCAATTGAGATACGCAAACCTCCAAAATAAAAACACATGCGGAATAATAAGGAGTACTCGAGTCTTCTACTGATTTTAATATATCTATTATTGATAAAGTTAGTTCTGGATTCTCTACAAAATCTATATAAAAATCCGTATTTATTTCTTCATTTTGCTCAATGAAACTCTCAACTTCACTAATCCAAGAATACAATTCATTCATTTTTTACCAACTATAAAATTTTTAAATATCGCTACATAATCTATCGAACAACTTTTCTAGGAACACCTTTTTCATCTACAGCAACTAAAATAAACTCGCCCTCTGTAACTTTTTCTTTATCACCACCATGAGTTAATCTCTCAACCCACACATCCACATTAAAAGTCATAGAAGTATTACCAATATCGATACATTCTACATAACAACTAACCAAATCACCAACATGCACTGGTTTATAAAATGACATGGATTTAATTGCTGCAGTCACTGTTCTACCATTTGAAATCTGCTTTGCAAGAACACCACAAGATAAATCCATCTGCGATATTATCCAACCACCAAAAATATCACCGCTAGGATTTGTAGCACTTGGCATAGCCAAGGTCTGTATCGCGAGCTTCCTATCATTTTTTAGTTGCTTCATCCATCCCCTCCCTTTTTAAGCTTTGCCAAAGCATCAGCCATTGCAGTATTAAATACATGATTACTTTGCGTAGATTTATATTTATTTTTAACTATATCAGGACGCTTGTTAACTTTATTTATTCTCGGACTATTGTTTTTCTCATTATTTTTTAAAATTAAACTAAAACGTTTTTTATTTATGTCTACATCAGCAACTTTAACTTTTACTATTTTACCAACTTTAATGTTTTTACCACATTTCTCTTTAATTAACGATAAATGTATAAGCCCATCTTGCAATACACCAACATCTACAAAAATTCCATAATTGGTAATTTTACTAACTATACCTTCTAACTCTAAATCCTTGTATAGGTCATTAATAGTTTCAACGCCATGCTTAATTTTAGGTAATTTAAACTCTCCTCTAGGATCTTGTACTTTATACTTTAACCAATTAATAATACTTTTTATACACTCAATGCTATGCTTGGCATCAACATATTCTTCCGAAACAAGTCTATCTAATAACTCTCCATTAGCAATTAAATCTGACGAATTAACTGCTAATTTTTGCGCCATTTTTTCAATAACATAATAAGAATTTGGATGAACATTTAAAGTATCTAAAATATTAATACCATTATAAACATAAACAAATCCAGCTATTTGCTGATAAATGTGTTCATCTATAGATACTAAATTTTTAAGATCCTCTCGAGATTTAAAATTACCATTTTTTTTACGATACTCGACTATTTGTTTAGCAATATTTATATCAATACCAGGCAATTTACTTAAAAGTTGCCAACTCGCTTTATTTAAATCAAGCCCAATAGCACAAACACTATCTTCTAAGATTTGTGCGAAATAAGTTTGATATTTAGCCTGCCAAAAATCATGTTGTGCGAGACTCAACTCGTTGCTATCTATTTTTGCAAACTCAGCTAAAGGATTTTGGCTACGCCTAGCAACTGATATAACAGCACGTGCTCCCAAATCATAATTTTCTAGCTCTTTTTGCGATGATTGTGTTTGTGCATATTCCATTATTGCATAAGCATCAATAACATTTACTGCTAATTGTAAATCAGGATACATTCTAACTAACTCACGACATAATCTTTCTATATCCCGATATCCAACTAAATTCGCAACACTAATTAGCTTAACATTAAAACGCACTACAACCTTAGCTAAATATGCTAAAGCCTGATACCAATCACCTTGTAACCCAACAGGGTAAATCATAAAAGTATCAAGTGGATTTCCGAGTTCATCAATAACTGCAACCGCAACACCTCCTTTGGCATTAGGTAACAATCCCATTGTAATAACAGGTCCTGCAGCTGGCAGATAAAACAAACCACGTAAATAACTTGATAGATCTTTACAAGCAAAAGAACCAGCTATATCTCTTAATTTATGCAACGTTTCGCTCTCGAGTTTTGGACACAATTTCTGTGTCCAAGTATCTTGTATAACCTTATTTAGCCAAGTAGAAGCTGCAACTCTATCTTTATCTAAATTAAAAAAATCACAAATTGCATCAGTCCCATAATGCAAACTATTTTCTAAGCTAACAGAAATTTTTAAAAAATTATCTGTTCTCCCAGAAAAGATAGATAAAATTTTCTGGTCTGGTATCTTTTTTACTAATTGGGAATAGTTTGCAAATTCCTTGTATTTATTATTTTTGTCACCCCGAGCTTTAGAACTAACCGAAAATAAAACTGCATTTTCCCAAAAATAATCACGAATAATTTTTAAAAAGTCTACGTCCTCAGCAAAACTATCCATCAATATTTGTCGAGCACCTTCTAATGCCATTGCACTATTTAATACACCTTTTTCATCATTCACAAACTTATCAGCAAGCTCTTTGGTTGACTCAGCATAAGTAGTTAACAATTCTGTAGCTAGTAAACCAAGCCCTCTTTGCTTAGCCTTAATCGACTTCGTTTGACGTTGTGGCCTATATGGCAAATAAATGTCTTCTAAAGATTGCAAAGTATTAGCTTTACAAAGAATTTCACGTAATTCTGCAGATAATTTATTTTGTTCTCCAATACATTTTAGAATAGCCTCACGCCGCTCTTCTAACTCATGCAAATCATTAACAGCATTTGCAACTAAACGTATATTTATTAAACTCATATTACCAGTTTGTAATTTACGATATCTTGCAATACATGGCACTGCTACCTTATCAATAAGTAAAGAAATAGTATTCTCTACTTGTACAACTGGCAAACCTAACTTAATAGCCAGAGATCTAGCTAAATCTAAATATTTTTCTTGCATTAAAAACTCACTCAACAGTCACAGACTTAGCCAAATTTCGTGGTTGATCAACATCTGTTCCCTTTGCAACTGCAACATGATAAGCAAGTAACTGCAACGCAACTGCATAAATAATAGGGGCAATCAAATTCCCAGAGGTTGGTAATTTAACATATTTTGCATTATCAAAATCAAAAGAAATATTTTCATCAGCAAAGATATATAATTCCCCCCCCCTGGCATTAACTTCACATAAATTAGACTTCAATTTCTCAATTAAATTATCATTTGGCGCAACAACAATAACCGGCATTGAATTATCAACTAAAGCTAACGGGCCATGTTTTAATTCTCCGGCAGGATATGCCTCAGCATGAATATATGAAACTTCTTTTAACTTTAAAGCCCCCTCTAAAGCAACGGGAAACTGAACCCCTCTACCTAAAAATATAGCATCGGTTTTATTTATAAAATCTGTCGATAACGACTTAACAGTATTGTTAATCTTTAATACCTTTTCACAAACTTGTGGTAAAGACTGTAATTGCTTGAATATATCAAGAGCTTTGTCTTCATCTTGACACAACGCAGCAACCAACATTAAAAATCCAGTAAGCTGGGTTGTAAAAGCTTTAGTTGATGCAACCCCTATTTCAACCCCGGCTCTGGTTAATAAAACAAAATCTGACTCACGTACTAATGAACTAGAAGCAACATTACAAATAGCAAAATGACCAATATAATTTAAGCTTTTAGCCTTTGATAGCGCAGCCAATGTATCTGCTGTTTCTCCAGATTGTGAAACAGTTATAAATAAGGTATTGTCCCAAATTACTATATCGCGGTATCTATATTCACTGGCTATCTCTACTTGACAAGGAATATTAGCTAATGATTCAAACCAATACTTTGCAATTAAACCAGCATGATAACTCGTCCCACAAGCAACTATGTGTATTTGCTTAGTATCACGCAAAACTTCTTGTGCTTTATCACCAAAACTCGCCTTTAATACAGCTAGACTTACCATTCGACCTTCCATAGTATCATTTAAAACCTTGCTTTGCTCAAAAATCTCTTTGAGCATAAAATGCCGGTAAGGTCCTTTGATAGAAGCATGCCCATCATCAATTAGAGGATTTTCTTTACGCTCTACTTGCTCATTATCTGCAGAAAATATAATAATCTCGTGTGGGGTCAATAATGCACTATCGCCTTCTTCTAAGTAAATTACAGACTGTGCAAAAGACTTAAGAGCCAAGGCATCCGAAGCGATAAATTTTTCATCTATACCAAGCCCTAAAACTAAGGGACTGCCTTTGCGCATTGCAACTAATTCATGTGGTCTAGCACATGCAATAACGCCTATCGCAAATGCGCCATGCATTTCCTTAGCCGCAGCTTGTACAGCTTTTATTAAAGAATTATGTTTCTTAAAATAATGGTGGATTAAATGCGCGGCAACTTCTGTATCAGTTTCTGAAGAAAATTCATAACCTAATTCAATAAGATTTTTACGTAATTGCGCATGATTTTCAATTATACCATTATGCACTATTGCCAATTCTCCCGATGACAGATGCGGATGAGCATTGGTCTCTGATGGCTCGCCATGCGTTGCCCAACGTGTATGCGCAACCCCGGTGCTACCAGATAATTTTTTTTGCGCCATAGCATCAGCTAGTGCTTGAACCTTGCCTTGAGCTCTTATTCGATGAAGTTTTTGTTCTTTATCGATAACTGCTATTCCTGCCGAATCGTATCCTCGATATTCAAGGCGACGTAATCCTTCTAATAAAACTTTACTGACACCCCTAGTCGATACGGCTCCAATTATTCCACACATAACATACTCCTTTGAACAGGCCCTTACCCAGACTTCTTCATAACTCTCTGTTTAGCTAAACTCCACTCACGATCTTTAATAGACTGACGTTTATCATGAGTTTTTTTACCCTTTGCCAAGGCAAGGCGCATCTTAACCCTGTTATTTTTCCAATACAAAGAAATAGGGACTAAAGTATATCCTTGTCTTTCAACTCCACCTATAAGTTTATTCAATTCTTTACGATTCAATAGCAACTTTCTAGTCCTAGTTGGATCTGCAACAAAGTGAGTAGATATAGTTGACAGCGGTTGAATTTGTGAACCAAGTAAAAAAGCCTCTCCACGCTTTACAATAACATGTGCTTCAGTCAAATTTACTCGACCTGCACGTAAACTTTTAACTTCCCAACCTTCAAGAACCAAGCCGGCTTCAAGCTCTTCTTCAATAAAATAATCAAAACGGGCTTTTTTATTCACCACAATCGTGGCACTATCTTTATTATTAGCGGACATAAACCGCACCACTTTTCTTAAGAAACAATTTAAATATCATAGCATAAGCATAGCTTAAAGTAAGGATAAAGAGAAAATTATGGACAATATAAGCAAACAAAAAAAACTATTCGTACTTGATACAAACATTTTAATGCATGATCCAGCTGCAATATATCATTTTCACGAACATGATATCTACTTACCAATGGTAGTTCTAGAAGAGCTTGATAAACATAAAAGTGGTATTTCTGAAGTTGCACGTAACGTCAGACAAACAAACAGAATGCTTGTAGAAATAATGAATAACTCCCCACACGAACAGATCGTTGCCGGGCTACCTATCCCAAGCTTTACCATAAATAATAAAAAAATCGCAAGTAGTGGTCGTATATTCTTTCAAACAGATGAATTTGACACTTCGCAACCAATATCTTTACCTGGTTTAAATGCTGACAATACCTTATTAGGTACGGCACTGAATTTACAAAAAAAATATGCAGACAAACAAATTATAATCGTTTCAAAAGATATAAATTTACGAATAAAAGCCGGTATTTTGGGAGTTTATGCTGAAGATTACTACACAGATCAAGTACTAGATGATGTAACGCTATTACATAATGGTACTCTTATAATTGCAAATGACTTTTGGGAAACTCATGGCAAAGGTATGTCTTCTTGGCAAAACAACGGGCGTGCTTTTTATAAAATAAATGGCCCAACAACAAAAGAATGGTATCCAAATGACTGTATAAGCACCGAAGACGGAGAATTTCAAGCTATAGTCCGTAAAATTGAAGGTGACGAAGCCATAATTGAAATGGCAAGTGATTACCGCCAGAACAAACACACAGTATGGGGAATAAATGCTCGCAACCTTGAGCAAAATTTCGCCTTAAATTTATTGCTTGATCCAGATATAGATTTTGTAACATTACAAGGCTCAGCCGGAACAGGAAAAACGTTATTAACAATAGCTGCAGGCCTCACCCAAGTTTTAGATGAGAGGCGCTATAATGAAATAATTATGACTAGAGTAACCATCCCAGTTGGTGAAGATATTGGTTTTCTACCTGGAAGCGAAGAAGAAAAAATGGCTCCATGGATGGGAGCATTAATGGATAATTTAGAGGTTTTACAAGGACGCCAGGAAGGCGGTAGCTTTGGCCGTGGAGCAACTGAAGATTTGCTAAAAAATAAAATTAAAATTCGCTCATTAAACTATATGCGTGGCCGAACATTTTTAAACAGGTTTATAATTATTGATGAAGCACAAAACTTAACCCCAAAACAAATCAAAACCTTAGTAACACGTGCAGGACCAGGTAGTAAAATAGTATGTTTGGGAGATATAAAACAAATTGATACTCCATATCTTACAGAAACAACCTCTGGCCTTACATTTGCTGTAGATAGATTCAAAACATGGGATCATAGCGCGCATATAACTTTAACTAGAGGAGAGCGTTCAAGACTAGCTGATTATGCGGCAAATTACTTATAAATGTGACATCTTAATTTTACGGTCTAGAATTACTGTAAGAAAAATAAGAATGATGTATAATTACATGATTGTGCCACATTTTTATAGGAGCATATATGTCCCATAAGGCTATTACCTTTGATGACGTTTTACTTGTACCATCATACAACCACCATGAATCGCGACGTATTGTTGATATTAGTTCAACAGACAGGCTAGGCAAGTTATCACTTTCTCTGCCAGTTATGAGCTCGAACATGGATACAATTACTGAAAGTAATATGGCAAACTTCATGCATAGCAAGGGAGGAATTGGCGTCTTACATAGGTTTTTAAGTATAGAAGAAAATATAGCCCAATTTAAAGCTTGTTCTGGTAATACTTTTGTATCAATCGGCTGTTCAAATGCGGAACTAGAAAGAGCCGAAGCATTACGTGATGCTGGAGCTGAATTTTTCTGTGTTGACGTTGCTCATGCCCACGCTAAGTATGTTGGTAAAACTTTAAAAAAATTAAGGGAAATAGTTGGCAGCAGATGTATTATGGCTGGTAACGTTGCGACTTACGCTGGCGCTGATTATTTATCTTCATGTGGTGCGGATATTATCAAAGCTGGAATAGGTGGAGGATCTGTATGTTCTACCAGAATAAAAACAGGTTTTGGAGTACCAATGCTTACTTGTATCCAAGATTGTGCAAGAGCAGATCGTTCTATTGTTGCTGATGGTGGCTTACGAACTCCAGGAGATATTGTAAAAGCCATTGCTTTTGGCGCAGATTTCGTAATGATTGGCGGTATGCTTGCTGGCACAGAACCAACTCCAGGCGAAGTTATTACTAAAAAAGACGGAAGTCGAGTAAAACATTATCGTGGTATGGCGTCTAAAGAAGCGCAGGAAGTTTTCCTTGGGCAAATGCACGAATGGAAAACTGCTGAAGGAGTTTCAACAGAAGTTCCTTATCACGAATCTTCTGAAGCAATTATTGCAGATATCATTGGAGGATTGCGTTCAGGACTTACTTATGCCGGAGCTAATACCATAAGTGAACTGCAACGTAAATTAAACTATGTAGAAGTAACTAATGCGGGACGTATTGAAAGTCAACCTCATAAACTACTTGCAAACTGATAAATGAATCTATTCAATGTAATAAAAAAAACTTTCATCCCATTGTTAAGCCTATTTATATTTGCAATGGGAAGTGGTTTTTTTGTAACTTTAATAGCTTTAGCTATGAACAGATCGCATGAAAAGCCTATTTTAATTGGCGCAATCAGCGGTTGTTATTACATTGGACTAGTTGTTGGATCTTATAAAATTGAATCATTTATTGCGAGAGTCGGACATATCCGCGCCTTTTCAACATTTGCATCCACTCTTGCAGTAGTTTGCCTTGGACATGGCATGATTTATAACATGCCAATATGGTTTTTACTGCGCTTTATTGGCGGATTTAGTACCGCTGGACTTTTTGTGGTTATTGAAAGCTGGTTGTTATGTAACAGCACTAACAAAACACGCGGACAAATTTTATCATTATATATGGTAACTTTTTATGTATCCGAGGCTTTAGGTCAACTATTCCTTAATCTTGCATCACCTAAAGAGTTACTATTATATGCAATAGCAGCAATGCTATGCTCATTATCAGTTATCCCATTATCAATGACAAAAACTCCATTGCCCCAGTTTGATGAACCATCTAATATGTTACTTAAAGATTTATATCATAAAACTAAATCTGGATTTTTTGGCTGCTTTCTTGCTGGAATGCTACTAAGTGTAACGTACGCTTTATTACCTATTTTATTTTCTAATCTTTACAATCATAATGCAGCAAAAGTATCTTATCTCATGTTTTGCTTAATAGGTGGAAGCATAATTTTACAATATCCTATTGGAAAGTTATCCGATATTATTGAAAGAAGGCTAGTATTAATCGGAGTTTGTTTATTTATAATTATATCTAGCATATTACTATTGTTTTCTAATAATTACCTATCTACAATCCTTCTTATAACCATCTTTGGCGGCCTATCTACAACAATTTATCCAATATGCATAAGCCATTCTTGTGATTCATTGTCGGCCAAAGACATTGTCGCTGGCATTCAAGGCTTATTACTTGCATACAGTATTGGAGCTGCTTTAGGCCCATTTATTGCTCCAATATCTATGCATATACTCGAAGGTAAAGGAGTTTTCCTTTACTTTATAATAATAGCGCTAATATTAACTGCAATATTCACTTGGCGTAAAACTCAAAAAGATAGCCCACCACAAGAAGAGCCATTCCAAATAATGACTCAAACTACGCCTATAATAGCAGGTATAGATCCTCGTGCTGAATAATAGACCTCTTCAGAAACTCCTGTTTAAAGGCGCTAGGTAACATCTAACCATTTTTTTATAGCGCACAAGGTATCATCTGCAACAACTAACAGTTGTTGATATAGCTCTTCTAGCATTTTAGTTAAACCTGCTTTTTTATATCTTTCTAAATACTGACAAGCACAAGCCAATCTATCTGCCCCGCAATAGACTAAGCCACCTTTTAATCTATGTGCAATTTTCTCAACCCCGGACCAATCATTTTTAGCATGTAAGTTTTGAATCTCGCTAATATCATTTGGCAACTCATCATCTAAAATTGACTGTAAAATTGATCGCAGAAGAACCATATTATCACCAATTGCACCTAATGCTTTGGGAATATCTAAAACAGCAACGTTATCAAGTTCAAATAATTCTTCTTCTGTATTTGGTAAATCTAAACCCAAACTACTCATAGGTGGTTCTTTATTCGCCAAATTATAAACATCGATTGTTAAATCATTCAAACCAAAATATTTAATTTTAATATTATTCAATATCGAATATGACATTGGCTTGGTATAAGCATCATTCATACCAGCATCAACACAACTTTCTTTAATTTTAGGATCTGCATGTGCAGTCAGCCCTATAATAGGCACAGGCATTTTTTTATTAGTTTTTTCAAATGATCGTAATTTTTTAGTCAAATCAATACCAGAAATTCCTGGTAAGCCTAGATCTGTTATAATTAAATCAAAAATATCTTTTTTAGCTAGCTCCAAAGCTGTCTCACCATCTATAACTGATTTAAATCTATATCCAGATTGATTTACTAAACTTTCAAGCATTAAACGAGCAATATTATTATCTTCAACCAGCAACAATAACGGCGCATCGTCAGCAACATCTTGAATACTCATCCCAACCGTTCCAGATGAAAGTTTTGTATTAGAACGATTCATATCTTCTCTAATACAAGTGCTTTCATCCGCGATTTCTAAGATTAAATCAAAATAAAAATTAGTCCCAACCCCAACTGTACTAGTTAAATTTATTTGACTATCCAGTAAATTTGCATAAGATTGAGCAATATGTAATCCTATGCCACTTCCTGCATACACTCCTTTATAGGAAGGAGTAACTCTAAAAAATCTATCGAAAACTTTAGCCTGCAGTTCACTTGGAATTCCTATGCCAGTATCTGATACCGCAAAACGAACTGTAATCTTATTTTCATTTTTTTGCAGTAAGCTTACATCTAACTTAACATATCCTCGTTGAGTAAACTTAATTGCATTACCAAGTAAATTTAGTAAGATACGATGTAATTTCGTATAATCTCCTATTACAGATTTAGGAATATTTTTATCAAAATTAGCAATTAACTGTAATCCTTTTAATTGAGTTGAAGGTTGCTCCAATTCGATAATATCTTTAACCATTTGTTTTATATCGAAAATTTCCAAATATTTATCAATTTCTCTTAAATTATCTGCTGATACAACATCTAAAACTTCATTTAGCATTTTCAACAATTGAACCCCGCTTTCTCCTAACCATTTTGCATAGTTCTTATATTTTGGCTCAATTATTGCTTCTTCAAGGATTTTTGACATTCCAACCACCCCAGTAAGAGGCGTACGAATATCATGACTCATATTAGCAATAAATTCTATTTTAGCATGATTAGCCGACTCAGCCTCTTCCTTAGCCAAGCTTAGTGCTTGCTCAACTTTTTTTTGTTGGGTTATATCTGTTGCAATACCAAGAACACCGATTATGTCACCATTTAAATCCCTAAGCGGAACTTTATTCGTTATAACGGTAGCCTGTTTACCATTACTAAATGGCATAAAATCTTCGATGTTTAAACGAGGATCGCCACTTTCAATAACGTATTTATCATCTTCTCTATATTTATCTGCTTGGGTTTTCCATGGGAAATCATTATCTGTCTTTCCAATTATTTCATTCCTATCTTTATATCCAGCCGCGATTGCAAATTGATCATTACAGCCCAAATGTACTGAAAGTTTATCTTTCCAATAGATCATATCTGGCGCGTATCTAATAATATTATCTAACATATCAAGTTTTTCTTGCATTGCTTTTAACTGGGTAATATTTTCGCCTTTAAAAATAAATCCCTGACAATCTAATTCATTAAAATCAATAGCTATCCAAGAAATTAGTAATTCTTGTGAATTTAACAAATATTTACTTTCAAATTTATCAATAGATGTTGCACCATTAATATTATTTTTTGTTAATGATAATTCTTTTAAATCAAATAACACTGCAAGATCATTAAAGTTTTTGCCTAATAATTCATTTTTCGAAATATTAAAAAAATTAACAAAAGCATTATTGACTAAATTTATAGACCCCTTGTTATCTACCCCAATTATTAATTCATTTGAATAATCTAGTAAATAAGTACAAGAGAGTTTACATGCTACTTCATCAAACATTACGAATCCCTATATATATTCAAGACATAAAATAAAATATCTTGAGGCTTAAGCCATGCTAAATTGTCGCATGGCTATTTAAATTTGCAAGAATTTATGATAAAAAGCTTATGCGAATAATGAATGGAAATACTATTAAAGCCCAGCCTTACATTATAGGTAAGCAAACAGAGAATCAAAGGAATATGAATAGAATAATAACTGATTGGAATAATGCTAATCAAGACTATCCCAATAATATTAATCTTATTGAGTTGATAGAACAACAAGTTGTTAAAACACCAAATAAAATTGCATGCTACTTTGCTAATGAAACACTTACTTTCACAACTTTGAACGAACAAGCTAACCAATTAGCCCATTTTATCAATATGCATGTTAAAGGACATGCAAACTATATAATTGTACATTTAGAAAGAAAAATTGAAAGTATTATAGCAATTCTAGCAATTTTAAAATCAGGTAATATCTATATTCCAATAGATACAGACTCCTCAATCCAATTTATCCAACAAGTAATAGCAGATTGTCGAGTGAAAGCTATTCTAAGCTCAAGCTTTTTATTAGAAAATATATTAACTACTAATGATAGTCCACCACTCTTAATTAACTTAAACTCCGCAAATAAAACTATCATGCAAATGCCAAAAAGCAATCTACCAATTAAAGAACAATACGAGTTGGCATATGTTTTATATACTTCTGGCACAACAGGCTTACCTAAAGGAGTGAAAATAGCGCAAAAATCTTTGATTAACTTGCTATTTGCTATGCAAAAAGAAATTAATTTTACTGAAAATGAATGCTTATTGGCAATTACACCAATAACTTTTGATATATCTGCCGTTGAATTTTATTTACCATTATTATATGGTGCAAGCTTTGTGTTTGCTGATACTGAGACCAGATACAATCCTTTTAAAATTATAGAAAATATCAAAAAATACTCGATAACTACTATGCAAGCC
Source organism: Gammaproteobacteria bacterium (assembly GCA_030427555.1). GTDB lineage: Bacteria > Pseudomonadota > Gammaproteobacteria > Legionellales > Legionellaceae > 2-12-FULL-35-11. The sequence continues at coordinate 5,599 of JAUIBC010000014.1, read as the reverse complement.
ACACCTATTACTTGGCAAATGCTAATTAATGCTAACTGGAAAAACCCATCTAAAATTAAAATGTTATGTGGTGGCGAAGGCTTAAACTCTCATCTTGCAAGCAAGCTTTTGCAAACAAAAGCCCCTCTTTGGAACTTTTATGGACCAACAGAGACAACAATTTGGTCTACCGTATACAAAGTATCTAAGATAGATAAAAACAAACCTTTTGTCGCAATTGGCAAACCTCTTACTAACACAGAAATATTCGTTTTAGATAAAAATTTAAAGCAGGTTCCACTTGGAGTGCCAGGAGAATTACATATAGGTGGAGATGGATTAGCCATAGAATATGTAAATAGACCGGAACTTACAAAAAGTAAATTTATTAAAACCGAACTCACAAAAGGTAAACTATATAAAACCGGAGATATAGTCTATTTTGATAATGAAAAGCAATTACATTTTCAAGGTCGAATAGATACTCAAATTAAAATTCGTGGGCATAGAATAGAAATTGAAGCAATTGAAAATATTTTATTAGAACATCCAGATATTGAAGAATGTGTTGTTCTCGCAGAAAAAACCGAAAACACCCAAATCCTAGTTGCATACGTTATTTTAAACTCATCTAACATAAAAAGTACAAATACTCATAGCCATAAACCAACCACCACATTGATACATGAGGAACTAAATGCATATATTAATTCTAATATTCACACTCCAATACTTCCATCTAAATATATTATATTAAAACAATTCCCCCTAACTGCACATGGGAAAGTAGATCGACAAAAAATAGCTAACCAACCAAGCTTGGGTGAAATAAAAACCAAACCGTATAATTCAGATTCAACAGAAAATAAATTAGAAAAAGTAATAACAGAAATAATTAGCAACTATTTAAAAAAATACAATATTAATCCTACAAGTAACTTTCAAGACATAGGATTACATTCTATAGGCTTGGTAGACTTAGCGAATGCAATTAACAGTTTACTAAATCTTTCTATTAATGTAATTGATCTGATAAATTATCCAACGATTCGTTCCTTTGCTAAATTTCTATTAAAAACCCAAAATACAGATTTAAAAAAACAATATAGGGAAACAAAAGAATACCTAAAAAAAATTCATCATGATAAAAATAATGAAAATAGTATTGCTATCATTGGCATGGCATGTAAATTTCCTGAGGCAAATAATTATAATGATTTCTGGAATTTAATCCTCAATAAAAAAAATGCTATCAGTTTTTTTAGCACAGAAGAATTAGTGAACTCGGGTATTAAATCAGATCTAATAGATGACGAGAGATACGTTCCAGCCAAAGGAATTTTAGATGATATAGACAAATTTGATGCCAATTTTTTTAATATTAGTCCTGCTGAAGCAAAATTAATGGATCCACAACATCGAATACTTCTTGAGCAATCTTGGGCAGCAATGGAAGACGCTGGATACGTTCCTGATACTTTTCCAGGAAAAGTATCAGTATTTGCCGGCATGAATGACAGTACTTACTTACAAAATCAAATATTACAGAATCCTCAAATTTTAAAAAATGTTGAGCCGCAACAAATTATGCTAGCAACAAGCCCACATTATCTGGCCACTAAAATATCATATAATTTGGGACTTTCTGGACCAAGTATTACAATTAGCACAGCATGTTCAACTGGATTGGTTGCCGTAAATATGGCTATTGAAAATTTACGTGAGTTCAAATCAGATATGGCTATCGCTGCGGCAATTAACATTACCGTCCCCCAAAAAGCAGGTTACGTATATAACGAACTAGGAATATTCTCTCCCGATGGTAAGTGTAATGTATTTGCCGAAAACTCCCAAGGCACCGTACTCAGTAACGGTTCTGGGGTTATTGTTTTAAAAAGATTAAACGAGGCATTACGCGACAATGACAGCATTATCGCAATCATTAAAGGTTCTGCTATTAATAACGATGGCGACAAAAAATCTGTTTTTACTTCGCCAACCATTGACGTACAAGCAAAATGCATAAAAGAAGCTTTAAAAAATGCTAATATTCATCCATCTCAAGTAGAATTCATCGAAGCTCATGGCAGTGGCACTATTGTTGGAGACCCAATAGAAGTTGCTGCTTTAGCTAAAGGATACGCCTTTTCTCAACAAGGGGAAAAGCTAGCATCTTGTGCAATAGGATCCGTTAAAGCCAATATAGGCCATACTGATACAGCATCAGGAATTGCCGGTTTAATAAAAGCAAGCCTAGCCTTATATCACAAAACTATTCCGGCTAATATAAACTATGTTTCCAATAATAAACAAATTGATTTTAATAAAACCCACTTCTACGTAAACCTAGAAAATTCAAATTGGGAAACCCAACAAAAACAACGTTTTGCCGGTGTCAATTCATTAGGATTTGGCGGCACTAACGCACATATAATTCTACAAGAAGCACCAAACCAACCTAAAACTACCAGTTCAAAATCAGCTAATATTTTAATAATATCGGCAAAAACAAAATCGTCATTAAATCAAGCCATCTCTAATATAAAAGAACACTTAAATAGCATTGAAAAAACCAATACAAACGCCAATGATCTTGCTGATTGCGCTTATACGTTACAACTAGGGCGCAAGCATTTTTCTGAAAGGTTTGCCATAACTTATTCTAATTATCAACAATTAATTGAAATTTTAAATTCATCTAAAGAAATTTCAAAATATACCTCATCAATATCTAATAGCATAGATAAAAAAATAATTTTTGGATTTGTTGGTCAAGGAGCGCAGTATATTTCTATGGCCTATGATATTTACCTAGAACATCCAACTTTCCAAGAAATAGTAGATGAATGCTGCAAACTAATCCAAAAAGAGGCTGATTTTGACTTAAAAGAAGTGCTGTTTCCAACCGATAAAAACACACAACATGCAAAAGCGGCCATAATTAAAACAGAATATGCTCAACCATGCCTTTTTACCATAGAATATGCACTTGCCAAACTTCTGATATCCTTAGGAATTACTCCAACCGGTATGATAGGCCATAGCTTGGGAGAATATGTAGCTGCAACTATTGCCGGAGTCTTTAGCTTACAAGATGCAATAAAATTAATTATTGCCAGATCTAAATTAATGGCAAAAACTAAGCCCGGTGTAATGCTAGCCATACCTTTAAGTAAAAACGAAATTGTGCCATATTTAAATGATGATATTGATATAGCCGCACAAAATGCGCCAAATTTATGTGTTATATCTGGCTCTAAAAAAAGTATTACCAGGCTCATTGATAAAATAAAACCCATATTGAGAGAAAAAAACCTTAATTACCAATACTTACATACATCTCATGCATTTCACTCACAATATATGGATCCTATTTTGGATGAATTTCTAGCCGCTATTAAAGATATAAAATTCAACACCCCAAAAATTCCATTTATTTCTAATATATCCGGAGACTGGATAACTTCAGCAGATATAAAAAGTAAAAAATACTGGGCTCATCACATACGAAGTTCTGTACTATTTTCAGATGGCATCACAAACTTAAGGTTAAACCGTAATGATATATTTATTGAAATAGGCCCAGGCAAAACATTAAAACAACTAATTGAGCAACAGACAGGAGAAAAACCTAAGATATTAGACACTTTGCCACATATTGTAAATTCTAACGAAAATAGTTATCAAACGTTCCTAACTACCATAAGCAAATTATGGCTTTTAAACATACAAATAAATTGGCAAGCTCTCTATAAAAATGAAATTAGGCAAAGAACTAAACTACCAACCTATCCTTTCACAAAACAATCACTCTGGATTGAGGCAAATGTCAACAATAAAATACCAATCCTAGACAACGGTTTATTTGTACCATCTTGGCAAAGATCAGAAAATATTAGACATCTTCAGAAACTAAACTGCATAAAGACCCAGAACACAGAACTACAATGCACAACAGAAGAAGTAACCTGGCTTATATTTGCAGAAAATGAAACCTTATTTACCTATCTTAAAAACCAACAACAAAATGCGTACCAAATAACATTAGGCGATTCATTCTCTCAAACAGATAGATTTGCTTACACCATTAATCCTCGAATAAAAAAACATTTTGTGAAGCTGCTAAATGAAATATCTCCTCCGAACAAAACATTAAAAGTTATCTGCTCATTAACCAATAATAATTTAACTATGCTTAACAGCCTATATCATGGAACATATTGTCTTTTATACCTAGCACAAGCATTTGCCGCAGTATTTGCTGATAAATATATGCAAATCCTAATACTAACACAAAATTTATATAGCGTTTTAGGCAATGAAAATATTAACCCTTGTAAAGCAAGCATTTTAGGCCCTTGCAAGGTAATCCCACAAGAGCATCAAAACATCCAAATGAAACTCATAGATGTAACTCAAGATCATCTTAATCAAACCAACTTGCTACCAATAATAATTAATGAAATAAATACAATCTCGCCTACAAATTATAAAGATGAAATCGCTTATCGCGGTAATTTTCGTTGGATACAAACACTGCAACTATACAATACTCAACCAAAAGACTTACAACAGCGCCTCAAAAATAAAGGAACATACATAATTACTGGTGGTCTAGGGGGAATAGGGATTACTCTTGCCGAATTTCTTGCCAAAGAATATAACGCAAATATTATTCTTATTAGCAGAACATCAATTTTGCAAGAAAATAAATGGCAAAGCTATATTACTGACAAAACCAATAGCCATAACCCAGATTATAAAAAAATTAAAAAGTTAGTTAACATTAAAAACCACGCTAAAAGCTTAGCCATTATAAATGTATCAATTACCAATAAAGAAGAACTATCACAAAAAATTCATGAAATTAAACAAAAACACTATCATATAAACGGTGTTATTCACGCGGCCGGGCTACCCGGCATGGGAATTTATGAATTAAAATCTATAGAAGAATATGCAAAAGTACTAGCACCCAAATTATATGGCACTGAGTATTTGCTCGAATTATTACGCGATGAAAAACTTGATTTCTTTGCTCTTTTTTCATCTACCATTGCTATAACTGGCTTCCCTGGACAAATTGACTATTGTTCCGCAAATCGAGTTTTAGATGCTTATATGACAAAAGCTGCAAATGTTTTTACACATGATGTATTTTGTGTAACTATAAACTGGCAAGCATGGCGAACAATTGGTATGGCAGCAGAATCAGAATCAATTTTAATTGATTTAGATGAAACTAATAGCCTCAATCCAGAAGACGGATGTGAATTATTTAGGCAAATAATTAATGATAATAACCAACAAGTAATTATATCAAATACTGATCTTAATCATTATGATCCACAAAATCTAAATTTAATTCCTAAAGTTAAATCTGTAAATATACAAAATCTAGATAAGAATGAGCAACATACACATACAATAAATATGTTGCTAGACATATGGCGTAATACTCTTGGCATTTCTAAATTATCAATAGATGATGATTTTTATGACCTAGGAGGAAACTCATTATTAGCAATTTCTTTAATTGCCAAAATAAGAACTAGATTTATAATCAATATACCATCAACTATTCTATTTAAAGAACGAACCATTCGCTCGATTGCAGATA